>DATKMD010000001.1:0-11987 GCA_035542075.1 Thermoanaerobaculaceae bacterium
GGCAGTGCGCTGCCTGATCGCGTCCTTCGCGAGGCCGTGCACCTGGCCGACGAAGGAGAGAGTCTCCGAGCCCGACAACCGTTCGAACAGCGCTTGGTCCTCGGGAACGACACCGGTCTGTCGCTTGATCGTGAGGTCGTCCGTCGCCGGGTCGAGCGCCAGGATGCGGATCGTTCCGCCCGAGGGCCGGAGCAGACCAGTGAGGCACTTGATCGTCGTTGACTTGCCGGCGCCGTTGGGTCCCAGGAAGCCGTAAAAGCTCCCCCGCGGCACCGCCAGGTCGATGCTGTCCACCGCCCTCAGTTCGCCGAACCGCCTGGACAATCCGCGCGTCTCGATTGCAAGGTCCATTTGGCTCTGATTGTACGTCCTCATGCCCGCTGCGACGACGCGAAGCCGTCAGACGAAACGGCGCGACAGCTCGTCGATCCTCGTCAGCTCAGCCTTGGAGAGCGCCAAATCGAGGGCGCCGGCGTTCTCCTCGGCCTGCTCAGGCCTGCTGGCGCCGGGAATCGCCACCACCGTATCGCCGTGGAACTGGCAGAGCCAGGCAAGGGCGACCTGGCCGACAGTCGCGCCGTGTGCCAAGGCCATCGCCCTCAGCCCTTCGATGAGCGTCCGGGTGCGCTCGAGCCCCTTCGCTCCGAACGCTGGCATCCACTTCCGCGGGCCGGGTCGCGTCTTCACGTAGGCCGGGTTCTCATGGTATCTGCCGGTGAGCAGCCCCTGCCCGAGCGGCGAGTAAGCGATGATCGTTATGCCGAGCTCCTTTGCCGCTGTCATGACCCCGTTCGACTCGATGCGCCGATCCACCAGGCTGTACCTCATCTGGTTCGAGGCGAGCACAACGTGGCGTCTCGCGAGGGCCGCGTGGGCGCGCCGCATCCTTTCCTCATTGAAGTTGCTCACGCCCACTGCACGGATCCTCTTTTCCTCGACGAGGTCCGCCATCGCACCCATCTCGGCCTCGACCGTCGAGAGGCCCGCTGGTTGGTGGACCTGGTGGAGGTCGATGGAAAACGGCGACAGGCACTGGAGCCGCTTGGCGATCGTGGCTCTGATCGAGCCGGCCGTCCGGAAGAACGGCGACCACTTCGTCGCGACGACCACGTCGCCCGCGCCCCTACCGGCCGCCCGGAGCGCCGCCGACAGGGCGCGTTCCGACGCGCCCCGGCCGTACATCTCGGCCGTGTCGAACCAGTCAATGCCGTGCTTGAGTGAGACCGCGACCACATTGTCTACCGTGTCCTGCCTCAGGGCTTCCCAGTACCTACCCGCAATCCCCCTGCCCCCGGAGAACTGCCAGCACCCCAACCCGATTGCTGTGACCTCGATATCGGTCCCGCCAAGCCTCCGCCGGATCACCACGCGTGCCTCCCTGAGCGTGGGAATCTAGCAGGAAAAGCGTTCGACCGCGCGGGCCTCCACCGCCCACGCCTCGTCCGCAGCGCGGTCGGGTTCTTCTTCACTCCTGGAATGCGTAGCTGACCTTGAGGAAGAACTCGCGTCCGGTGGGCACGAGCTCGTTCTTCTCGTTGAGGGCCCGGCTGTCACCGTAGCCAAGGTACAAGACCGTCTGCCAGTTCGGCGCATAGGCGAAGAGTGCGGAACCGGTGAAGCTGCGGTCGACCCCCGGGACAGGCTGCAGGTAAAGAGCCGGGTTCTGCTCGGAAGTGAAGTACTGCCCTATCAGACGGAGGAAGGTGTGCGATGTGAAGTTGTAGGTCGCCTTCAGCCGCGCGATCTCGGCGGTGAACAGCCGGGCCGACTGGCCCGCGAATTCGACGTCGAGCCACTGCCAGTCGGCGTTGAGATCGAGCGCAAGATGGGTCGTGGCCTTAACCGTGGCCGTGAGGCCAATCTCCGCGCCGTTCCCGGGCCTCCCGTTGGTGACGTCGGGGTAGTCGCCCACGAACCCGTTGAGCCTGATCCTCGAGACCACCCGCCCCGGATCCACCGAGAGGTCGTAGTACACAGTGAAGTCCGACTCGACCAGCGTGTCGCCGATGCGTGTCCGCTCTCCCGGCACGAGATCGAGCTCTCCCCCGAGGTTCAGGATGCCCGCCGGGTTGACAAATAAGCCGCAAGTTCTTCGGATGAGGGCGCCGTCCGATCCGGTGGAGCGGATGCAGAACGGTCCGGCGGTCAGCTGGGAGAAGATACCGAAGTTGTAGGCGTTGTAGCCGAGGACGGCCTTCTCGAAACGGTAGCCCACCTGTGGCACGAAACCGGTGTCGGCGCGGAAATCCTCACCGAAGTCCTGGTACGTCGCCGACCAGGCCCAATGGTAGCCGGTGTGCCGCCACTGGACGGAGAACGCGCGGGACGAGAGTGTCCGCCCGTCCCACGAAGGTTCGAGGTCCGGGCGGTTCGGCGTCTGCGTGTCCGAGAAGAGGATCTGACCGGTTACCTGGTCGCGCTCGCTCGCCCGCCACTGGAAGTCGGGGCCGAAAACCCGATTGTGTCCCCCGCCCTCGCTGGCGCTGTTCTCGCGGTCGGTGAGTAGGAGTCCACCGAAGGAGGCACCGAAATCCTGTCTAATGCGGCCGATCGCCACGAACGACGAGAAATCCTGCGGCGCAAACCCTGAGGCGGTCGGTCCGGGGATGACGACGCTGCCCCCGCCACGGTCTTGGGTGACCAGCAATGTGTACGCGCTCGAGTCGATCTTGCCCGTCGCCCGTGCGCCCCACCGTGGAGAGGTGATCGTGCGCGTGTAGACGGCTTGGATCGGAGTGTTGAAGAGGTCCACGCCCTCGAGGAAGAACGGGCGCTTCTCCGGGTAGAAGATTGCGAACTGCTTGTTGATGGCGATCTGTCCGACGTCCGACTCGATCTGCGAGAAGTCCGGGTTAATTGTGGCGTCGAGCACCGTGCTGGCAGAAGGCATCCACTTGGTGTCCACTCCTGCGTCCCCACTCACCGGCTCGTTGAGGAATGGGGTCCCCGGTCCCTGACGGGACGCGCCCTCCTCGGTCAGGGTGCCGTACGGCGCGACGATCAGGTGGCCGCCGGCCGGAAGATCAGCAAGGCCGGTAATCGAAACGCAGTGGCAGACCAGACAGTTCGAATTGCGCGGGATGGGCGCGTTTTGAATGAAGTAGCGGTAGTCGCGCGGGTAGTTCCGCCAGACCAGGATTCCCCAGTTCAGCGGCTTCCTGCGGTCGTAGCGCAGGGTCGAGAAGGGGATCCGCATCTCCGCCTGCCACCCCTGCGGTGTGAGCCTCGCGGCGGTGTCGTAGAAGAAGTCGGGAGACAAGTCCTCGGTCTGGCTGCCGTCGTCGTACATCGCGTCTGCCTGTTGGCCCCGCGGGTTGACGCGAAACTCCATCGCGGATCGCCGGTCGCCCCGGGTGTCGAGGAACACCGCGACGTTGTCGTCCGTGCCGATCACATTGTCTCGGCTCACGTACGGAGCTCGGATCTTGGACGGGCTGGGGTCGTCGCACAACAGACCGATGTAAAGGTAGCGGCCGTCGTAGGTCAGGAGCGCAACCGTGCGAACCGGAGGCGGAATGTTTTCCCTCGGTTGGGTTTCGAAGAACTGCTCGACCCGCGCCGCGTCCTTCCACCCCGCATCGCGCAGGTCTCCGTCGACTGCAATCGGTCCTGCGGCACGGCGTATGGCGATCGGCGGGGGCGCCTCGGGCTGCGCCAAGGCGGCGCACGGAAAGAGTGCTGCAGCGACGAGCACGGCCCCGGGGGGGAGGTCCCTTATCGTCACCACTTCCCAATACGCATTGGGAGCCCAAGGGTTCCTAGGGGCGCAGGAGATTGGCAGCGACGGAGGCGCCGGCGCATCGGCCGTCGCGCTGCCCATCCTCAGCGTTGCCTCTTACGGATGGAGGTCCGGCGGGCGCTGGCCGGGGAACAGCCACACGCGGAAGCGGCCATCGGCGCTGGCGCAGATCAGCCGCCGCCCATCCCTGGTGACGCACACACCGGAGAAGCTCTCGCCGGCGGGACCAGAAATCGTGGTCGGTAGCTCGGGTTGGTTCAGATCCCAGATCACGACGCTGCTGTCGGTGGCCACGCTGGCCACGCGCTGGCCATCCGGGAAGAACGCGAGCGCCGCCACCGACCGGGAGTGCTCCTGGTGGAAGCCGCGCTGCTCCCGCGTCTCCACGTGGTGGACGCGCACCGCGCCGTCCCTGGCCCCACTGGCCACCAGGTCCCCCATCGGGGAGGTAGCCAGAGCATTCGGAGCGGCGTGATGGCCGTGGAGGGTGGCTGCGAGCCGCTGGCTGGCGATTTCGTGGACTCTGAGTGTGCGGCCGACGTGCCCCGTGACCACGAGTGTGCCCATCCCGGCGAGGGCCAGACAGGTGACGGCGTCGGGCTGCCGGCGCAGGGTCCGCCGTGCATCCCCTGCTCTCAGTGCCGGCAACTCCCAGAACTTCAGGGTGGCATCGGCGCCGGCGGAGAGGAGCGTGGCCCCGCCGGGCGGGAATGCAACGCCCCCGACCGCCCCATCGTGGCCGAGCCGGGCGTCCAGCTCGAGACCGGTGGCGACCTCCCAGAGGTAGATCGCGCCGTCGAGGTGGCCGGAGGCGAGGAGGGAGCCGTCCTCGGAAAACGCGAGACAGGTGGTGATCGACCCATGCCCGGTTCGCATGTGGACCCGGTTGCGCAGGGTGGCGACCTTGGTCCTCGTCGCGAGCTCCCACAGGTGAATCGACCCATCGGTCCCGCCTGCCACCAGGATCGAGTCGTCCAGCGATAGCAGGATCCCCTGCACCTTTCGGTCCTCGCCGAACGTGCCCTCGTCCAGGAAACCGGCTCGCCCCGTGGTGGGCGGGCGGGGCGCCGGGCGCAGCGGCATGCCGGTGGCAGGGGCTGCGGGTCCGCTCGTGTGCGGGCCCTCGAGGGAACCGAACGGCGCGTCCGTCAGCGTCAGCTCGCTCTCGAGCGCAGCAGCCGCGGACAATTGCGGCGACGGGGCCACGTAGGAGGCAGTCGCAAGGTTGCTCCCGAGATCGTGGAGGGAGCGCGCCATGGCGCCCAGATCCTGGAAGCGCTGCTGGGGTTCCTTTGCCAGGGCCTTTTCCATGGCCACCACGAGACCGGGGGGCAGCGGGCACAGGCGCGGGTCGATGGGCGCGGGAGGCGCGTGGACGATCTGGTAGATCAGGGCGCCGACGGTCTTGGCGTCGAACGGCTTGCGGCCGGTGAGCAGCTCGTAGAGGATCACGCCGACCGCCCAGATGTCCACGCGGTAGTCGATCGCTTGCCCGGAGAATTGCTCGGGCGCCATGTACGCAGGGGTGCCGAGCACCTCTCCGGTGCGGGTGGTTGTGGTCCCACCCTCGATCCAGGCGATGCCAAAATCGACGATCTTGACCATCCCGTGGGGCAGGAGGTGAATGTTGGAGGGCTTGACGTCGCGGTGAATCACACCGTGCCGGTGAGCGAACCCGAGCCCGGCGCACAGTTGCGTCACGACGCCGAGCTTCCTCGCCAGGTCGGGAAGCTTGTTTCCTTCGATCGCGGCCGGCAGGGTCTCGCCCTCGAGGAACTCCATCGCGATGAACGGCGAGCCCTCCACCTCGCCGAACTCGTAGACCGTCACGATGTTCGGGTGCTGGAGGCGCGCCGCGGACCGGGCCTCGCGGAGGAACCGCTCCCGCATGCCCGGCTCGGCCAGGAAATCCGCGAGCATCGTCTTGAGGGCAACGACGCGGTCGAGGACCGGGTCCCTCGCCTTGTAAACGGTTCCCATTCCCCCCCGGCCGAGCTCGGCGAGTATCTCGTACTTGCCGATCCGTTCCGGGTGAGAGGCCATATCAAATGGTAACCCGGCTTCTGCCGCACAAGGTCGGACCCGCTACGCGGGCGTTTGTTGCGCCTGGGGAAAACCCCTCCTACCCCTCTTTCGGAGCGACCGCCCCCCTCCGGGGTGACGCCGCGGCGTGCCCCCAGGCCGAGGCAGGCGCCATGCTGCCCGGGGTCACGCGAACGTCAGCGCGAACGCTGACCTTCTCGACCCAGGACTACCTGGAGGGCGTCAAGACCGGGCGCGCCCTCATCCCGCTGGCCTTGGCGCGCTGAGAGAGGCTCTTCCTCGAGCCTGGGTCAGTACCGGTTGCGGTCGCGGCCGAACCCGCCGCGCTCGGTCTTGGGCCTGGCCTGATTGACGTTGATGGTGCGCCCGCGAACTTCTTTTCCGTTCAGCGCCGCAATCGCGGCGTTGGCTTCCTGGTCGTCGCGAAACTCCACGAAGCCGAAACCCTTCGAGCGGCCGCTGCCGCCTTCGGTGATGAGGTTGACCGACTCGACGGTGCCATGGGCGCTGAAGAGCTCCCGTAGCTCGGCCTCGGTCGTTTCATAGGACAGGTTGCCGACGTACACCTTCATGCTCGAAACCCCTTTCGCGGACACAGCCCGACGCTTTCGCCGGACCGAAACGGTCCCCACCGCCAGTCCGCCCGCCGGTGGCTCCGTCACGATAGCACCGATCTCCGCCAACCGCTCATATGCGGCCGGACGGCGGTCGGCACGGTCTGGTGAGCCGGGACTTGCCAGAACCGTCAAATTGTGAGACCCTGCGCCTCCGCCGCAGATTCGACAGCGTCAAGCGTGGTCGGCCGAGGCGGCTCGGACATGATGCAGGGCCCTCTCGGGCCCGGACGGCAGCCTCGCCGGCAAGTCTCCCGTTCCCCAATCAGCCGGAATCGAACGCGACGGTGCGCCGCACACGGTGCGCGTGCGGCCGCAGAAAGTAATAGTGTGCAGATGAGCTTTTCAGACTTCTACCTTGACCCCGCGCTGCTACGCGGGATCTCCGACCTCGGCTTCACGGAACCGACCCCGATTCAGCGCGCAGCGCTGCCCGAGGCCCTCGCCGGCCGCGACGTGCTGGCAGCGGCCATGACGGGCAGCGGCAAGACCGCAGCTTTCGCGCTCCCGATCCTCCAGCGCCTTGCGGGCCGCTCCGGTGCCACCCGCGCCCTGGTGCTCACGCCGACCCGGGAGCTCGCAGCCCAGGTGCACGAGCACCTGCGGACCCTTGGGCGCCACACCCGCCTGACGTCGGCGGCGGTGTTCGGCGGCGTCAAGGCCGGGCCCCAGGAACGCGCGCTCAGGGCCGGTGTCGACGTGGTGGTCGCGACGCCCGGCCGCCTTCTCGACCACATGGATCAGGGACTGGGGCGCTTCGACCGCCTCGAGATCCTGGTGCTCGACGAAGCCGACCGGATGCTCGACATGGGCTTCCTCCCGAGCGTCCGCCGGATCCTTGCCAGGCTGCCAAAACAGAGGCAGACGATGCTGTTCTCCGCGACCTTGCCGCAACCGATCGTGCAGCTTGCCCGTGACATGCTGGTCAACCCCGCGCGAATCAACGTCGAGCGTAAGGCCGCACCGGCCACCGGCATCACGCACGCCGTGTTGCCGGTTCCCGAGAAGCTCAAGCCGATGTTGTTGCTCGAGATGCTCCGCCGGGACGAAGTCGGCACTGTGCTTGTCTTCACCCGCACCAAGCACCGCGCGAATCGGCTCGCCAAGTACCTCGACGGAGCGGGTATCTCCTGCGATCGCATCCACGGCAACCGCAGCCAGGCACAGCGTGAGGCCGCGCTTGCGGCCTTCAAGGGCGGGCGCCTCCGCGTTCTGGTCGCCACGGACATCGCCTCCCGGGGCATCGACGTGCAGGACCTGCCGCACGTGATCAACTTCGACGTTCCGGCCCAGACCGACGACTACATCCACCGCGTCGGCCGCACCGCGCGTGTCCAGGCAACTGGCAACGCGATGACCTTCGCTTCGCCCGATGACGAGCAGGCGATCTCGGCGATCGAGCACGCAGTGGGCCGCCGGATCGAGCGCCGCAAGCTTGCCGGGTTCGACTACACGGTCCAGCCGAGCGGGCACCTGGAGGTCCCCATCGCCGACCGCATCGCTGCCATCCGCAGCCAGAGGTCCCAGGAGCGCGCCCGTTCGAAGAGCAACGCCGAGCGCCGCGCCCGCACGGGTGCCATTTGGAGCGGCGGGGCAAAGAGTCAGAACCACCACCCGGCTGCGTCGACGAGCGGGCGCCGCGCCGCCAGTCGCTCCCGCAGCTTCGGCAGAAAGAACGGCCGCTAGGCAAGACGAAATGACAGTGCAGGGGCGGGGCATGCCCGCCGCAGATTCGAACAGCCAACACAGGGCCGGCGTTGAGCGCCGGCACGAAGGAGTCTCGACATGAAGCTCTACATCGGAAACATCCCTTTCGACGCCAGGGAGGAGGAGCTCCGCGAGCTCTTCACCAGCTTCGGCACCCTCAGCACCGCAACCGTGATCGTGGATCCACGGAAGGGTCGCTCCCGCGGTTTCGGGTTCGTCGAGTTCGACGACCCCGTGCAGGGCAAGGCAGCGATTGCCGGCGTGAACGGGACGGAGTTCGGTGGCCGCAAGCTCGTCGTCAACGAGGCGCGCTCGCGCGATGGCGGATCCTCTGGCTACCGCGGGTCCCGCGGCAGCTACGGCGGCGACCGCGAAGACCGCAGCTCCGGCGGGGGACGTCCGCGTTTCTGATCCTCCGCCGTCCCGGAGCATCGACCCGCTACCCGCGGCTCGAGGCGGGCGTCACCCGCTTCGCCGGGCTCTGACGGACGGTCAGTCCTTCTTCATCTGGCCGCCATGGTCCCCGATCAAAACCCAGCGGTCACCCTGCTTCGCCAGGATGTCGGTCCAGCGCCCCTTGACCTCTTCGTTCTTGCCATCGGCGTTCTTCACGAGCTCAACGTAGTAGTAGTGAACGAACGCGAAGTTGCCGTGTACCTGGATCGCCAAGGGTTTGATGTCGTAGACAAGGGTTTTCGACAGTTGGTAATCCTGGGCGATGAACTTCCTCGCCGTGCCCTTGTCCTCCGGGACCGGGCTGTCGTACGACCAGCCGACGTAGCTGGCATCCATGTACGACAAGAACCCTTCGAGGTCGCCCTTGGCGTCGAGGGCCCAGTAGTTCTCGACGCTCTTCCAGACGTCTTTCTGGGCGTCCGACCACTGCTGAGCGGGAAGCGGCGACGCCACGAACAGAGCGACACAGACAAGGGACGAAAGACCAGCGATCCGCAATGCGTGGTTCATCGTGACACCTCCTTCATTTGTCGGTTCTTGAGAGCAAAATAAGTTGCGAAAAACCAACTGTCAAGGCAGCCTCAAGCTCTCGGTCAGCTGATGACCCCCAAGCACTGTTCTGCACGTCACAGAGAAGGTCGCTGCGATTTGCTGCTACTGGCGGCCCAGCGTCTCTCGGCAATCGCCTGTCACGCCTGGAAGACGAGTAACACTTGCTCGTCCGACGACGCATGTCATCGGGTCTCACCGCGAGTGTTTATGGGGCGCAACAGGACGCCGGGCAGCTGCCCGCAGAAGAGCAGTACCCAGGCGTTCACGTACGACCACAGTAGAAACAGCACGAAGCTCCCGAGCGCCCCGTAAAGCGTCTGCCCCTGCAGCAGGGAAGGCAGGAGACCCGTGACGACCCAGCCCGCTGCGATCCAGCCCCCGGTTGCAAGAACGCTGACCAGCCAGAGCCGCCACCCGCGCGCCTGCGTGCCCGGAATCGTCCGGTACGTCAGGGCAATGACGACAAGCAGGACCAGCGCAGCCATGGCGCGAGAGAGATCTGCGGCCGATAGCGTGCCTTGCGCGAGCCAGCCTGCTTGACGGAGGGTTTCCTCGAGTGGCCGCGCGACCAGGATGACGAACGAGAGCAGGAGCAACGCCAGCATCCAGACGAGCAAGAGGAAGATCGCGCTCGCGATCGAGCGCAGCCGGTGGCGCCAGTCGACCGGCTCTCCGCCCCCCAACCTTGCAAGCGCCTTGACGCCCGCCGCGATGAAGCGGAAAGAGCTCCAGACGGCCAAGAGCACCCCGGCCGCAAGCCAGCCCGAGCCTTGAACGGCCCCCACCCAGCCCGAGATCGCAGTGGCGTCCAGACCAGCCTCGGGTGCAAAGTCCCTGATCACGCTGTCCGCGAGCGGCCGCCCCACTTCTGGCGGCAGCCACGCCATGGCGATTGCCGCGGTCAGTCCGAGGAACGGCACCAGGGAGAGGGCGAAGTAGAAACCCATCTCCGCGGCGAAGCTTCCGGTCGCGGGGACCCTCTTGAGCAGCTCCGTGATACGCGCCATGAGCGACATATTGCCCCCTGTATACCAGAAAAGGACCGAACCCCGTGTCCGAGGCGCCGGGCGACCCGGGGAGGCTGCCACCTTCACCGTTGGAGTCCGTCGGCTCCCTCACAAGAATCGGGCTCGTCGCGCCCGACAGCGCCGTCCGCCGCGTGTGTGGGTGGGCCCGTCGTCGAGGTGGCGCGCCCGACCCCGCCTAGTCGATCTCGAAGGTGACGAACATGAGCATCCCCTGGCGCTCGAGCTGCACGACACAGGGCTCACCGTCCTTCATTCCCGCGACGGCCGCCCTCAGCTCCACCACGGTCATGACGTCTTTCCCGTTTACCGCATGAATGATGTCTCCGGGCTGGAACCGATCGGCCGGTGGCGCCGCGTCCGCCGTCATTCCGGCCACCAGCACGCCTCCCAGCTTGCGCGGCGTCTCGATCGCGGCGAGGTAGCTCTCGGTGAGGTCAACGGCGAGAAGGTCCAGCTCGGGGATCAGGTCCTGCTTGGGATCGACCATGTCAAGGAATCGGCTCGGGTCGTCCGGGCGCTTGACGACGGGCACGTTGAACGTAAGGCGCCGGGCGCCTCGCAGAACCTCGAGCGTCACCGTCGAGCCCGGGGCATGCCGGTAGAGGCTGATGCCGAACTGACGCATGTTGTCCACGGTCTTCCCGTCGATCGCGGCGATGAGGTCACCGACGCGCAATCCCGCCTTATCGGCGGGGCCATCGGGGTTTGTGTCGGAGACGATGACCCCCCAGGATTGCGCCAGCTTGAGCGCCGCCGCCATCGTCGGCGTCACGCTCTGCACTTCCATCTGAACAACGCCGCGCCGAACCCTGGCGTTCTGCCGCAGTTGCTCCACGATGGGCCGCACGATGTTGCTCGGAATCGCGAGACCCACTCCTTCGCTTCCCCCCGACTGCGAGAGGATCATCGTGTTGATTCCGACTACTCGGCCATTGGAGTCCACGAGCGGTCCTCCGCTGTTGCCCGGGTTGATCGGAGCGTCGGTCTGCACGTAGACCATCATGTCGTCGGGGCTGACCTCGCGCGCGACCGCGCTCACCACACCCATGGTCACGGTGTTCCCAAGGCCGAGCGGCGAGCCGAACGCGAGGACAACCTGCCCCTGTCTTAATGTGTCGGAGTCGCCGAGCTCCAGGGCGGGCAAGTCGGTTACCGGTATCTTGAGAAGCGCCAGATCCGTCGTTATGTCGATCCCGACGAGCTGAGCATCGACCCTGCCGCCCTGAGGGCGCACGATCGGACGTTGCGACCCCGGCGGTTCCAGTCGCTGCGCGAGCTGCACCTGGATACGCCGCGCGGTGTGCACGACGTGAGCGTTGGTGACGATGTAGCCTGCCGGGTCAATCAAGACACCCGAAGCCTCGCCGGCGCGCCTCATCACCATACCCCACGGTCCCGAACCGACTGAGTAGCCGGAGGTGAATATCTGGACCACCGAGGGCGAGACGCGCTCCGCTATGTGCTCGAACGACGCCGACAGTTCCTCAAGTGTGCGGACATCTGGGTGTGCAGAAGGCGGCTGCACGGGCTGCGCAATCACTGCCGACGGCAGCCAGAGTGAGAGGCACAGTGTCGTTAGCGTTCTCATCATGGAAGACTCCCTGGCCGCACCGCTCTGCCGGCGGGCCGGCCATTATCATGCCTCTTCTCGGAAACCGCACTGCGCTGTCCGCTGGCGGCAGCTCAGCGCTCCCGGACCAGGATCTCAAACGTTCGCGGGAGGATGCTCGGGCGTGGCCGCGGGCTCTCCGGGGCTCGCTGCCCCACATGGTAACGGGGAGCGGCGCCAGAGCACTCCAGCGGCGCCGGTCGACCTGGTGCCGGTCGTTCGCCACGGTCACGCACGCC
>DATKMD010000002.1:0-2515 GCA_035542075.1 Thermoanaerobaculaceae bacterium
CAGACCTTCTACTCGGGCGTGGTGAACGTGGTCATCGCCCTCGGCACCGCCGCGGTGGTATGGGTCGGCGCCCGCCACGTGCTCGACAACACGCTCACGGTGGGCAGCCTGGTCGTGTTCATGTCCTATCTCGCCTCCCTCTACGGGCCCATCAACAACATGTTCCAGGTCTACGGGCTGGCCCAGAGCGCGCAGGTCGGCGTGCAGCGCGTGCTCGACGTGCTGGACGTGGAGCGTGACCTCATCGACGGCACCCGCACCTTCCCGATCGGGGGCGCGCGCGGCGAGGTCGAGTGGCAGGACGTCGAGTTCGGGTACGCCTCCGGGGCTCCCGTGCTCCACGACGTGAGCCTGCGGGTGGCCGCCGGTCAACGGGTCGCGGTGGTCGGCGCCACCGGAGCGGGCAAGTCCACCCTGCTGAGCCTGCTACCCCGGTTCTACGATCCGACCCGCGGGCGCGTGCTGATCGACGGGATCGACGCGCGGGAGTATCGCCTCGAGTCGCTTCGCAGCCAGGTGGCGATGGTGCTGCAGCCGCCGCTCCTGTTCCCGGTGAGCATTCGCGAGAACATCGCGTTCGGCCGTCCGGACGCGCGGATCGAGGAGATCGTCGCGGCCGCGAAGGCGGCCCGCATACACGACATGGTCGCGCGGCTGCCCCACGGGTATGATTCGGCGGTGGGTGAGCAGGGCGTGACCCTGTCCGAGGGCGAGAAGCAGCGGCTCACGATTGCGCGCGCGATCCTGCGCGACTCGCCGATCCTGATCCTGGACGAGCCCACCTCCGCGCTTGACCCGGTGACGGAGGGCCTCATCATCGAGGCCCTCGAGCGGCTCCAGGCCGGCCGCACCACCTTCATCATCGCGCACCGGCTCTCGACGGTGCGCATGGCGGACATCATCGTCGTGATCAAGGACGGTCGAATCGCCGAGCAGGGCTCGCTCGACGTGTTGCTGGCGCGCGGCGGTCCGTTCGCCGCGATGTACGGGGCGCGTGAGCCGCGCCGCGAGGAGGGTCCGCTTGTCATCCCGTAGGCGGATCGTCGTGCTGCACCTGGCTGGTCGCTATCCATTGGGCGGAATTGGCTGGCAGGCGCTGCACTACATGATCGGACTCTCCCGCCTCGGCCACGACGTCTACTACGTCGAGGACTCGGGCGCTCCTCCCTACGACCCGCGGGTCAAGAGCGTGGTGGAGGACTCGAGCTACGCGCGGGCCTTCCTCGCCGACGTGATGGGTCGCTTCGGCCTGTCCGACCGCTGGTGCTACGTGGACAGCGTGACCGGCGTGCACCACGGCCTGTCCCGCGGGCGTCTGGCCCGTCTCTACCGGGAAACCGACGCGATCTTCAACGTCTGCGGCGCCACCCGACTCAGGGAAGAGCACATGTACTGCCCGGTGCGGGTGTACCTGGAGACGGACCCCGTGTTCGAGCAGATCCGGGTGGCCGAGGACGACCGGCGCGCGATCGACGACCTGCAGGACCACACGCACCACTTCACCTACGGCGAGAACCTCGGCCAGCCGGACTGCCTCATTCCGCTCGAGAAGTTCGCCTGGCGACCGACCCGCCCGCCGGTGATCCCCGACCTGTGGGAGGCCACGTGCAACCCGGCCGCCGAGCGCTTCACGACGGTCGCCACCTGGAAGAACGTGGGCAAGGACATCCGCTTCCGGGGTGAAACCTACTACTGGTCCAAGCACGTCAATTTCCTCCGGGTGGCCGACTTGCCCCGCCGCACCCAGCAGCCGCTCGAGCTGGCCCTCGAGGTCGACGATCCGAAGACCCGGGATCTGATGGCCGGCCACGGCTGGGTCCTGACCGACGCTTTCGCGTCGTCGCGCGACCTCGCCACCTATCAACGGCACATCTACCGCTCGCGGGGAGAGTTCACCGTGTCCAAGGACTTGGTCGTCCGGACGCGGAGCGGATGGTTCAGCGACCGGAGCGTGTGTTATCTCGCTGCCGGGAAGCCGGTCGTGACCCAGGAGACGGGCTTCAGCAAGTACGTGCCGGCGGGGGCCGGGTTGCTCGCGTTCTCTACAGTCCAGGAGGCCGCGGCGGCGCTCGACGAGGTCAACCGGGACTACGCCTTCCACAGCCGGGCGGCCCGTCGGATCGCCGAGGAATACTTCGCCGCCGACCGGGTGCTCGCGCGGTTGTGCGGCGAGGCCGACCTGTAGTCGGCCGTTCACTGTAAGTTCTCGTTCTCGTTGGCGATCTCCGAGTCATAAAGCGCTTGGCAACCTGCGTCAGCCTATGCTAAAAGTGCGGAGGCAAGGGCGTCTCAGCATCTTCGGAGGGGCTGCCGGATTGGACGCGGCACTGGAGAAAAGGCAGGTGAAGCGGGCGTACAAGCTCTATGCCCCTGCCTACGACTTCGTCTTCGACTGGATCTTCCACCCGGGCCGTGAGGCCGCCATCCAGCTGCTCGACGTCAAGCGCGGCCACAACGTGCTCGAGGTTGGGATCGGCACCGGACTGAACCTGCCCCTGTACCCCACCAACTGTCG
>DATKMD010000003.1:0-14263 GCA_035542075.1 Thermoanaerobaculaceae bacterium
AATGGGAAGCTTGTCACCAGCGGTGCTCTTCTGAATGCCGCACGAGGTCAGCACCAGCGCTGCGACGATCAGCATGCAGCCTGCGAGTCTCATCGGTTCCTCCTCCTGGTGCCCGAAATGCCCTTCGCGGCGTGGCCGACCTGGCTCTTGCCTTAAGCGTCGAGAGTCCCTGGGACGATTCAGTGACGGGAATCCGAGCTACTTCTCGCACAACTCCCCCCCGGCGAAGGCGGTTGCGCACGACGTTAGCCTTCGGTGCGCGCACTACAAGAGCGGGCTGTGTCCCGAGTCACGGTGACCCTATTGAGTGCAAACCAACGCGTTGCGTGGCGCGAGCGGCCAATCGATTACTTCATTAGTTACGGGATATTGCTGATTTGCGTGAACGGTCCCAAAGAGGACCATCTACACCCTTAATGGGTATCCTGGTTCTAGCCGAACGACCAGGCGCGCGCGGCGTATGCCACTAAAGTATTAGGCGGCGATTCCCGGCGATACCTATGTACCCGACGTTTCAAGAGCCGCTCCAGAGTGCTGAACCGCCGTGCGGGCAGCATCATCCGCGGGGCGGTTCGGAGACAGGGCGCTCGGGCCTCCGCTACCCTGCGCCCAGATGACGATCGCCGACATCTCGGCGACGTCGAAGACGGGCGCCTCGCGCGGCAAATGATGCAGGAAACGTTCGCAAGGCCCGGGAGCGCGGGCGAACGTGCGCGAGCGGCGCTCCGTCCACGGGTTCGTACGCACCGGCTATTCCCACGAGCTCCGTCGCCGGCGGGAGAAGAGTCTTCCAAGCGGCGAGTGCTTCCAGGCGAGACGAATCGGGCGTAGGCCGTAGTAGAGGGGAAAGAGGGCGGCCGGCAGCGGGACCAGCTCCCATTCGTGGGGCGTGGGGGCGAGGAGCGCATCGTGCAGGTAGCGGAGCTGATCCGCCCTGGATGACATGGCTCGACGGTAGAGGGCATTCCAGATCTCCGCCAGGAGCCACCGCGGCGGTGCGTCGAAGCCCAAGATCCCTCGAATCGCCTCGTCGACCAGCCCTTCGACGCGGGAATCCGAGGCGCCGCGCGCGAGCACGTCCGGAGGAACGGGGGCGCCGAGGAGCCGGTGCGCGAGGTGCAGCCCCAGGTCGATGAGGACGCGCCGGCCGGGCCGCGCCGACCAATCGAGGACCCTGCCCCACCGCAGGGTGGGGCGAGCGCGCACCAGCTCGGCGAGATCCGTGACCCACTTCAGGCCCGCCCAGTTGTGTTTCGCGCCGTGGAGACAGAAGAAGAGGACCGTGGCCTCGCACCCGAGCGTCTCGACGTTGGCCGTCCCAAGCTGGACGAATTCACGGTCCTTCCAGGGAGCCTCAGACCCAGGGGTGAAGGTGAAGCCGGGGGGCCAGATGTTCCAGTGCAGGTCGACGAACCTTCCCGACGCGTCCCTGAAAAGGAGTTCCGAACCGTGGCGCACGAGGTGAGCCTCCCCGTCGATCCCCAGGGAGAACTTGTGCGCATACCTTCGTTCCGAGAGAAGTCGCCAGGCGTCGAGCGCTCTCTCCTGTTCGACGAGGACGTCGATGTCGAGGAAACGACGGAGGCCCAGGTCGCCGTAGTAGGCAACGGCGGCGACGGGACCCTTGAGAAGGACCGCCCGGATCCCCTCGGAGCGGAAGCGTTCGAAGACGGCAGCCGCCTCGGCGGCGAGGGCGAGGTTCCAGACCGAGGTCCGGCGCGACTCGGCCCGGAGCGCCTCGAGGACCACCGGCGGGCACGTGTCGCAGCCTGCGCCGGACAAGTGCCGGAAGACGAGCGGCTCAATCTCGTGATAGCGCGCCGCAGTGAGAAGGCGACCCCAGTCGACGCCCTTCCGGCACGCATCGATTACTGAGAGGCGGCTGGGTTCGTCGAGATCGACCCGGGCGCACGCCACGAGGAGTTGCTCCTCGGGGCGTCCGAACGCCGTTACTCTCGCGCTGCCCGTCGACAAGGTGAACCCGCCGGGCCGTGCCTAGCCCCCGTATCGCGACGAGATGTCGCTCGCGAAGTCGAGGGCATCCTGCCAGGACCGAAAGCGAGCGGGATGGTCCTGGTGAAGCACCCGTGCGATTTCGCCGAGCGAAGCCCCGGTGCCCATTCGTTCGAGGACATCGCGAACGATGGCCCCATCGTTGTTGAGCCCGGGCACGCGCCGGGGCGATCGCTTTGCGAGGGACTCCTCGGAGAGTGGGCTTCCCAGGAATGTTGACTGATGAAACCGAGCGTCGACGCGCCTGTTCGACCCGCGTTGCACTTCCGAGTTCCAGGTCCAGACGTAGTCGTCGCGGACGAAGTCCGCCCGGATGTCGAAGGCGACGACGTCGTTGTCCCGGACCGGGACAGTCTCGGGCCAGGGAAAGAAGGCCTGACCATAGACGACCTCGGGACTCCCGGGTGCAGAGGAGAAGCCGATGCCGGGGGAAAGCTCGGTCTCGAACCAGAGAAGAAGGCCGTTCGCGACCCCCTTCCGGTGGATCGGGAGTTCCCCAGTGCCATGGACACGGGTTGTCTGGAGCGACGCGTAGTCGAGTTCCGCCCACATCCCCGGAGGGGAGAGTAGTTGGCTCGCGGGCACGCGAAGCTTGACCCAGGAGTTCTGCACAAATCGAAGCCCACTTCGAAGGTTCAGACCGAGGGGTTCCGCGGTCCAGGGCGCGAGCATCTTCTCGTGCTGTGTGGGGAGTTCGACGACGGCAGCGTAGATTCGATCGAACTGGGGGATGAGGCTGCCACCCGTTGCCAGGAAGCGGTCGCGGGCGTCGATGAGGCTTCCGATGTTCGAGCCGAGAGGTGGAAGCACGCCGCGCAGGTCCGAGACGATGACGTCCGCGCGCTCGGGAAGCGCTATTTCGGTCGACCGATTCTGAATGACGACCACCCGATCGGCGAAACCGTTGTCTCGGATGGCCTCGCGAGCTACCTGTACGGCGCCCGACGTATCGACCGCGTAGACCCTGCGCGCGCCGCACTGGCACGAGATGAGGGCCAAGATCCCGGTTCCTGTCCCGAGGTCGAGCACGACTGTGTCAGCGTCAGGACGGACGGTCTGCCTCAGGGCGCGGACGTATGCGTCCGTACGGATGCGGTCAGCGATCATCTCCCCGAACGCAGCGACGCTATACATGCGTGCCCGTCTCGTGCGGGCTAGGAAGCGCCATCGTCGAGGAGGCAGCGAAAATCGGCGAGCAGCGCATCGCACACCCCCGCGATCGCCCCACGGTCCTCTGGAGCCCGCAGCATCCGGACCGGAGTGGAGGCGATGACGCGACCCAGCGTCTGGAGTTCGTGGGCGCGCATATCCGCGTCGAGGAGATAATTCGCGTAGGTGTTCGCTACAAGATGCGCAAAGGCCCTGTTTCCCCGGAGGGGCTCGATACTTGTCTCTGCTCCAAGTTCGCGCCTTATGCCGAGGACGTAGATGGCCCCGAGTGGCAGGGGCTCTCCGGAGAATCGGTAGCCTTCCCGGCGAAGATCCAGGAACAGTTTTGGCCAGGTGGGTACGACGCGGGGCAGGGCCTCAGGGTGGCCCCACAGCGCCTCCGCGGACTCCGGCCACAAGAGGACTCTGGGAAGGCCCGGTTGCACCCAGAAAGCGGTGCCCCGTTCCGTTAGCGCGACGAGGTCGTCGGTCTGCACGGGGTACCCTCGCTGCGCCAGCGCCGCCGCGGTAGTCGATTTTCCCATTCCCGCGCTGCCCACGATGGCCAGCACACGACCGTCGACCGCGATCGCGCTGGCGTGCAAACAGGTGACTCCCCTCAAGCGAAGGGCGAACCCAACGACCGGCCCGTGCAAATAGACGAGCGTGTCTTCGAGCGTTAAGGAGAGCGGCCAGCGCGCCTGAATCTCGCGTCCCGACAGATCCACCTCGAACTCGGTGCCGTCAGCGTACAGGAAGCGGTACCCGCCAGGCATGGAGTGGACGCGAACGCCGGCCGCCGTTCCGGCTTCCCCTGGCCGGCTCGAGTAGTAGGGCTTCTCCTCAACTCGGCCAGAAACCAACTCACCGGGCACCAAGGGCGATAGGTTCGCGGACATCTCGTGCAACTCACGGCCCGTCTCATCCGGACACCACGGCCACTCCTGGTTTAGTCGGAGAGAGACGCCGAAGAGGCTCTTCTTCGAGACCAACGCGAACCCTAGTGCGTCTTGGTGTTCCCTTGCTTGGCTCCATCACCCATTCCCAAGGTGCCGGTGGACCGTGTAATCTCGCTGAGGGTCCCCAGCGTCTCAAGGATCGGCTTCTCGTAGCGCTTCTTCCGAAGCGTCGACTCACTGTACGGCGGCGACTTCGCGTCGGGGTCAGTCATCCGTCCTTCTCCCTCTTCGACCAACTAGCCAAGTGTTGAGAATCATAGCCCGCATGTTGAAGTAGATCGATGCGAAGTCGTCGTCCGGCGAAGGGGCGGGAAGTTCCTTCGCGCCGACGAACTCGGCCATCTCCGCGCACGGTCGCCAGTACGTGTTCGGGTTCCTCAAGCCTTTCCGCACCTTAGCGACGACGATGTCCGCTGGCAATGGAGTCTTCGGCCGGAGCCGAACCTTCGCTGGAAATCCTCGAAGGCACCGCCGAACAATGTACTTCTCGACGCACCAAGGGACGGCTGGCAGGGACAGCGCGAACTGCACGAGCCGCAGATCCATGAGAGGATGTACGACCTCCAACGCACACCGTGTCCACCCGGGGTCATAAGCGTCCAGAAAGAAACTCCAAGAGTAGCCCAGGATGCGACGGGAAGGCTCCCTTGAGGCGAATGGACTGGCGACGCTCCGGTTCCCCGTCGTGAACCGGTCGAGGAGCCTAGCGCGTTCTACGAACCGCGCTTCCAGCCGAGCGGGAAATCGAGGGACGGTGTCGCGATTCGAGCGCCTTGCTAGGCGCGCCCGGAACCCTATCGGGGGAAGCCCTCGCTCGTGCAAGACGTACCAAGCCATGCCTTGGATGAGCCTCCCCCACCTGTGCCCTCGGAGGCATTCCCTCCAGTAGAGAGGGACCGACGAGCCCAGTATCGCGTCGCCGTCGTAGCCGGTGAGATGCAGCGGACTGCGCGAGGCGATGTCGCGCATCAGGGCGGGGCCGGGGTTGAACAGGAGTCCGTCGCCGGGCTCGGGCGGGAACCATTCGGTTCTGTCCGGCCAGTCGTCGGGCGGCTCGTCGTCCGCTCGATGAAGGAAGATCGGGATGCCCAAGTGGCCGGCTGCGAGCTCGGCGTATGGACGATCGGAATCGGGGATGAGGTGGTCGAAGACTACGGTGGAGGCGGTCAGTTCGGGTGTCCGGAACCGCTCGCGCAGAACCCGCAACGTCGTTGCCGCGACGAGAGAGGAGTCGAGCCCCCCGCTCAGCGATATGCTCGCTCGTGGTTCCCGCACCCGGTCCCGCACCGACTCGTCGAGGAGCCCCTGGAATTGCTCTACGTACTCCTCAGGGCGCCGGAGGCGCAACTCGGGGACATCCGGGAGCGTCCAGTAGCGCCGAAGACGGCTCTCGGCACCGTCGAGGACGAGCGCGTGCGCCGGGGGAAGACGCCGTACGTCGCCGTATATCGTGACGCCGGGGTCCAAATACCTCCCGAACAGGAGGACATCGCCGATGGCCGTCTCGTCGAGGCGGTTCCCTACTAAAGGGTGGAGGCAGACCGAGTTCAGATTGTTGCTGAACACAAAAGAAGTGCCCACCCGTGCGTAGAAGAAAGGCTTCACGCCGAACTGATCCACGGCGCACAGGAGCCTCCTTACCTTCCCGTCCCAGAGCGCGAAGCTGAAGTCCCCCCTTAAGTGGTCCAAGCAGCCGACGCCCCAACACGCGTACGCGAGGAGGATCAGTTCCGGGTGGGTGGCCTTCTCGAGAGCGGATCTGGGCAACGCAGGGTGGTCGCGACGGAGCTCCTCGGAAAGGTCGAGGCGACCGTCGATGCGCGCATCCGAGACGATCCAGACCTGACCGTCCAACGTCAGAGGCTGTCGTCCAGCAGCGGATCCCCGCCCGGCGTTCGCGAGGGTGTGACCAAGTCCGACGCCCCCGTCGAGGTGCGTGCCCTGCGCGTCGGGCCCACGAAACCTCAGGGACGCGACCATTCGCTCGAGCACGACACGATCTACGGGTCCCCCTTCGAGATTGACGATGCCACAGATCCCGCTCACGGCTCGCTCCTCGCGCCGTCGTCCAGGGAGCCCACGGGGGCACGCTGGTCGCCCCCCCTTCCCGGCGTCCCTGCGCGAACCGTAGGGTGAGCACTCTCAGACATCCCCACCGAGGACCGGCGGGAGCGGAACGTAAATTCTCTCGTCGTCACCCCAACTCGCCGTAAAATCACTGCATTCCACCCAAGCGTGCGCCACAAGGCGCCGCCCGCGTTCCTTCGCGACGCCGATCCGGACTCTGGAGGGAATCCCGGCCCGTTGGAGGAGGCCGCGGCAGGCGAGAGCCCACGCAAGGCACCGCGTTCCTGGAATGCGTCGAGCAGCTGCATGGAGCGCCCAAAGAACGTCCTCTGGAGAGCACGGGCGCGGGATCGGCCAGGGAATGCGCTCGAGGAGCGCTGATACCGTTCGGAAAGGCAGCACCCGCAGGGCAATTCGCGAGACGACGATCCAGAGCACGGCGGGCGCCACAAGACCGCGTTTCCGGTGCTCGAGCCTGGCAAACTTAAGGAGCAGTCCCATCACGAAGCTCGAGCAGCCCCTCGGCCAGCAGACGCTCGACCAGTTCCATGAGGTCACTACGGACGGTCGACTCGTCCACCTCGTACTCGGCCACGATGGCCTCTGCGACCCGATCGAGACGGACGGGCTTCTGGACGAGCTCCCAGATGCGCGCGCCCACGGGGTTGAGGCCGAAATAGACGGCCCGGTCGAGCCCGAGCACGGCGACCTCGTCACCCACGCGGCTCGACACCTGTGCCGACGCAGCGCAGACGACGTCGTCCCAGCGGACGTCGGGCTTTGGGTTCGGGGGCACCATGGATCGATCCGGATTCCATTTGTAGCTTCACCCGGGCTGGCGATCAATCAGGTCCTCGGCAAGCTCCGCCGCGTGCTATATCGGGGAGCCCCAGCATGAGCACCCGGGCAAGCGAGTATGCGCCACAAGACCCGGCCGCGAGATCGGACGACGCGGACGGCCCTCCGACACGCATCATCCGGCCGGTGTCCGGGTGGCTCCCTCTCGACCTGGCAGAGTTGTGGCGCTACCGGGAGCTCGTGTTCTTCCTCGCCTGGCGAGATGTACAGCTGCGGTACCGTCAGACTCTCCTGGGGATCGCCTGGGCGATCCTACAGCCTCTCTTCACCGCCGTCGTCTTCGCGGTGTTTTTCGGGTACCTCGGACACATCCCGTCGGACGGCAGCCCGTACCCGCTGTTCGCGCTCGTTGGCCTCGTCGCCTGGCAGCTCTTCGCCTTCGCGCTTCTCCAGTCGAGCGAGAGCCTCGTCGCCAACCAGCACATTCTCCGACGCGCCTACTTTCCCCGCATCGTCGTTCCGATGGCCTCGATCGGGGCAGGTGTCCTGGACTTTCTCGCGTCAGGGGCGGTGGTCGCGGTTGCGCTTGGCTGGTACGGGGTCCACCCCACCTGGAGGCTGCTCTTCCTTCCGATGCTTGCGGTGCAGGCGCTCTGCACCGCGATGGGTGTCGGGCTATGGCTCGCCACCCTGAACGTGCGCTACCGGGACGTGCGATATACCCTGCCGTTTCTCGCGCAGATTTGGCTGTTGGCGACTCCGGTCGCCTACCCGGCGAGCATCGTTCCGGAGCGCTGGCGCTCTCTTCTGGGCGTGAACCCGATGGCGGGGGTCGTCGAAGGTTTCCGGTGGGCGATTCTCGGGACCGGTCGGCTCTCCCCGGGGCTGCTCGGGGTCTCGTCCATCATCGCCGTTGCCCTGCTCGTCTCCGGCCTCTACTACATGCGCCGCATGGAGCCGAGATTCGCCGACGTCATCTAGCCATGGGCCGGATCGCGCTCCGCGTCGAGGGTCTCGGGAAGCAGTTTCCCCTGCGAAACACGGGTCCTTCGTACGACACGCTCGGCGATGCGATCGTGCGCTTCGCGAAGGCGCCGCTGGCGTTCTTGCGCCCGAAGCAACCGGCCGGCCGGGCGAGGTCGTTCTGGGCTCTCCGGGATGTCACCTTCGAGGTGCGGAGGGGAGAGGCGGTCGGGGTCATCGGGAGGAACGGGGCGGGCAAGAGCACGCTGCTGAAGATCCTCTCCGGAGTCACGGTACCCACCGAGGGGACCGCGGCCATTTGGGGCACGCTCGGCGCCCTCCTCGAGGTGGGCACCGGCTTTCACCTTGAGCTAACAGGGCGCGAGAACGTCTACCTGAACGGTGCGATCCTGGGCATGAAGCGCGCCGAGGTCGCGAGGCGCTTCGACGAGATCATCGCCTTTGCCGGGGTAGAGCGCTTCGTCGACACTCCCGCCAAGCACTATTCGAGCGGGATGCTCATGCGGCTCGCCTTCGCGGTCGCCGCTCAGCTCGACACGGACGTTCTCGTCGTCGACGAGGCACTCGCGGTGGGCGACGTGGAGTTCCAGCGCAAGTGCCTCCAGAAGATGGAACAGGTCGGAGCGGTGGGAAGGACGGTCCTTTTCGTCTCTCACGACATGGCCGCGGTAACGCGCCTGTGCTCGCGAGCCATCCTGCTCGACCGTGGCAGTGTCGTCGCCGACGGGCGGGCGAGCGAGGTGGTCCACAAGTACCTGCACGGCGGAACGGCGCACGGCGCTGCCGTGCGGGAGTGGGCGGACGTGGCCCTCGCTCCCGGAGACACGGTTGCCAGGTTGCGGGCCGTTCGCATCGTGGATGAAGAAGGCAAACCGGCGCCGGAGATCGCCGTGAACCAGTCCGTCGGCATCGAGATCGATTTCTGGAACCTGAGGCCGGAGGAGCGGACGGCCGTGAGCGTCGCGCTCCACAGCCAAGAGGGCTACTGCCTCTTCTACGGCCACGATTTCCACGCTCCCGGCTGGAAGGCAGGACCTCGACCGAAAGGCGTCGTTCGAAGCACGTGCCGCATCCCCAGAAATCTCCTGGCCGAGGGTCTTTTCACGGTGTCGGTCTACCTGCACAGCCGTGGAGGGACCGAAAGTCACGGTTCCGAGGCGGACGCCGTCGCCTTCACGGTCGTCGACCGCTCCCACAGAGACGACCCCCTCATTGGGAGTTGGAGCGGTATCGTACGTCCCGCACTGGATTGGCAGATTACGGTTCCACCGTGAGGATTTCTTCCGTCCTTACGTTGCCGTTCCAAAGGGGGGCGAGATTGCCGAGGCCTCAGGGGCTGCAAGCGCTTGCCTGATACACGGTAAGTGACAACCGGCTCCCTCGAGCCCGAGAAACAAGCGTTTCTGCAACGCTGGAAAGCGAAACGCGAGCGTGTTCGGCTCACCACCTTCGGGGGTGGATGTCGTCAATGTCGCACACCGTGTGCGTCGAAGTTTACTGGCGCGGTCCGCACGGCTCGCGCACTATCCAATAGAGCTTTGACTCGATGGCAGCGCCGGCGCGCCGGCGACTGGGAGACCTTCATGAGAGTGCTCGACCCCGGCGGCAAGTTCGGCGGTTCTGCTCACGCGAAGCTCGAGGGATGGCGGCACACCGGCAGGCGCCACGCGATCGGGGGCGCGATGCGGGGCGCGTTTCTGGCGCTCCTCGGAGGCGCCATCCTGAACGCCTGCAGCTGCGGCCAGAGTTCCACGCCGACCTACGCGATTTCGGGGACAGTCACCGGCAGCGCCGTCGCCGGAGTGACTGTGGCGCTAAGTGGCACGTCGACGTCGACCACGCTTACCGGTGCGGACGGGAGCTACAGCTTCGGCTCGCTTCCGAACGGCAGCTACACCGTCACGCCCAGCAAGGCCGGGTACACCTTCAACCCGGCGAGTGCCACGGTGACCTTGAACGGCGCGGACGCGACCGTGCCGGCCTTCGTTGCCACCGAGGTGGGGACCTACATCATCACCGGAACCGTGACGGGCGACGTCATCGCGGACGTCGCCATAACGCTCACCGGCACGTCGACGGCAGCGACGACGACCGACGCGAGCGGCACCTACACCTTCACAGGGCTCTCGAACGGCACCTACACGGTTACCCCTGCGAAGGCGGGCTACACGTTCGCGCCAACGCAGGCCACCGTCAGCATCAGCAGCCATAACCAGACGGTCGCTGCGTTTGCCGCGACTCTCGTCACCTACAACGTTTCTGGAGCCGTGGCAGGCGCGGTTCAGGCGGGCGTGGGCGTTGAGCTGACCGGCACGGCCACGGCGTCCACGACGACCGATTCGTCCGGGAGCTATAGCTTCGCCAAGGTCGCGCCGGGAAGCTACACGGTGACCCCCGTGCTGCAGGGATTCTCGTTTGCGCCGGCGAGCGTCTCGTTTCCCCTGACGACGGCGGACGTGACTGGGGTGAACTTCACGGCCACGCAGCTCAAGTACACGATCTCCGGGACGGTGACCGGTGCACCGTCCTCCGGCGTTAGCGTTGCACTCTCGGGCGCTGCCGCCGCGACGACGACCACCGATTCGAGCGGGAACTACAGCTTCACGGGCCTGCTCAACGGGTCGTACACGGTCACCCCGAGCCAGGCGGGCTACACGTTCTCGCCGTTGAGCGCCAGCGCGACGGTGAACTTCGCGAGCGTCACCCTGCCTGCCTTCGCGGCGTTGCAGTACGACATCCTGGGGACGGTCAGCGGACTCGCAACGGGGGCCCAGGCGACCGTGGCGCTCACCGGCGCAGGGTCCGGCTCGACGAGCACCGTTGCGGGTCAGTACAAGTTCCCGGGTCTTTCGAGCGGTCTCTACGTCGTCACCCCGAGCCTGACCGGTTACGATTTCTATCCGCCAAGCCTGGATGTTGCCTTCAGCGGCACGCCGGTCCAAGGGCAGAATTTCAGCGCGAATGCCACGTGCACGAAGGACGGCTGGTGCTGGGAGGGCCCGGTGCCCCGCGTTCCGGACCTGAGCGGGGTGTGGGCGAGGTCCACAGCGGACGTCTGGGCCGTCCCGTTCGGGGGGGCGGCGCTGCTTCACTGGGACGGCTCGGCGTGGACGTACTGGGCGAGCGGGACATCGGTTGCGCTCGAGGCAGTGTCCGGGACCGCAGCGAACGACGTCTGGGCCGTGGGATACGCGGGTACCATCGTACACTGGGACGGGAGCAAGTGGACCACCGTCGCGAGCAACACGACTGCAGATCTCTATGCCGTTTGGGCGTTCAGCGCCACGAACGCTTGGGCAGTCGGAGCGAACGGCGCGATCGTCCAGTGGAACGGTACGGCGTGGACTCCGGTGACGACCGGAGTGACGAACGCGCTCTACGGCGTGTCGGGAACGAACGCGAGCGATGTCTGGGCCGTGGGTGATACGGGCACGGTCCTGCACTACGGCGGAAGTGGATGGGCTGCGTTGACCAGCGGAGTCTCCAATTACCTGTACGGGGTCTGGGCGAGTGGACCCAACACCGCCTGGGCGGTGGGTGACACCGGCACGATCCTGCTCCTGAGCGGGACCACCGTCACCCCGGCGACGAGCCCGACGTCCAACGTCCTCTATGCCGTGTGGGGGGGTAGCTCGAGCGATGTGTGGGTGGTCGGCGACGCCGGGACCATTCTGCAGTGGAACGGGACTTCGTGGACGAGCATCACGAGCGGCTACTCGGGCTATCTGTTGAGCATCTGGGGGAGCGGTTCGGACGTCTGGGCGGTAGGTGAAACCGGGACCGTCATCGCGTCGACCGGGGGCGCATGGAGCAAGGTTCTGGGGGGCCTCGGGAGCGACCTGTGGGCTGCGTCCGGCACCGCGACGACCGACGTCTGGGCAGTCGGAGGGGAGCTCAACAGCACGGCCGTGATCCAGCACTGGAACGGAACCGCCTGGGTGAACTCCCCGGTTCCGGCTAGTGCGCTGACACTCTTCGGCGTTTGGGCAAGCTCCACGACCAATGCATGGGCGGTGGGCGCAGCGGGAACCATAGTCCATTGGGACGGCACTTCGTGGACCACGCCATCCAGCTCGACCGGCGTGACGGGTAATGACCTCTACGCCATCTGGGGCAGCGGTCCGAACGACGTGTGGGCGGTCGGCAACACGTCGACGATCGTGCACTGGGACGGCACAGCGTGGTCCAACTCGAGCAACACCATCGGTACCTACCTCTACGGAGTGTGGGGCTTCGGCACGGGCGACGTCTGGGCCGTGGGCGGGGGCGGGACCGCCGCTCATTGGAATGGCACGACCTGGGCTGTCGATCCGACGGCCTCGGCTGCCACTTCCAATGACCTCGCCGGGGTCTGGGGAAACGCGAGCAACAACGTTTATGCCGTTGGCTACTCGGGCACGGTCATTCAGTGGAACGGCATTGCGTGGAGCGCCGTCGCGAGCGGAGCCTCTACCTCGATCAATCTATACGGTGTCGGTGGAACCGGCCCCAACAAAGTCTGGATCGCCGGAGATACCGGCACGATCCTCGGCTGGAACGGCACCACGTGGGCATCCGACGCGAGCGGAACCAGCTGGTACCTGGGCGGAGTCTGGGGAACCGGTTCGGATACCTGGATCGCCGGGGGCGGTGGGTCCGTTGTAAAGAACGGCCCCTGAGCAAATCCGGCACCGACCTCGGCGGGCGTTCGTCAGCTGGAGCCCGAGGCGACTCGCTTGGGCCCCAGCGCTCTCGGCGGTACCGTCCAATTGCCGACCGGGAAACCTCTGCACGGAGGGCCGGCAGCGCCGTCGAGCGACTTCCCGGCCCCCGCTCGGACCAACGAGGCGTCTTGGGCAGGCGGGGTTGCTGGCCGAGACCAGACGGTCGACAGCCTGAATGGCCTAATTCGTCGTTCCCCCCTGAAATTCACTCTCGACCCTCTGTTGCCCGGAGCGGAGTGAGCGAGCCGGATGCGCTCCGGCTCGGTTCACAACGCCATTCCAGGCCCTTTCCGCTTGTCCACACGGCACCTACGTTTGATAGTCACGCCCCAACCCGCGTGAGTCGCGGACATCCGTGGAATTCCGAGAGCGTCTTGGCACTCGACGACATGATCCTGCAGCCCCCGCTCCCGCTCGTACTGGGGGTTCTCATGGCAATGGGGTTTGGGCACCTGGGCTGGCGCCTGGCGCGCGCCGGAGGTTGGGGTCGCTCCGTCGATGTCGCGGCGGGATTCATAGTCGCCACGGCATCCGTTACCGCTCTGGTTCATGGACTTGCGCTAGTACACGTCGCGCGCCCGAGCGTTCTGCGCGCACTATCCTGGACGATTGGTTTAATTGGTATCATCGAACTCGTCGGATACGGCCGGGCGAGAATGCGCGCTCTAGGTGCTGTCCTCTCGGCGACTTGGTCCGCGGCAGGCCCTCTGGGAAGGGCTGGACTGATCGTCGCCCTCCTGACCGGCGCCGCAACCGTGGCGGCCGGCCTCGGGCCTGCCACGGACGCGGACTCGCTGGCCTATCACTTGGCCGTACCCATGGAATGGCTCCGCTACGGCGGAGTCCATACTCAGCCCTATTGGCTGCACATGAGGCTCGTCGGGTTGGGCGAGTCGCTCAACATGCTGGGACTCGCAGGCGGCACAGACATCCTGGGCGCCTGTCTGCAGCTGGGCGGCCTGCTTGCGGTGATTGGAACCATGTGGAGCTTGGGGAAGTCGGCAATCGCTCGTGTTCTCGGTCTGCTCTTTGTGGTGAGTACGCCCGTCCTGCTCTTCTTGGTTCCGAATCAGAAGCCGCAACTCCTGCCGGCCGCCGCGCTGTTCGCTGCTCTCACGCTCTTCATCACGGGAAGAGGCGGACCTGGCTGCGACAACCCGTGCCTGGCGTGGGTGGCCGTCGCATTTGCGATGGCATGCAAGCACAGCTTTCTTCTGACCGGATCGGTGGTCGGTACGGTCGGCCTCATTGCGGGTTGGAAGGAAGGGCGCTTGCGGTATTTCCTGATCGCGGCCCTGACGACCGGGGTGCTCCTCATAGGACCCGTGTGGGCCAGAAATACCTATATATACGGGGACCCGATTACTCCGAATCTCGAGGCTCTTCGACGCAAGCCCGACCCGGTCGTGGTGGAGTTCGCCAGAACTCTGCGCTCGTACGGTACCGAGCCAAGCTCCGGCGGGCTTGCGGGGGCAGTGTGGAGTTCGATATTGACCATCCGCCCCGAGGCCGCCGCAACCGTCCTCGGGGTGGGCGCGTTCGCGTTCCTAGTTGCCGTGCCGGCGTCCGGTGGAGCGATCCCGTTTCTGC
>DATKMD010000004.1:0-2583 GCA_035542075.1 Thermoanaerobaculaceae bacterium
GAGCCCGCGGGTACCGGACGCGCGAGCCGTACTGGGGAGGCGGCGGCGCAGCTTCATGCGAACGCCGAGGGGCCCCGGTGCGGATCGCGCCCTCCGGTCGCGGGCGGAGGAGCGTGCGGCCGCAGCGACTGGGGAAACGCAAGGCCGCACCCCGGCCACCGCGGCACCGGCAAAACACAAGCCTCACGCAGTGAACAAAGGAAAAGGAAAATCGGGGCGGAGCCCCGAGAGCGTCAGGTCCCTTCGCGCCAGCTGGCCAGGTAGTTCGTCTGTTCGGGAGTCAGTTCGTCGGTCGCGATGCCCATGGTGGCGAGCTTGAGCCGCGCGATCTCGCGGTCCAACTCCTCGGGAAGCCGGTACACCTTCGGCTGCAGTTCTCCCGCCTTCTTAACCAGGTGCTCCGCGGCGAGTGCCTGGTTGGCGAACGACATGTCCATGACGGCCGCCGGGTGCCCCTCGGCGGCCGCAAGGTTGACCAGCCGCCCCTCGGCCAGGAGGTAGACCGTGTTGCCGTTCTTGAGGCGGTACCCCTGCGTGAAGGGGCGGGCCTCGAACACCTCGGAGGCCATCGCGCGCAGTCCGGCCACGTCGATCTCCACGTCGAAGTGCCCCGCGTTGCAAAGGATTGCCCCATCCTTCATGAGGGCCATGTGCTCGGGCGCCACCACCTTGCAGTCGCCGGTGACCGTCACGAAGACATCGCCGACCCTCGCCGCCTCGGTCATCGGCATGACCGAGTAGCCGTCCATCACGGCCTCGAGGGCCCTGACCGGGTCAACCTCGCACACAACGACCCTGGCCCCCTGCCCGTGAGCGCGCATCGCGACGCCGCGGCCGCTCCACCCGTAGCCGGCCACCACGACCGTCAGCCCCGAGAGGAGGACGTTGGTGGCGCGCAGGATGCCGTCGACCGTGGACTGGCCGGTCCCGTACCGGTTGTCGAACAGGTGCTTGGTGTCGGAGTCGTTGACCGCGATCACCGGGAAGCGCAGGACGCCGTCGCGCTCCATGGCCCTCAGCCGGATCACTCCCGTGGTGGTCTCCTCGGTCGAACCGAGCACGCCGGCGATCAGCTTCTTGCGGCCACCCTCGCCCAGTTTGCTGGCGAACGCTTGAACCTCCGCGTGGACGCCTTTGGCCTCGCCGCGTGCGACGAACAGCAGTGAGGACACGAGGTCCGCCCCGTCGTCCATGGTGAGTGTGGGGAAGAGCTCGAGGCAAGCGCGTATGTGTTTGTAGTAGCTGGAGTTGTCTTCTCCCTTCACCGCGAACACCGCGACCTTGTGCTCCGAGACGAGGGCGGCCGCCACGTCGTCCTGCGTGGAGAGCGGGTTGGAGGCGCACAGCCGGACCTCCGCACCCCCGGCGACCAGGGTGCGCACCAGGTTGGCGGTCTCGCTGGTGACGTGCAGGCACGCGGCCAGGCGCTGGCCATCGAGCGGCCTTTCCTTCTCGAAACGCGCCCGAATCGAGGCCAAGACCGGCATCTGTCTGTCGGCCCAGGTGATCTTGCGCTCACCCTGCTTCGCCAGTTCAAGATCCGCGACGTCGTGCAGTGGCAGGCTCATGCAATCCTCCGTGCAGCGCGGATCGTAACCTGGCCGCGCCGCCACCGCCAGTCGGGGAGCCGCGTCCCGCGCGAACACAACCCCAGTCCGCAACGTACTACCAGTCGTGGATGAATCGCCGACCGTGATCTCCGTTCGTGGCGTTTCGAAGGAGTTCAGGCACTGGGGGAGGCGTCTGCGCGCCCTCGACGGCGTCGACCTCGAGGTTCGCAGGGGCGAGGTGTTCGGCCTGCTGGGCGCCAACGGTGCCGGCAAGACGACGCTGATCAAGGTCCTCCTCGGGCTCACGCGGCCGAACCAGGGGGAAGCGAGGGTCCGGGGCCGGGACCCGCGTTTCGCGTCGGCCCGCACCCGCCTCGGCTACCTCCCCGAAGGCCACCGGTTTCCCGGCTACCTCACCGGCGAGGGGACGCTGCGCCTGTTCGGGAGCCTGGCCGGAATTCCCCCAGGGACGCTGAACCGGCGCATCCCCGAGCTTCTGGAGCTCGTCGGGCTTGCCGATCGCGCACACGACCGCGTTGGCCGTTACTCCAAGGGGATGACGCAGCGCCTCGGTCTGGCCGGCGCGCTGCTCGACGAACCCGAGGTGCTCTTCCTCGACGAGCCGACCGATGGCGTTGACCCGGTGGGCCGGCGCCAGATCCGCGACATCCTGCTCGCGACTCGCACCAACGGCACGACGATCTTCATCAACTCTCACCTGCTCTCCGAGGTCGAGCGCACGTGCGACCGTGTCGCGATCCTGCACCGCGGACGGGTGATCCGCGAGGGCACCGTCGAGGGCCTGACCAGGCGGACGCAACGGTTCCGCCTGCGCCTGGATGCCGGCGTGTTACCTCCCGAGGAGTGCCTGACGGCCACGGGCGCGGCCGTCGTTACCAGCAACGGCGCACTCGAGGTCGAGGTGCCCGACCTCGAAGCGCTGAACCGGCTCGTGGACGCCCTGCGGGCCGAGCACCTCCTCATCGCAGAGATCTCGCCGCTGCGGGCGGCGCTCGAGGACGTCTTCGTGGAG
>DATKMD010000005.1:0-11743 GCA_035542075.1 Thermoanaerobaculaceae bacterium
CATGGCCTTCACCTGCGGAGGTAGACCCGCAAGCTCCGGAGGCTCGGCCGCGCCGCCCTCCTTGCGCACGTAGACGGCTACGTTGCGCCCCTCCGGGGTCAGGTACTTCGCGGCCACCCGCTGGATGTCCCCGGCGGTCACACCCTGGAATCTCGCGGGGGCCTCGTTGATGAACTTCCAGGTGTCGGTCGAGTCGAAGATCAGCAGCTGCACCATGAGGAAGAAGTTGGACTGCAGCCGGCGGAAGGAGTCGGCCAGCTCCTGGTTCTTGACCTTCTGCAGCTCGTGCTCCCCGACAGGCTCCTTTGCGAGCTTGGACAGCTCCGCTTCGAGCGCCGCCTCGACGTCCTCCGGGTGCTTGCCGTCCTTGACCTCGGCACTCACCTCGAAGTACCCCTCGTACTTCTTCGCCTCTGCCAACGCGCCCGGCTCGCCCACGGCCACCTGCTGCGCATCCACGAGTGCCGCGTAGAGCCTGCCGGTCCGCCCGTTCAAGAGGGAGGCGAGGAGCTGGAACGCGTACATGTCCTTGTGGGGGAACGGCACCGCGTGAAAGCGGATCACGACCTCCGGGTTTGTGTCGGCCTCAGCCAGGAACCGCTTCTCGGCCTGCTGGGGCATCTCGGACGTGATCATCTCCGGCGGCGGGGTTGTGCCCCGCGGGATGCGGCCGAAGTATGTCTCGGCGAGCCTGACCGCCGCGTCGGGGTCGAAGTCACCCACCAGCGCGGCCGTGATGTTGTTGGGAGCGTAGTAGATGCCGAAGTAGCTCTCGGCCTGGGAGCGCGTGATCGACTCGACATCGGACGGCCACCCGGCGACCGGGTGCGAGTAGGGGGAAGACTCCCAGAACATCGCCTCGAACGCCTCCTCGAACTTGCCGGTGGGGGTGGATTCGATCCTCATCCGGCGCTCCTCGCGGACGACGTCCCGCTCCGAGTAGAACTCCCGGAACACCGGGTTCAGGAGGCGGTCGGACTCCAGCCAGAACCAGAGCTCGAGCTTGTTGGACGGCACGGTCACGAAGTAGAACGTCTGGTCCTCGCCTGTCCCGGCATTGACGCCCGAGGCGCCCTGCGCCGTGTAGATGGAGTCCAGCTCCTCTTTGACGATGACCTCTTTTTCTGCGGCGTACAGCTTCTCAAGCTGGGACTTGAGCTCCTTGAGCCGGGGCGTCATGTTGGCCGGATCGTAGATGCCGCCAGAGATCTCACCCCGGCGTTCCGCCTCACGCAGCGCGGCGTACTCCTTCTCCATCTCGGCGCGAATCGCGTCCTGCTCTGCGAGGATCTCGGCGTCCTTCTTGTAGTCGGTGGTGCCGATCGTCTTCGTGCCCTTGAACATCATGTGCTCGAAGAGGTGCGAGATGCCCGTGATGCCCGGGGCCTCGTTGACCGAGCCCACCCGCGCAACCCAGCCGGCTGCGACTGTCGGGGAGTCGTGTCGGACGACCATCAGCAGCTTCATGCCGTTCGGGAGCACCTTCTCCAGGACCGGGATCTTCGGCAGCGCGACCGGCTTGCTCTCGACATGCCCGGCGCCTGCGGCCGCCGCGAGCAGCAGCGGCACAAGCGCCACCGAAAGGTACGATCTCGCCATCTCAGGCTCCTTTCGCCACAGCCTTGCCGTGTAGCACGCCTGCACGCCCAAGGTCAATCTTCCGGCCGGGCGTATACTGTCGGGCCGTCACGGAGGTGGCGATGCAAAGAACAGTCAACGGGGTGTTCCTGCTTCTTGCGGCAGTGCCGCTGTTTGCCGCTAACACCGGGGAGAACAAGGCCATGGTGGAAAAGTTCCGCGAGTTCTTGCGCGCTCAAGAGGCCAAGGTCGCGCCGATGGAACGCGACGCAAACCTCGCGTGGTGGGAGGCGGCCACCACCGGCAACCAGGAGGCGTACAAGCGGCAGAGCGATCTGCAGACCAAGCTCGAGACGGTGTACACCGACCCCCAGACGTTTGCTTTCCTCAAAGAGGTGCGGGCCTCGGGGGCGGTCACCGACCCGATCGAAAAGCGAGAGCTGGAGAGCATCTATCTTTCCTACCTCGGGCGGCAGATGGATCCCGCCCTGCTGGCCAAGATGATCGCCGCGTCGTCCGCCATCGAGGAGAAGTTCTCGACGTTTCGCGCAAAGGTGAAGGGGAAAGAAGTCACGGACAACCAGATCGTGGAGGTGCTGGTCAACTCACGCGACCGCGACGAGCGCAAGGAGTACTGGCTGGCCTCCAAGCAGGTGGGCGTTACCCTTGCCCCCGACGTCGTGGCGCTCGTCAAGCTACGCAACCAGGCAGCCGTCAAGCTCGGTTTCCGCGACTACTACGCCCTCGAGCTCGCCCTCAGCGAGCAGGACGAGGGTTGGCTGCTCTCGCTCTTCGACGAGCTCGACCGGCTTACCGCCGAGCCGTTCGCCGCGGCCAAGGCCCGTATCGACCAGGTTCAGGGGAAGCGGCTCGGCGTCACGCCTGGCCAGCTCATGCCGTGGGACTACACCGACCGCTTCTTCCAGGAAGGCCCGAACCTCTCCGAGATCGACATGGACAAGCCCCTCGCCGGCAAGGACATCCCCAAGCTGGTGGCCGGCTTCTACCACGGGATCGGCCTCGACGCTGACCCGGTCCTCGCGCGCTCCGACCTCTACGAGCACAAGGGCAAGAACCCCCACGCCTTCTCCACCGACATCGACCGCAAGGGCGACGTGCGCGCGCTCCTCAACATCCAGCCGAACCAGGAGTGGCTCGGCACGACGCTGCACGAGCTCGGGCACGGCGTGTACTCCTACTACATCCAGCGCACACTCCCCTACTTCGTCCGCACGGACAACTCCGCGTTCGCGACCGAGGGGATTGCGATGATGTTCGAGCGGCTCGCGAACACCGCCTCTTTCTACCGGGCCCTGGGGCTGGTGGACGAGCCGACGGCAGCGAAGCTGAGTGCACCCATGGAGGAGAAAGAGCGCCTGGCCGGGCTCATCTTCTCGCGCTGGTCTCAGGTCATGCTGCGCTTCGAGAAGGAGCTCTACGCCAACCCCGACCAGGACCTGGACGGGCTGTGGTGGAGGCTCGTGGAAAAGTACCAGGGCCTCTCCCGCCCGGCCGAGGTGCCGCGCGGTGCCTGGGCAAGCAAGATTCACATCGTGACGGTTCCCGTCTACTACCACAACTACGAGCTCGGCGCCCTTTACTCCGCCCAGCTGCATGCGGCCATCTGCCGCGACCTCTATCCGGGGCAGAGCCCGGCGACGGTGATCTACGTGGACAACGCGAAGGTCGGGGCGTACCTCAAGGCGAAGGTCTTCGCCTCCGGCGCGAGCTTGCCTTGGCAGGAGTTCGTCAAGGCCTCCACCGGAGAGCCCCTGTCGCCTCGCGCGTTCGCGGCTCAGTTCACAGCTTCGGCCGGCGCCGGCACCGCGCAGTCCGGCAGCCAGCCGTAACGTCGGTTCCGAGGTATTGCCAGGAGGCCGGGGCAGAACCCCGGTCTCCGTTTTTCGACGCCCCATGGCACGAGATCCTGCGCCGGGCGGGGTCGAACCGGATAAGATGGCCGTGATGGGGATCCTGGGGTTCCTCCGGGGCCACCTCGCCCGGCCCGAGGGGGTGGTACTGGCCCTCGGGGGCGGCGGGGCGCGTGGCCTCGCTCACGTGGGTGTGCTCCAGGTCATCGAGGAGGCCGGGGTCAAGGTCGCCGGGATCGCCGGCACCAGCGCGGGCGCGGTCGTGGGCGCCATGTGGCTCACCCTCGGCAGCGCCGCGGCCGTGGCGCAGCGCTGGCAGGAGTTCCTGGCCCGCGGCCTCATGCCGCGCCTGCCGGATGTTCGCCTCACGGAAACCGTCACGAGCCGTGACAACCTGCTCCTCCAGTTTGCCCGGCGCCTCAAGCGGAGCGCCGTCGTGGCCCTCGCGCTCGAGCGCACGAGCCTGGTCACGCATGAGGAGTTGGAGAAGCGGCTGGCCTTCCTCCTCCCCGACCAGCCGATCGAGAGGATGCGCATCCCTTTCGCCGCCGTCGCCACCGACTTCGCGACCGGCCGGCCGGTGTCACTGAGGAGGGGCCGACTCATCCCGGCGGTTGCGGCATCCAGCGCCGTGCCTGCGGTCGTGCTCCCGTACGTGATCGACGGCCGCGCCCTCACCGACGGCGGCACGGTCGCCGACGTGCCGGTGGCCCAGGCGAAGGAGCTGGCGCCGCGCCCCGTCGTGGCGGTCGCGACCGGAGAGAATTGGCAGGAGGACGATCCCGAGGCGATCGCGATTCCCCGGGCGATGGTGCGCGGGGCGAACATGACCCACCAGACACTTCGGGAGCTCCAGCTGCAGGATGCGGACCTCAGCCTCGCCCCCGATGTGGGTACCCTGCACTGGTCCGAGTTCCACCGCTACGATGAGGCCGTGGCAGCCGGCCGAGCGGCAGCCGAGCGGGCCGTGCACCGCATGCGGGCGCTCGCGCTCCGCCGCCGCACGTGGGTGGAGAGCGAGGGAGCGGAAGCATGAGCGGCTCGAAGACATGAAGGGGTTCCCGTTCGCCTGCCCCATCGAGCTCCGCTACAGCGACGTGGACGCGATGAACCACGTCAACAACGCGGTGTACGTCGCCTTTCTGGAGGTCGCCCGGCTGCGCCTGTGGCGGGAGCACTTCGACTTCTCCGGCTCGGCCCGCGACATCCCGCTGATCGTGGCCCGGGTGGCCGTGGACTATCGTTCGCCGATCGGCCTCGAAGACCTGGTGGAGGTCGGCGTGGGGGTGAAGGCGATCGGCCGCACCAGCTTCACGCTCGCCTACAGGGTCGAGGCCTCGGGGAGGCTTGCCGCCGATGCCGAGAGCGTGCAGCTCCACTATGACTACGGCGACAGGCGCCCGGTGCCTATAACCGGGGCGATGCGGGCCAAACTCGAGGCTCTGCTGCTCCCCGCCGCCGGACCCTAGCCTCCCCCGCGGCTACAATGTGCCCATGTCACCAGCGCTCCCCCTCGTCCTGGTCACCTTGTCGCTGCTCCCTCAGGCCGCCGCGGCCGGCCGCGCGGAACCCGAGGTCGCGGTGTCCGCGACCCTCGAGGAACTCCGCAAGGGCGAACTCCTCCTGGACGCCGACGCGCTCGACGACCACCTCGCTGCTTCGTTCACACTGATCGAGGGGGACCGCCGGGTCTCGGGCTCGTTTACATACTTGGAGTCGTTCCGCCGGCTGCGCGAGCGGGGGGCCCAGGTCAAGGAGCTCCGGTTTGAGCAGGTTGTCGTTCGAGTTTACGGCGCAAGCGCCATCGCCAGTTACCGGTACGTTAAGACCTGGAAGGACGCCGGTGCCCGCCACACCGAGGAGGGCTGGTCCAGCGACGTCTTCGAGCTGCGCGACGACGGTGCGTGGATCCTCGTCCACCGCCATCGGGGAAAGTAAGACAGGGGTCAGGGGTCAGGGGTCAGCGAGAGGCAACCACTGGTTCCTTGTTGAATTCCCGTCAATCTTCCCCTGTCCCCTGTCCCCTGTTCTCACGGGTGGCGCACGGTGACTACCGTGTGGATGCCGCCGCGCAGCCGGTAATCGAGCGCGACCTCCATCCGACGTGGGGCGCACGCCGCGACCAAGTCCTCGAGGATGCGGTTCGCGGCGTGTTCCTGGTAGATCCCGACGCTGCGAAAGGTGGTCAGGTAGTACTTGAGCGACTTCAGCTCCAGGCACACCGCGTCGGGCACGTACCGGATCGTGAGGGTGCCGAAGTCCGGTAGTCCGGAGAACGGGCAAACGCAGTTCCACTCGTCGGTCGCGATCAGCACCTCGGCCTCCCGCCCCGGGTACTCGTAGGGAAAGGTCTCCAGGAGCCCGGGCGCGACCTTCTCCACACCGTCAAACGGGAAGCTGTGTCCCTCGGCCTCAACCACGGATCACCTCCGCGACCGTTATCACCATCCCAGAAGGCGCGCCACGAGCAAAGCGAGCGCCAGCGCCGCGCCCCCGACCGTCGCCGCTCCCGCCGCTGCGCGGGTCAGGTTACCGAACCCCTCGATGCTTGCATCGGGCTTCGTCCTGGCAAGCGCCGGGGCAAACATCAGTGGAGCCAGGAGTCCCAGCAGGGCCAGCGCCGGAAGTACTTTCGCAGCGACCAGGGCGACCAGGATTCCGGCCGAGAGCGCGGGCAGCACCCATGCCAGGCGCAGAGCCGCGGGCTTTCCGAGCACGGCCACCGGGCTCATCTTGCCCACCTGCCGGTCGGCCTCCGGGTGGGTGAAGTGGTGGCAGTACAGGATCGCGACGATGTTCATCCCGATGACGAGACCCATTCCGGCCGCGCCCCAGCTCCACTTTCCGCCCACGGCCCACGCCGCCCCCGCAACCGACAGCGGGCCGAACGCGATCAGGATCCCGAGCTCGCCGAGGCCGTGCCCCACGTAGCCGAAGCGGAGAGGCGGGGCCACGTACTCGAACGCAATGAGAGCACCGGCGAGCGCGGGCACGAACACACCCCAGCCGGCGGACAGCGCGATCAGCGCGCCAACCCCGATGGCCACGCCGGCGAAGCCAGCGCCCCAGGCAAAACCCTCCCGCGCGGTCATGAGGCCGCCGGTGAGCACGTTGGAGCCTCCGAAGTCCGGTGAGTCGCGGGTCGGGGCCAGGGTGTCCACGCCCGATCGGAAGTCGTAGACGTCGTTGATCACGTTGGCGGCGACATGCGCGAAGAACGCCCCGACCACGGCGAGCGGCAGGTTCACCCAGAAGACCGGTTCCCCCCGCCAGTACACGTACAGTCCGCCCGCGAGCGTGGCGGTGACGATGATCGTGGTGTAGTGCGCCCGCCCAAGCTTGAGGGCCAGGACGAGGCGGTTGGGTTTCTCTCCAGCAGCGGTCATCTCCCCTCCTCCGATTCGAAAGCCAGCGCTCGGCAGCGCGCCAGCACGCCGTCGAACATCGCGGGCGTGAGCCGGCCGGTGAACGTATTCTGCTGCGACACGTGGTACGAGTCCACCAAGTAGACGCCGCCGGGTAGCCGCCAGAACGCGCCATGGGCGAACCGGATTCCTCGGGGCACCGGCGCTCCTTGCCCGCGCAGGAGGCTCAGGACGCTGTCGTGGGCGACCCGACCAAGCGCCAGCACGAGGCGCAGCGAACGGCAGCGGGACAGGTCGGCGCGCAGATAGATTCGGCAGCGGGCGATCTCGGCCGCGGTCGGCCGGTTGCGGGGCGGCGCGCAGCGCACGGGGGCGGTGATCAGCACGCCCGCAAGCGACAGGCCATCGTGCCGGTGCTCGCTCCGCGGGGCGCTCGCCAGGCCCGCCCGGTGCAGCGCGGCGTAGAGGAAGTCCCCCGAGCGGTCGCCGGTGAACATCCTGCCGGTCCGGTTTCCCCCCTGCGCCGCCGGCGCCAGCCCGACGATCACCAGCCAGGCGAGACGGTCGCCAAATGCCGGCACCGGCCTCGCCCAGAAGCCGTGCTCCGCGACCCATTGCCGGTAGCGCGGCGGGACCATTTGCGCCTGCCGCTCCCGCCAAGCCACCAGGCGGGGGCAGGCGCGGCAGGAAACCAGCCGCCGCAGCACACCCGGCTCCGAGGGATGGGCGAACGGGTTTGACTCTCCCATGGGCGAATCTTAAGATAAACCAATGGGTTCTGAGGCGTCATGACTACCGACCAGGTTCAGCCGCACCCGGTTTTCGCCCAGCGGCTGGCCGGGATTGCGGAGCAGGCGGAGCGCGACGGACAGGCCGGGATCGCCGCCGAGCTCTTCGAGTTGGCCGCGAGCCTGACGCCGCGCGGCGAGCCGTACCGCCAGCGTGCCGCCGCCCTCCGGCGCGTGGCGAAGACGAGCGACGACACCGAGCGGGAGCACAAGCGGCACAACCTCGAGGCCTCACACGCGGTGGGCATGGCGCGCATCCTCGAGGCGCGCGGGGAGCTCACGCGCGCCCAGGAGATGTTCGATCTTGCCAAGCTGCGCGCGCCTTTCCACTACCTGGCGTACGCCGGTTCCGGCTACCTGCACCTGCGCCGCCGCGACCTCCGGGCTGCCCTCGAGGAGTTCGTCCAGGCCCGCCGTCTGAACCCGCTCGACCGGAAACTCGCAATCGAGGCGGCGCGCATCGCGCTCGAACTGGAAGACTACGGGGATGCGCTGCGGCACGCCATCGACGCGTTGCTGCTGACTCAAGGGCTGGGTGAGGCCGAAGAGGTGGCGACACGGCGGAGGGTCGAGACACTGGCGACCCTGTGCCGCCTCGCGAAGGACGATCTCACCGAGCTTCACCGGCAGCGGGCGAACGCGCTGCAGAGGGCCAGCGAACAGGTCGCGCTCACCCGCGCGCGCCTCTTCTCCGTCCTCACGCTCACCGAGGGCTCCACTCAGAAGCCCGTGGCGGTTCCCAAGCGTGAGGAACTCCTCCGTGTCGCGCTTGACCTGAGAAGGTTCCGGGTGTTCAGGCACTTCTCCGACGTGCACCTGGTCCTGCTGGCCCAGTTCGGGCGCAGGGAAAAGCTGGGGCACGCTCAGGTGCTGGCCCGCGAAGGTCAGGAGGACCGAGACGTCCTCATCGTGATGGAGGGCAAGCTCCAGGAGACCCGCGTCACGCCGGTCGGGACTCAGGTCCTGAGCGCTCCAGGTGTCGGCGACGTTATCGGCGAGATCTCGTTCATCGACGGCAAGCCGCGAGGGTCCACGATCCTGGCGGTGGAGGCCGGTACGATTTTGCGCTTCCCCGCCTCCGACCTGGACCGGCTGGTCAGTACGAACCGTGATCTGGGCGTCTCGCTCCTGTGGTCGTTCTGGCACTCGCTGGCGGCCAAGGTGCGGGCGGCCAACAGCGCCATGACCGAGATCATCACGCCGGGGGTTTCTGCCGCCCAGAGCGGGATCGGGAAGCCGGGCGAACGGGTATTCCTCGAGCAGTCAACCAAGGTGGACCTGCTTCGCGAGCAGGGGCTCTCGGCGGCGGAGCTGCGCCTCCTCGCAACCTACTCGCAAGAGGAGCGCTTCGGCGCCGAAGCCCTCATCTTCGGCGAGGGCGAGCAGGGAGACAAGCTGTACATCGTCGTGGACGGGCAGGTGCGGATCTCGCGCCACATGCAAGGCATGGGCGAGGAGGCCCTGACCATCCTCGGACGCGGCGAGGTGTTCGGCGAGATGGCCCTCATCGATGCCGAACCCAGAAGCGCTGACGCGCGCGCGCACACCTCCGGGTGCACGGTGTTTGCGGTGGACCGCCACCGGGTCGAGGAGGTCCTCGAGATGGACCCCGACGCAGCCCACCAGTTTCTGTCGCTGCTGTGCCAGATCCTGTGCCGACGCATCCGCGCCATGACGGATCGCCTTGTTGCCTGGCGGTTGATGGCAGGGCACGAGTAGAAAGAGTGGCAACAGGCACAAGAAGAACAAAAGGCGCGGGTTGAAGCGCCACCTCAAGAAGTGCTAAGCTCTCCCAACGCCGGCGATCAGCCGGTGATTTTGTTTCTCCGGCGCCGGCTTCTCTCGGCCGGCGCGGCTGTCGAAGGGTGAGGCTGAAGGAAATGGCGAGCGAAGCACGTGATGGGATCCGAAACGTCGCGATTATCGCGCACGTGGACCACGGCAAGACCACGCTCGTGGACGCGATGCTGTGGCAGAGCGGGATCTTCCGCGACAATGAGTCGGTCATGGAGCGGGTCATGGACTCCATCGACCTCGAGCGCGAGAAGGGCATCACGATCATGGCGAAGAACACCTCCATCGCCTACCGTGGCACCCGCATCAACATCGTGGACACACCCGGCCACGCCGACTTCGGCGGAGAGGTGGAGCGCACGCTCAAGATGGTTGACGGCGTGATGCTCCTCGTGGACGCGAGCGAGGGTCCGCTGCCGCAGACGCGCTTTGTGCTCCGCAAGGCGCTCGAGTCGAACCTGCCGCCGATCGTCGTCATCAACAAGATCGACCGGCCGGACGCGCGGCCTCAGGAGGTCCTCAACGAGATCTACGACCTCTTCATCGACCTCGACGCCACCGAGGACCAGCTGGACTTCCCGGTGCTGTATTGCAACGCGCGCAGGGGCACCTGCCGGCGCTCACCCGACGGGCCCGAGACGACCCTCGAGCCGCTTTTCGACGAGATCCTCCGCTCGGTTCCCGCCCCGCGATTCGACCCGGCAATGCCGCTTCAAGCCCTGGTCACAAACCTCGACTGGGACGACTACGTCGGGCGCCTGGCGATCGGGCGCTTGTTCAACGGCACCGTCGCAAAGGGCCAGGAGGTCATCCTCTGCCGCCACGGTGGCGGCGTCTCGCCTGGCAAGGTCACCGGCCTGTACGGCTACCAGGGGCTGAAGCGGGTCGAGATCGGCGATGCCGGCCCGGGTGACATCGTCGCGGTGGCCGGGCTCGACGACGTCTGGATCGGAGAGACGATCGCCGCTGGCGACGATCCCCGGCCCCTCCCGCACATCACGGTGGACGAGCCGACGATCGCGATGGTCATCGGGGTGAACTCCTCCCCGATGGCCGGGCGGGACGGCCAGCACGTCACCTCGCGGAAGATCAAGGAGCGCCTCGACAGGGAGAGTCTCACCAACGTCTCGATCCGCGTCGAGCCCACCGACTCGGCCGACAGCTTCAAGGTCTCCGGGCGTGGAGAGCTGCAGCTCGCGATCTTGGTCGAGATGATGCGCCGCGAGGGGTTCGAGATGTCGGTCAGCAAGCCCGAGGTGCTGACAAAGGAGGTCGATGGCGCCCGTCACGAGCCCATGGAGGCGCTCGTGGTGGACTGCCCCGAGGAGTTCATCGGGGTGGTCACACAGAAGGTCGGGCTGAGGCGGGGCCGAATGACCAAGATGGTGAACCACGGCACCGGCCGCGTCCGCATGGACTTTCGCCTTCCTTCCCGCGGTCTGATCGGCTTTCGCAGCGAGTTCCTCACGGACACCAAGGGAACCGGGCTCGCCAACCACCTGTTTGACGGCTACGAGCCGTGGCAGGGCGAGATCGCGCACCGCAGCACTGGCGCGATGGTCGCGGACCGCTCCGGGCGTTCCACCGCCTACGCCATCGAGCATCTGCAGCCGCGCGGCGAGCTGTTCATCAACCCGGGCGATGAGGTCTATGAGGGAATGGTCGTCGGCGAGAACGCCCGCGAGAAGGACATCGACGTCAACATCACGAAGGAGAAGAAGCTCACGAACATGCGGGCCTCCACCTCGGACGAGGCCGTGCACCTTGTGCCACCTCGCATCATGAGCCTGGAGCAGTCGCTGGAGTTCCTCGCCGAGGACGAGCTGCTCGAGGTCACACCCTCCTCGCTACGCTTGCGCAAGAAGGTACTGCCCGCCGTCAAGAGGAAGTGAACGAAAGGCGCCCGCGGGCAGCTTCCGCCTGGCGCTGGGCGGCTCTCAGGCCAGATCCGACGTCGAGAAGAAGAAGGAGAGCTCCGTGCGCGCGTTGTCGGGAGAGTCGGAGCCGTGGATCGCGTTGCGCTCGATGTTCGTGCCGAACTGTTGCCGGATCGTGCCGGGCGCGGCCTTGGCCGAGTCGGTTGCACCCATGACCTTGCGCAGGTACTCGATCGCGTCCTCACGCTCCAGGGCCAGCACCCACACCGGTCCCGACGTCATGAACTCGACCAGCGGGCGGTAGAAGGGCTTCTCCCTGTGGACCGCGTAGAACGCCTCGGCCTGCTCCCTGGAGAGCCGCAGCATGCGGGAGGCCTTAATCTCGAACCCCTCCTGCTCGAGGCGTGCGATGACGGCGCCGCAGTTGTGTCGCGCAGCCGTGTCGGGTTTCAGAATTGCCAACGTCCGCT
>DATKMD010000006.1:0-7684 GCA_035542075.1 Thermoanaerobaculaceae bacterium
CGGCGTTGGAGCATGCCCTGGATCCGCAACTTCATGCTCGTGGTTGGCCCCGTCAGCTCGATCTTCGACTTCCTCACGTTCTGGGTAATGCTCCACGTGTTCCGCGCGGGAGAGGCCCTGTTCCACACGGGCTGGTTCGTCGAATCGCTCGCCACGCAGTTGCTGGTGATCTTCGTGCTTCGCACTCGCGGCAATCCGCTGCGCTCGCGGCCGAGCGGGGCCCTTACGCTGACGACCCTCGCGGTCGTGGCGTTCGCTGCGCTGCTGCCCTACTCCCCGCTGGGAGGGCGGCTCGGCTTCGTGCCGGTGCCCGGGTTGTTCTACCTGATCCTGGCGGGCATGGTCGTCGCCTACCTGGTCTCGGTCCAGGCGGTGAAGCAGTGGTTCTACCGCCACGTCGCCATGGAGTGAGGGCGCTACCGCTCCTCCTGGACGTTGGGTGCTGCGGATGGGGGAGGAGCCGCGCCTCGGCCGTCCTGCGCCGCCGTCGTAACACGCCCGGATCCCGCTATCGGCGCCGGCGGGAGTCCGGTGACCTCGAGGATCTGCTTCTCGTCCAGCGTCTCGTGGGCCAGTAGCGCCTCGGCCAGCCGGTCGAGCGCGCCGCGGTGCCCCATGAGCAGGTTCTTGGCCTGCTCATGGCATTCGCCGATGATCCGCTGGACCTCTTCGTCAATCAACCGAGCCGTCGCTTCGCTGCACGACTTCTCGCCGGCATAGCCGGCCCCACCCAGGTACACATTCGACCTTGGAGCGAGCTGGACCGTGCCCAGAGCGTCGCTCATGCCCCAGCGGGTCACCATGCTCTGGGCCAGATTCGTGGCCTGCTCGATGTCGCTCTCGGCACCGGTCGTCTTGTTGCCGTAGACGATCTCTTCGGCCGCGCGCCCTCCCAGCATACCCACGATCCGTGCACGCAGATAGGACTCCGGGTAGTTGTACCGATCGCTGTCGGGTCGCTGATAGGTCACGCCCAGTGCCTGACCGCGCGGCACGATGGAGACCCGCTGCACCGGGTCGGCACCGGGAACCACGAGCCCCAGGATCGTGTGACCGCCCTCGTGGTAGGCGATCCGCTCGCGGTCCTCGCGGGCGAGGAGCAGCGGTCGCTGAGGCCCCAGCACGATCTTCTCGAGCGAGTCAAGGAAGTCCTTCTCGTGCACCTCATCCTCGTTCCGGCGTGCCGCGAGCAGGGCCGCCTCGTTGACCAGGTTCCTGAGATCCGCCCCGGCAAGCCCGGGCGTCATCCCTGCGAGCTCCGCCAAACTCACGTCCTGGGCGAGGGGGACCTTCCGGGTGTGGACCCCCAGGATCGCCTCGCGGCCCGCCTTGTCCGGCAGGTTGACGACCACCCGCCGGTCGAAGCGCCCGGGCCTGAGCAGCGCGGGATCCAGAACGTCCGGCTGGTTGGTCGCGGCCAGCACGATGACGCCTTCCCGGCCGGAGAACCCGTCCATTTCGGTCAGGATCTGTTGCAGCGTCTGCTCCTGTTCCCCCACGCCGCCGACGGCGATCTGCCCGCGGGCGCGGCCGATCGCGTCGATCTCATCGAGGAAGATGATCGCCGGCGCGTTCTCGCGCGCCTGCCGGAACAAATCGCGCATGCGCGCCGCGCCCACGCCTACGATCATCTCCACGAACTCGCTGGAGCTCATCGAGAAGAACGGTACTCCGGCCTCGCCGGCAACGGCACGGGCGAGGAGCGTCTTGCCCGTGCCCGGTGCGCCGATGAGAAGCACGCCCTTGGGCGCGGTGCCACCCAGGCGCGTGTACTTGTCGGGCGCCCTCAGGAAGTCCACGACCTCGGCCAGCTCGTTCTTGGCCTCGTCGATCCCGGCCACGTCGTCGAAGGTCACCCGGCTGTCCTTCGCCTGGTCGTACCGGTGCGCCTTGCTCTGACCGAATCCCAGGAATCCGCCCGCCCCGCCCTGGCGACGGAACTGCCAGACGTAGAACCCAATCAGGAGGACGGCGGGACCGAACTGGCGGAGCAACGAGACCAAGGGGTTCTGTTCCTCTTGGATCGGCAGAGCGCTGATCTCCACGCTGTGGGAGACCAGAAACTCCTCGAACCCCTGATCCACAAACGAGGGCAGCGTCGTCGCGAAGTGGATTCCGGTCCGCGGTGCCGGGCGCGTCATGTCGCGACGCTCGGCCCGGGCCTCGACTGGCGGCGGGTAGGTCACGGGGCGCCGGAAACGCCCCTGGATGCGTTCCCCTCTGCAGTAGATCGCCTCAACGTTGCCCTTGGCGACCTGCTCCCTGAACACGGTGTAGGGCACCGTGATGGGCGCCTCGGGCCCGGGAAACATCGCCCGAGTCAAGACGTAATTCAAGATCAGGAGAAGCAGGAAAGTGAGCCAGGTCCTGGGCGGGAGATTGGCTCGGTTGGAGGGGCCTCCTCCATGCCCGGGGGGTCCCGGGGTCCCGTGCGGGGCAGGGTTGGAGTGCCGCTCGCGTTGCGTGTCCGGTCTCAACCAGTTCATCTCAAGCCTCCGTTCCGTGGCCCACGCGCGCCGAGGGCCACCCTCTCGTCTCGATGTCCTCTCGATTGCGGCCGCGGTGCTTGGTTGGCGCAGTTCGGGAGGGAATGGAGCGTCATGGCAGTGCCCCCCGTCGCATCACATGACCCAGCTTCGGTGAGCGTCACGGCGCGCGCGCGCAAAGGCCCGCGCCGCCAACGCACCGAAGACGAACCCACCGATGTGCGCAGCATAGGCCACACCGCCGGTCTCGACATTCGCCACGGCGCCGACGCTGACGAGCTGCGTGACGAACCAGAGCCCGATCAGCAGGGCTGCCGGGACGAAGCGCACGCGCACGAACACGAGGAAGAACAGCAGCGTCTTGATCCGGTCCCTGGGAAACATCACGACGAAGGCGCCCATGACGGCCGCGATGGCGCCGCTGGCCCCGAGGTTCGGGACCGTCGAGTGGGCGTTGGCTGCGACTTGGACCAGAGAGGCCACGACGCCGCCCAGCAGGTAGAAGAGCAGATAGCGCACGCGGCCCATGGTGTCTTCGATCTCGGGCCCGAAGGCCCACAGGAAGACCATGTTGCCGATGATGTGCGACCAGCCCCCGTGAAGGAACACGCCGGTCAGGATCGTGGTGAGGCGGTGCCCCGTCACGATCTGGGCTGGAATCAGCGACCATCGGGTCACGAAGGCCTCACCGCCCACCAACTCGCACGCGAAAACGACCACGTTGGCGAGAATGATGAGCATCGTGACCACGGGCGCGCGCACCGGGCGCCGCGAGACATCGCCGAGGGGGATGACGCTCATCTCGGCCTCCCGTGCGGTTCCGGATGACACGCGAGCCAGAGATCGAGCGGGCGCGTTCCGAGCAGTCGCCACACCGCACGGCCGCCGTCGATCCATCCACGAATCCCACGAGGACGGGTGATCGCGAGAGCCGCCATCCCCGCCCCGACCCCGAAGCCAATTAGCACCGAGCCGAGGATCGTTCGAATCAGCGACAGGCCGCGGTCCATGGCATGCAGTCGCGTAGCCCATTGATCGAGCAGCACTAGGGTCTCGGCGCGCTCGGAGGCCGCGCGCTCCTGCAGACACGCGCGACGGGCTCGGAGGGCCGCCCGGTACGTACTCATCGTTCGTGCCTTGAATGCCCGAGGTCCTTGTACAGCTCGGCGATGGTCGCGGCGAACAGCGGCGGGCGGGTCTTGAGCCACCATCGCAGCCACGACCCTCCGGCGAATGCGCCCAGCAGCATGACGACCGCAGCGATGCCGATGGCCGCGAGACGATGCTCGGCGGCCACTGCGAGGACGGCGAACAGCGCCGTGAAGATCAGGCCCAGTTGCAGGCAGAAGAGCACGATCAGCCCCCCGAGCGCGAGCATCGTCAGGTTGTATCGTTCCTCGGCGACCTCGGTCGAGAGGATCTCGAGTCGGGTCACGAGCACGCGGGTCAGGCTGTGTCCGAGCCGCTGCACGGCACTCAGCAGCCCTTCGCTAGGTGGCATCTGCGGGTTGGTGGCCATGTCGGACCTCAGCGACGCGAGATGAGGACGCCAAGCAGCAACCCTGCAACGGCAGCGATCCCGGCAGTTCCCCAGGGATGCTCGCGCGCGTACTTGTCGGCCGTGCGCACGGCCTCCTTGGCCTGGGTGGCCATGGAGTCTTCGAGCTCTGTCAGCCGCTGCCGTGCGGACTTCAGCGTTTCCTCGGCGCGCGCCCGCACGGAGGCGATGCGGTCCCCCGTCACGCCAGTCGTCGCCTTCAACAGTTCCTCCGCATCGGCGATCACCGCCCTCAGGTCGGCCATGAGCTGGTTGCGGGGATCCTCAATCGTGGTGTCGGTCATGGCAATGCTCCTTCGAATCGAGACTCAGCGAGTCTCGCGAGTTGGACTTCAGAGTGGCCAGCAGGGGATCTGCCCGAAGCCCCGAACCGGGACTCGAGATCGCGCAGGACACACTCGGCGATGTCGAGCGCCGCCCGCGGCCGGCCTACCTGGCGCGCTCGCGCCCGCATCGCCGCGAGGCGGGAGGGCTCAGCCAGCAACCGGCGAACCGCTTCGGCAACGAGTTCCGGACGCCGGAGCTGTATGCCCGCGCCTGCACTGACTACGTAGTCGGCATTCCATTCCTCCTGCCCCGGAATGGGAGCGATCACCAGCATTGGAGTTCCGCGCGCGATAATCTCGCTGACGATCAAGCCGCCTGACTTGGTGACCACGAGGTCGCTGGCCGCGACGAGGTCGTCCACGTAGTCGATGGCGTCGAGCACCAGTACGCGGACCTGTGGTCCATCGTCGAGATCGGCGAGTGCGGCGGGCAGCTCGGCGTTTCGGCCGGAGACGATGACCAGCGTGAGAGGCTGCCCGAGCGCCCGCAGGTCCTCCGCCACACGCCGAACGTGCGCCCGGGACAGGCCGCCCCCAAAGAGGCTGATCAGGGGACGATCGACTGGCCAACCACGGTGGGCGCGCAGCTCGCGCGGGTCCTTGGCCGTGGCGATCTCGATTCCGACCGGGATGCCGCTGATGCGAACCGCCGCGGGCGGCACGCCGCGAGCTAGCAATTGGTCCCGGGGGATCTCGCTGGCGACGAAGTAGCCGTCGATTCCGGGCGTCTGCCAGAAGCTGTGCGCCACATGGTCGGTGACGACGGTGTAGAGAGGCGGATGGGCTCGGCCGGTCGGCCTCCGCTGCACCAGCACCTCGGCGGGCAGGAAGTGGGTGCAGACGATCGCCGAGGGCCCGAAATGGTTCACGACCCGGTCGAGGCGCGCAAGGAGCGGCTTCTCCAACTGGCCCCGCATCTCGCTGTCGCTGGCGATTCGGTCGGGATCGCTGAGATCAGTGGCTTCGAAATAGCGCTGCCACAGGATCGGTGCCCGAGCGACGGTGTCCAGGTACGAGCGCCTGTAGGCCCGGCGAAAGACCGGGGCAGCAAACGCGAGGGCGTCCTCCACCCGGGCCTCGCAGTTCGGCAGTTGCGCGAACGCCGCCGCGAGCGCGCGCGCCGCGTGCTCGTGCCCGGAACCGACAGAAGCGTGGAGAATGAGCACGCGGGCTCCTGAGGGTCCCTCGCCGGTCGGCTCCCGCGATAGACGCTCCTGATCCCTGGCAGCTGTTCTCTGCATTGCATTCCTCCTGGCGCCTGCGCTCGGCGCACGGCGGGCCGGTTCGGCTCGCGCAGCCGCCGCGTCAGACTCGCCGCGGCTGCGCGGCCTGAGCGACCCCCGGGTCAGAATCTGAGCGCGGACTTCGTGAGGTCCCACGCCTGCTGGAGCTTGGCCGTGCGCTCCCGGTACTCGGCACGAGCCTTCTCCAGACGCTGCTTCAAGACTTCCCTCCGCTCGTCCCTCGCCGCCGCGATCTGCTGCTGCAGGGACTCCACCTTGGCGTCGCCCTCCTGCTTCACCGACTCGATGCGGGCCTTCAATTCTTCCCGTTTCGCCTGGAGCTTCCGCCGGCTTGCCTGAACCCTCGCTTCGAGGTGAGCCTTCCGCTCCGCCGAGGCCTTGCTCAACTCAGCCTCGAGCGCGTCGAGCTCCGCCTGATACGCGGCGATCTCCTTCTCGAAGAATGCGTCCTCGACCTCGATGCGGTTCCGGCGGAGGACCTGTCCGCCGAGCGCCTCCATGCGGGCGTCGAGAGGGGTCTGCCACTCCTCGTCGATCTCCGTGACGACGGCTGCCTTCCCCGGAAGCAGGGACTTCGACACCTCAGCGACGAAGTCGTCCCCGACTGTAGCACGGGTGAGATCGAAGGCCGCTCCGATCATCGTTCCGGAGCTTGCACCGACGGCAATGCCGACGGGCCCGCCCAGCAGGCCGACCAGGCTGCCGATCAGAAATCCCGACAACGCTCCCCCTGGTCCGGGTTCTGGAGTGCCGCTCAGAGACACCCTGCCGCTTGCGTCCTTCGTGATCACTGCGTCCGCGTACACCGTGATGCTGCCTTCTCGATGGAGTTCCCGCAGCGCCCGGGACCCCTCGTATGCCTGCCTCTCGCTGTCGAAGATGACGACCGCTGCCTTGTTCATGTTCTCCTCCGTGTTCGTGTGGTGAGAGTGTCGGAATCACTCGTGCGACGGGAACACTCCCCGGCGTCTCCCCCCGCTCCTAGGCGGGGTGCGAGGTCAGGCTGGTGGGGAGTGCGCGACCCGCGCTCCTGAGCCGGAAGCCGAGGCCGATCAGCAGGATCCCGGAGACAAAGGCGTATCCTCCGATCCACAGCACCATGGCGAGCGCTCCCGCCAAGGGCCTGGCGATCAGGATCACTCCCAGTGCCACCGCAAGCAGGCCCATGAGGACGAGCCTCCACTCTCCGGTGACCACCCTCCGGAGCCGCAACGCTCCGATGATGGTCGCGACGCCCGTCACGATGGCCCACGCCGCGATGAGCAGGAGCAGAGCAAGCGCAGAAATGGCCGGCATGAGCAGCGTCACGAGGCCGACGCCCATGCCCAGGACGCCGCTGACGACAGGGGAGACCCAGTGGGATTCGCCGTGGCGCTGGCGAACCGCCCAGACGATGGTCAGGATGCCGTCCACGAACGCGTAGGCACCGAAGAGCAGGACCAGCGCCGCCAAAGTGATCCCGGGGTAGAACAACGTGAGCGCGCCGACGAGGATCGCTACGATTCCACGCAGCACCACCCATTTCCAGACGTGAGTGAAAGCCTCCATGGTCATCCCTCCTTCGCACGAAGTGCGACAACGGGCTTCACGGGCGCTCGGTCGCGACGCTGCGCAGCCAGGCGAGCAGCCTCTGATCGACACCTATGAGGTGAACCTTCGAGCCGGGGCGCGACCAGGACTGCGCCATCACCTCGGCCATCGGGCGATCGACGCGCCAGACGTCTGAGACGTCGAGTGTCAGTTCCTTGCCGAGCTCCAGCACCGACCGCACCAGCTGCTCGAGCCGGTCGGCCTGATCCTGCGTGATCTCTCCGACCAGCACATAGACCGCTTGGGTCGCCGACACTTCCTGCTCCGTAATCTGCAACATGGTGTGACGTCTGGCCTCCTCTCGGTCCGCCGGGTCACGGCCCGCGCCAACGAGAAGGGATATCAAATGGAGTGCCAACGGGCAGGTCTTGTGAACGAAGGACTTACGGCGCCGGATGTCCTCGAGGTCTCACGGTTGGTGGGGAATCCTCGGATTTTGGAGAGATGGAATGGGCGGACTGCGGGGGGGCGAGCCTGATC
>DATKMD010000007.1:0-8329 GCA_035542075.1 Thermoanaerobaculaceae bacterium
CTCCTGCCTCCGGGGCTGGAGGTGCTGCTGCTCACCGGGTTGGCAGCGGTCGCGCTCTCGACCGTCTCGACGACCGCCAACGTGGTCGCGATCACGGTTGCGCGCGACGCGATGCAAGCCGTGGGCGAGAACGCCCGGGACCTCGCGCGCGCCCGCTGGGCGAACGGTCTGGCCTGCATCGCCGCGCTCGCGGTGGCGTTCGCGTCGCGCTCCCTCGCAGAGCTGTTCTACCTGTCCTCGGGTCTGCTCGCGGCCAGTCTGTTCTGGCCGACTCTCGGCCTCCTCTGGGAGAAGCCGCCGCTGCGGGCCGCGCGCGCAGGTGCCTTCTGCGGCCTGGGTGCGGTCGTGGTCTCGTTTGTGGCGGACCGGCGCGGGATGTTTGGCGAGCTGTTCCCGGCCGCGGTGCGCGAGATGGGGATCGGCTACATCGTGCCCGGGGTCGCGCTAGGCGCGCTCGCGTTCGCTGCGGCACTGGTCCTGGGGCACGATCACGTGAAGGTCGCACCTGGAAGGTGCTCCCACTGAGGACAGGCAGATCCTTGCCCTGCCAGTGGGAGCGGCATCTTGCCGCGACCAGCAGGCGGAAACGGTTTCAGGATGCCTGGTTGAGGGGTTTGGCGGATTTGCGGGAGCGGCGGCGCGGGCGGCGGGACTTCTTGGCCTCCTGATTCTCGGCAGGCGCCTCAGCCTCCTCCACAGCGCTCGCCTCGCCGCTGTCGAATCCGGTCACCACGTAGGTCCCTGAGCGCTGGTCGCGCCGCAGCTTGATGACGTGGTGCTTCTCGGCGTCCTCGAGCAGCGCGGAGAACGTCGAGTAGCCGAAGTACTCCTCGTTGAACTCCGGCCGCTTGCGCTGCATCGTCTGCTTGATCATCGAGCCCCAGAGAACCTCCTTGCCGTCGCGCATCAGCGCCTTGATCGAGTCGCCCAGGAGCGCGAAGCACTCACGCTGCTTCTTGGGCAGGCCGGCCAGCGGCGGCGCCTCCTGCACGGCGCGGATGAGGTCCTCGTAGAAGATGAACTCGTCGCAGCTGGCGACCAGCAGCTCCGAGGTTGAGTTCTTGACGCCGAGGCCGATGACGTACTTGTCGTTCTCGCGCAGCTTGGATACCAGCGGCGAGAAGTCCGAGTCGCCCGACACCAGCGCGAAGGTGGTGACGTGCTCCTTGGCGTAGCAGAGGTCGAGGGCATCCACGACCATCCGGATGTCGGCCGAGTTCTTCCCCGAGTACACCTTGAGCGGGATGTCGATGAGCTCGATGCCCGCCTCGTGGAACCCGCGCTTGTAGCTGCCGTAGCGGTCCCAGTCGGCGTAGGCACGGCGCGCCACGACCTTCCCCTTCTCCAGCAGGCGGGCGAGCACGAGCTGCACGTCGAACGTCTTGTAGCTGGTATCCCTGACGCCCAGGGCGATGTTCTCGAAATCGATGAAGAGTGCGATCTTGTGATCTTCCAACGGCACGATTCTTTTCTCCTTGCAGCTTCTTCACCTTCACGGCAGAGGAGCGGCGGCCTGCATCCTACTCTTTGTCCAGCGTTTGCGCAAACGGGCGCCGACCCTACGCAGCCGGCAACTGCGGCTTGGCGACCTCGCCGCGAGCCAGCCTGCCGAGCCAGTCCTGGATCCCGAGCGCGGCCTGCTTGCCGGCGCCCATGGCAAGGATCACCGTGGCAGCGCCGGTGACGATGTCGCCGCCCGCGAACACACCCGGGATCGAGGTCATGAGGGTCTTCTCGTCCACGACGATGTTGCCGTGGCGGTTCAGCTCGAGGCCGGGGGTGGATTTGGTCGCGAGCGGGTTGGGACCCTGGCCGATCGCGATCACCGCGGTGTCGATCGCGATCTCGTACTCGGACCCTTCGATCGGGACCGGACGACGCCGCCCGGAGGCGTCCGGCTCGCCCAGCTCCATGCGCTGGATCCGCATCCCGGTCACGAACCCCTCGTCGTTGCCGAGGATCGCCACCGGCGCCGAGAGCCAGCGGAAGTCGATCGCCTCCTCCTCGGCGTGCTCGAGCTCCTCCTTGCGCGCCGGCGACTCGTTGCGGGTGCGCCGGTAGACGCAGATCACCTCCTCCGCCCCCAGGCGCTTGGCGGTTCGCAGACAGTCCATCGCCACGTTCCCTGAGCCGACCACCGCCACTCGACGGCCCGTGCGCACCGGTGTGTCGGTGCGGGGGAAGTCGTACGCTTTCATCAGGTTCACGCGCGTGAGGAACTCGTTGGCGGAGAGCACGCCGATGTAGTTCTCGCCCGGGATGCCGAGGAAGTACGGCAGGCCCGCGCCGGTCCCGAGGAACACGGCGTCGAAACCGTAGCCGTTCAGCAGCTCGTGCACCGTGGCGGTGCGACCGATCACGAAGTTACCCCGAAGCTCCACACCCATGCGGGAGAGGTTCTCGATCTCGAAGTTGACGATCGCCTTGGGCAGCCGAAACTCGGGGATGCCGTACACCAGAACCCCACCCGGCTTGTGGAGCGCCTCAAAGATGGTGACCTTGTGGCCGAAGCGTGCCAACTCGGCGGCGCACGCCAGCCCCGCCGGCCCGGACCCGACCACCGCGACCGCGTGGCCTGTCGGGGGCGCCAGCTCGGGGGTGGAGACCATGCCACGATCCCGCTCCCAGTCGGCGACGAACCGCTCGAGCCGGCCGACCGCCACGGGCTGGTACTTCTTCCCCAGCACGCACACCACCTCGCACTGCTCCTCCTGCGGGCAGACGCGTCCGCAGATGGCGGGGAGCGTGTTGGTCTCCTTGATCTTGGCGAGCGATCCCTCGATGTTCCCCTCCCGGATCAGCTGGATGAACGCGGGGATGTCGATCCCCACCGGACACCCCTTGACGCAAGGGGGGTTGGCGCACTGCAGGCAGCGCTGCGCCTCCTCGAGCGCGAAGGCGGGCGAGTAGCCCAGCGCGACCTCGCCGAAGTTGCGGATGCGCTCGAGCGGCTCCTGCGTCGCCATCGGGTGGCGCTGGATCTTCATCCGCTCCGCCTTCGGCAACTCGGGAACGCCGCGGACCTCGTCAGCCACGGGCGACCCCCGCGGTGGCCCGGCACTCGTGAGCCGCCATGAAGCGCTCGCGCGCCACCTGCTCCTCGGGGAGGTACATGCGCAGCCGTTTGATCAGCAGCTCGAAGTCCACCTTGTGGGCGTCGAACTCGGGGCCGTCAACGCACACGAACTTGGTCTTGCCGTCCACCTCGATCCGACACGCCCCGCACATCCCGGTGCCGTCCACCATGATCGAGTTGAGGGAAGCCAACGTCGGGATCGCGAGCTTGCGGGTCAACTCGGCGACCGCTTTCATCATGATCGCGGGGCCGATGGCAACGACGAGGTCCGGTTGCCCGCGCTGGGCGATGACGTCGGCGAGCGCGTGCGTCACCAGCCCCTTCCTGCCGAACGAGCCGTCATCCGTCGTGTAGAAGATCTCGTCGGACACCGCCGTCATCTCGTCGCGGAGGATCACCAGTTCCTGGGTCCGTCCGCCCAGGATCGACAGGACCGTGTTGCCGGCCTTCTTCAGCCCCCCGGCGATCGGCAGCATCGGCGCGATCCCGGCGCCGCCCCCGACGCACACGACGGTGCCGAACTTCTCGATGTGCGTGGGCGTACCGAGCGGGCCCACGACCGAGACGAAGCTCTGCCCGGGCTCGATCAGGGCCATGGCCATTGTGGTCTTGCCCACCTCCTGGACCACCAGCGTGATCGTCCCGGCCCCGGGATCGGAGGCGGCGATGGTGAGGGGGATGCGCTCGCCGTTCTCGCCCGGCAGCACCATCACGAACTGTCCCGGGCGGTGCTTGCGCGCGATTTCCGGCGCCTCGACTACGAAGCGGTGGAACTTGGGCGCGATCTCTTCCCTGGTAACTACCCTGAACACTCATGCCTCCGGGCCGTCGCGGCGGTTGGCAGCGTACGACGGTTCGGACTCGCGAATCCGGCGCCTGCGGTGCCGGCCCCCTGCACCGAATGATCCTACTTGTCGGCGAAGAGTTTGGCAACACCTGCCTTGTCATCGAATCGAACCCGTGAAACGAGACCACCTCTCACGTGCGCGACCCTGGTTTGCGGCGGCGGCTCTCCACTGCCAAAGGGAACGTCACAGGCCGCTGAAGCCGCGCCGGAAGGGGCTCTCACCCACCTCGTGGTCCGGGGACGTTGCGGTATCCTCGGCCGGTGACGGACAAGCCGGTCTCCCGGAAGGTGGCGCTGCGGCCGGCCGAGGGCCAGCGGCGCAAGGTGGACTACACCACCGAGCTGAACCCCGAGCAGCTCGCGGTGGTGATGCACGCCGGTGGGCCAATGCTGGTGCTGGCAGGCGCAGGCTCGGGCAAGACGCGTGCCGTGGTTTACCGCGTGGCGCGTCTGCTCGAGGACGGCGCCGACCCGAACTCGATCCTGCTTCTGACTTTCACGAACCGCGCCTCGCGCGAGATGCTCTCCCGGGTGGGACTCCTCCTCGGGCGGGATGCCGGGCGGGTGATGGGCGGGACGTTTCACTCGGTCGGCAACCGGCTCCTGCGCCGCTACGGCGACCGCGTCGGCTACCCCTCGAACTACGGCATTCTGGATCGGGAGGACGCGCGCGACCTGATGGGCAACGCCCTGTCCGACGTTGTCCCGACCACGCCAGGGCGGCGACTCCCGGGCGCAGCGGTGCTCGTCGAGGTGTACTCGTTCGTGATCAACACCGGACGCTCGCTGGAGGAAACGATCGCGGCACGCTTCCCCCAGTTCTCCGGCGACCTGGACGTCATGCAGGCGATCTTCCGCCGCTACCTAGAGCGGAAGCGCGCGGCCTCGGTGATGGACTATGACGACCTGCTCCTCAACTGGCTCCTGCTGCTGCGCCGTCACGATGACGTCCGCAGGCAACTCGCGGCTCGCTTCGTCCACGTCCTGGTGGACGAGTACCAGGACACCAACCGCCTTCAGGCCGACATCGTGGACCTCATGCTGGGCGGCGGGCGCAACCTGATGGTGGTGGGCGACGACGCGCAGTCGATCTACGCGTTTCGTGGCGCCGAGTACGCGAACATCCTCTCGTTTCCCGAGCGCTACCCCGACTGCACGACGTTTCGTCTCGAGACCAACTACCGCTCGCTTCCCCCGATCCTCACCCTCGCCAACGCCTCGATCGCCCACAACGAGCACCAGTTCCCCAAGCACCTCCGGCCGGTCCGCGAGGGCGGGGAGCCGCCGGTGGTCTGCGCGGCTCCCACCCCCGAGTCCCAGGCGGCGTTCGTGGCCCAGCGCATCCTGGAGCTGCTGGACGAAGGCGTTCCGCTCCCGGAGATCGCGGTGCTCTACCGCAACCACTCCCACTCGCTGGAGCTCGAGGTCGAGCTCACCAAGCGCAACATCCCGTACGAGGTCCGTTCCGGACTGCGCTTCTTCGAGCAGCGGCACGTCAAAGACGTTCTCGCGCACTTGCGCTTCCTCGCCAACCCCCGCGACGAGGTGGCGTTCACGCGGATGGCGCGCCTCAAGCCCCGCCTTGGCCAGCGCCTGGTGGCGCGCGTCTGGCAGGCGCTCTCCGAGACGAGCGAGCCGCTCGTGACCCTGAGCAGGCTCGACGGCAAGGCGATCGGTCTGCCGGGAGCGGCGGCCAACTCGGTCAAACAGCTCGCGGAGGTGGTCGCCCGCCTGGAGAAGTTGCGTTCCCGCCCCGGCGAGATCGTGCGCGAGGTGATCGCGTCCGGGTACCGGGAGTACGTGCGCGCCATGCTCGACAACGCCTCCGCCAGGCTCGACGACCTGGAACAACTCGCGCTGTTTGCCGACGGCTACGAGGGGCTGGACGCGTTCCTGGACGAGGTCACCCTGATGAACGAGCTGTCGGGCGAGGACGTGGTTGCGGAAGAAGGCGAGAAGGAGCGCGTCACGCTCTCCACGATCCACCAGGCCAAGGGGCTCGAGTGGCGGGTGGTCTTCATGATCTGGCTGGCCGAGGGACGCTTCCCGACGGCTCGCGCGGAGGACATGGAGGAGGAGCGCAGGCTGTTCTACGTGGCGTGCACCCGCGCCAAGGACGAGCTGCTTCTCTGCTATCCGCTGGTGGCGCGCGACCGCTACCGCGTGGACGTGATCCTGGAGTCCTCCCGCTTCCTCGCCGAGCTTCCCGACGATTCCTACCAGCGCTGGCAGGTGCAGGAAGCCGAGGCACCGGCCGCACTGCCCGAAGGTGGCCGCTACCGGCTGCCCGGATTCCTGGGCGACGATGACAGCGGCGATGTCAATTGACCCGAACTCCTCCGGGGCGAGGGTCATCCCGAGGCGCCGCGCCAGCGGGGCCGAGGGATCCCGAGGACGAATGCGTGCAGCCGAAGGATCCCGCGCAAAATCGGGCGCCGCCTTTGCCTTCGCGACCGCTCTGCTGCTTGTGACGACGGCGGCGCTCAGCCAGGAGCTGCCGGAGGAGATTCGCACGGTCGAGGTCCGCGGCACAAACGGCGTTGTGGTTGCCAACACCCGAGACGCCGCGGAGGCGGGTGCGCGCATCCTTCGTGAAGGAGGAAACGCCGTGGACGCGGCGGTTGCCGCGGCGCTGGCACTCGGCGTCTCGGAGGCCGAAGCTTCCGGGATCGGCGGAAATGCCTGGATCCTCATCCACCTCGCGGGCGGCCGTGACATTGCGATCGACGGGTCAGCCGCCGTTCCCTTGGGAGTGAGACCCGACGAGGTGCAGAGGCAGCTCGATGACGGGTTCGAGTTCGGTTACAAGACGGTCGCTGCGCCAGGGGGTCTTGCGGCGCTCTCCTGGGCACTCGAGCGCTACGGCACGAGGAGCTTCGCCGAGGTCATCGCGCCGGCGACCGTGATCGCGGCCGCCGGCGTTCGGCTTCCTCCCCACGAACTCGCCGTGCTCGGGGCCTTCGGTTGGAAGCTCCGCTCCTGCCCGACCCTGAGCGACATCTTCCTGAAGCCGTCGCTGGAGCCCTGGGACAGCGACCACACGTTTTGCATGGACGAACTGGCGAACACGTTGCGCCGCCTCGCTGCGCAGGGTGCCCGTGACTTCTACACAGGCGGGATCGCCGATGCGATCGACGCCGACATGCGCGCAAACGGTGGGTTCCTGCGCAAGTCAGACCTCGTCATGGTGCGGCCGCTCGAGCGGCCGCCGTTCCGGGGGAAGTACCGTGGGCTGGATGTGCTCTCGTTCCCCCACCCCGCGGGTGGAGGCGCCGTGATCGAGGCGCTCCAGATCCTCGACACCTTCCCCAAGCAGAGAATCGCTGTCCATGCCGCGGACACCATGGTCATCCTGACCGAGGCCGTCCGCATCGCGCTTTACGACCTGTACGGGGCACAGAGCGGCGGGCCGCTCGAGACCCTGAGGATGATGGATCCGAGGTGGTCCGCCCGGCGGGCCGCTCAAATTCGACCCGGGCGCGCCCTGCGACTCGGGGAGATCCTCGAAAGGGACGTGGTCCCGCCACGGCTGGAGGGCTCGACCCACCTCTCCGTGATCGACCGCAAGGGCAACGCGGTGGCGCTGAGTCTGACCTTCAACGAGGAGTTCGGGGCCGGCGTCGCCACCCCCGGGCTCGGTTTCCCGTACAACGCGACCCTGGGGCTCTACGACAGTGGATCGCCCAGGAGCCCCTTGTATCCCCGCCCCGGCAGGGTGCTGCCCCACACCATGGCCCCGACGATGGTGCTTGGCGACGGCGTACCGCTGCTAGTGCTCGGTGGACCGGGCAGTCTGCGGATCACATCCAGCATCGTCGGCACGATCGTGAACGTCATCGACCGGGGGTTGAGCCCGGCCGAGGCCGTCTCGGAGCCGCGTCTGCTCTGGGACGGTTCACGGACCCCGAGGGTCCTCATCGAGATGGCGGCCCCGAACACGGACGACGACGTCGCGGAGTTGATTCGGCGAGGCTTCGAGAGCATCTACACGCTCTGCTTCCCGCCGCGCCCGATCGACCTGCTGGCTTTCGGGGGCGTGAACCTCGCGACCTGTGACCCTGCCACGGGTGTGGTCACAGGGGTCGGGGATCCGCGCAGGGCGGGCGTCGCCGTCGGTGGCGACGCGCCGTAGGGTGCCCGCTCACGTCCTGGCGCGCGCGTCCCGGAGGCGCCGGAGAAACGGCTTGTACAGGAAGCTCTTCTCGTCGAGCCGGCACAGTTGCTCGAACATGGGTCTGGTGACGGTGAACCCGAGGATGTCGGCGGGGAGCCACTGCCGCATCGCGATGTCGGTTGTCCCGACCATCGCCTGCGGCACGGCGAGATCCGAGAAGAGCGGGAGAAGCTGCGAGCACCCCGATCCGAAGGGCGCTGTCACCGGGACGGGGTCATCCGGGCCGCTGTTG
>DATKMD010000008.1:0-100884 GCA_035542075.1 Thermoanaerobaculaceae bacterium
GAACGAGGCGTACATCGCCCGGGTGGTTCCGGGGCAGCGGGTGGAGGCCATCCTGGACGCCTACCCGGACTGGCGCATCCCGGCCAAGGTGCGGACGGTGATCCCCACGGCCGACCGGCAGAAGGCGACGGTCAAGGTGCGCATCTCGTTCGACGCGCTCGACCCCCGGATCCTCCCGGACATGGGCGTGAAGGTCTCGTTCTTCGGCGAGCAACAGCCCGGGCAGCGGGGCACGGCGGTCGCCCTGGTCCCGCGCGACGCGGTCCGGGAAGACGGGGGCGCCCAGGTGGTGTTCGTGTTTCGTGACGGGACCCTGGAACGGCGCGCGGTGAGCGTCGGCTCGACGCGAGGCTCGGACGTGGAGATCACGGCCGGGGTATCCGTCGGCGAGCAGGTCGTGGCGAGAGGTCCGGAGGGGCTGCACGAGGGCCAGCGCGTCAAAACAAAATAGGCGTGAAGGCTTGGAGGGGTGCAGGCTTGAAGCTCATGCCTTCGAGCCTGGGGGCGGGCGGTAGGGCAAGCCTTCAAGCCTCGGCGGCGGGGAGGTCGTAATGGTGAAGGTTGACGGAAGGGGCAACGGGGACAGCCTGGTCCGGGCGCGGAACCTCGACAAGAGGTACCAGCGCGGGAGTGAGGAGATTCACGTCCTCCAGGGGCTCAACCTCGACGTCGAGCGCGGTGAGTTCGTGGCGTTCATGGGTCCCAGCGGCTCGGGCAAGACCACGCTGCTCAATCTGCTCGGCGGCCTCGACGTGCCGACGTCCGGGACCATCTCGGTCGCCGGTGATGAGATCTCGAACATGGCGTCGAGCAAGCTGACGGCGTGGCGCGCCCGGCACGTCGGGTTCATCTTCCAGATGTACAACCTCATCCCGGTCCTGACCGCCTTCGGGAACGTGGAGCTGCCGCTGCTGCTCACGCGGCTCTCCAAGGCCGAGAGGCGCCGGCACGTCGAGGCGGCGCTCGGGATCGTGGGGCTTGCGGACCGCATGGACCACTTCCCGAGGCAACTCTCCGGCGGGCAGGAGCAGCGCGTGGCGATCGCGCGCGCCATCGTGGCGGACCCGACGTTCCTGCTGTGCGACGAGCCGACCGGCGACCTCGACCGCAAGAGCGCGGAGGAGATCATGGATCTGATCGACCGGCTGGTGCACGAGCACGGCAAGACCGTGCTGATGGTCACACACGATCCGCGGGCCGCCGAGCGGGCGCACGCGGTGCTCCACCTCGACAAGGGGGTCCTCGTCGAGGGCAGAGGGACCGGCGCATGAGGTTCTTCCGCCTGGTGTTCGCTCAGCTGCTGCGCAAGAAGGTGCGCACGACGCTGACCATCGGGTCGTTCACCGTGGCGCTGTTCCTGTACGGCCTGCTGGTCACCATCCGCATCGCCTTCCTCGGCGGTGCCGACGTGGCGGGGGTGGACCGTCTCAACGTGATCAACAAGACGTCGCTGATCATGCCGCTTCCGATCTCCTACCGCGACAGGATCGCGAGCGTGACGGGCGTGACGGGCGTGACGTACGCGACCTGGTTCGGGGGCGTCTATCAGGACGAGAAGAACTTCTTCCCCCAGTTCGCGGTGGACAAGGACACCTGGTTCGACGTGTACTCCGAGTACCGCGTAGCGAAGGACCAGCGCGAGGCGTACATGCGCGACCGCCAGGCCTGCCTTGTAGGCCGTGGGCTGGCCAAGCGCTTCGGGTTCAAGGTGGGGGACCGGCTGCCCCTGAGGGGCACGATCTGGCCCGGCCCCTGGGAGTTCAACGTCGCGGGCATCTACGACGGCAGCCGGCCGGACGTGGACACGACGCAACTCCTGTTCCGCTTCGACTACCTGGAGGAGCGGCGGCAGTTCGGGAAGGGCACCGTCGGCTGGTACGTCCTCAAGCTCGCCAATCCCGACGACGCCGTCACCATCTCGAAGAAGATCGATGACCTGTTCGCGAACTCGCCGTACGAGACCCTGACGCAAACCGAAAAGGCGTTCGCGACATCGTTCGCCAAGCAGATGGGCAACGTCCAGTTCCTGGTCATGACCATCGGTTCCGTGGTGTTCTTCACGCTCCTCCTCGTGACCGGCAACACCATGGCGATCGCCGTGCGGGAGCGGACTGGTGAGCTGGCGGTGCTCAAGACGATCGGGTTCCCGGACCTCGGGGTGCTGAGCCTCATCCTGGCCGAGTCGGTGCTGATCGCGGGCCAGGGCGGGATCATCGGCCTTCTCCTGGCCAAGCTCTTCACGCTGGGCGGCGATCCGACGCGGGGGCTACTCGGGACGTTCTACCTGCCTTGGAGCTCGGTGGGCGTGGGCTTCGCGCTGGCCCTGGGCGTTGGGGTCGTGGCGGGCTTCCTGCCCGCCGTCTCGGCGATGAGGCTGCGGGTGGTCGACGCTCTGCGGAGGGTGTGAGATGGCCATCCCGCTCAGCTACAACGTCCGCAGTGTCGTCCAGCGCTGGACGTCGGTGATCGTCGCCGTGCTCGGCATCGCGGGCACGGTGGGCGTGTTCGTGGCGATGCTGGCGATGGCGAACGGGTTCCGGGCCACGCTCGTTGCGTCCGGCTCGCCGCGCAACGCCCTCGTACGGCGGGCCGGCGCCGACTCCGAGATGGTGAGCGCGGTGACGCTCGACCAGCTCCGCGTGATCGAGGATGCGCCGGGCGTGGCGCGCGACGCGCGAGGGCCCCTCGTTTCCGGCGAAGTGGTCGTGATCGCGGCGTTTCCGCTGGCGAGCAGCGGAACCGACGCCAACGTGCAGGTGCGGGGCGTCTCCCAGCGCGCCCTGGAGGTGCGGGACAACGTCCGCATCGTCGCGGGTCGCTTGTTCCAACCGGGGCTCGCGGAGCTGGTGGTGGGGAGGAACGCGGTCAAGACTTACAGGGGCCTCGATCTCGGCAGGGACGTGAGGTTCGGCGGCGGCAACTGGAAGGTCGTCGGGGTGTTCGATGCGGGCGGCAGCGCCTTCGACTCCGAGGTGTGGTGCGACGCCAACGTCCTCAGCCAGGTCTACAAGCGACCCACGAACGTGTTCCAGTCCGTGACGGCGCGCCTCGAGTCGGCCTCCGCGCTGACGCAGTTCAAGGATGCGCTGACGGCCGACCCCCGGCTCTCCGTGCAGGTCGAGCGCGAGACGGAGTACTACGAGAAGCAGTCCCGGATGCTGACGACGCTAATCAGGGTGCTGGGGTTCCTGATCGCGATCGTGATGGGTGTCGGGGCGGTGTTTGGAGCGCTCAACACGATGTACTCGGCCGTGGCGGAGCGTGGGCGGGAGATCGCGACGCTGCGGGCACTCGGCTTCGGGGGCGGGGCGGTCGTCCTCTCGTTCGTGATCGAGTCGCTCGTCATCGCCTTCGCGGGAGGGGTTCTGGGCTGTCTCGTAGTGCTTCCTATGAACGGTTTCACCACCGGCACCATGAACTGGCAGACGTTCTCCCACCTGGCGTTCGCGTTCAGGATCGGGCCGTTCCTGCTGGCGCAGGGAATCGTCTTCGCTCTCGTGATGGGTCTGATCGGGGGCGTCCCCCCCGCGATCAGGGCCGCCCGTCGCCCGGTCGCCGTCGCGCTGCGCGAGCTGTGAATCCGGCAAGCAGAGGTGCCGGCTTCGCATCCTGAGCCGAAGCGTACCGAGGAAGAGGAGTCTCATCGCGCGAGAGACGCTGGCCGGCCGTGTTCCGGGCGGGCCTTCGGATGGGGCCAGAGGTTTTCGACGCGCGGCTGCTCCGCTAGAATGCCACGGTGATCCGGAGATCGTCCAGGCCTTTCGCGGCGGCCACGATCGTCGTGGCCCTGCTCGGGCCGCTGGTGGGCCTCGCGGCGCAGCGCGCGTGGCGCCGCGCCGACGAGCGGGGGACGCTCGAGAGGTTCGACAGGAGGATCGCGGAGCGGGCGCAGGCGCTCGAGTCCGAGGTGGCTGACGGCCACCGCACGGTCGTCGCGGCGGCGGCGCTGCTGAGCACGAGCGAAGCGACGACCAGCAGGGAGTTCGCGAGGTTCGCGCTCGAGTTGATGGCCCGGGGATCCGCGCTCCAGGCCCTGTCGTGGGCGCCGCTGATCCCGCATCGTGAGCGCGCGCAATATGAGGAAGAGGCACGACGGGACACCGGGACGGACTACAGGATCACCGAGCGCTCTCAGGCAGGTGCGCTCGTGCCTGCGGCCACGAGGGATCGGTACTTCCCGGTCCGCTTCATCGAGCCCGTGCAAGGGAACGAAGCAGCGGTCGGCTTCGACCTAGGGTCGGAGCCGGTGCGACTCGACGCCCTGTCCCGGGCGGCCGAGACGGGGCAAGCAGCAATTTCAGGGTTGGTGCGCCTGGTGCAGGAGACCGGGGAATCGAGGGGTTTCCTGCTCGTCGTCCCGGTTTTCAGGGCCTCTACGGATGCAGGCAAGGCTCGAAAGCTTTCGGGATTCGCCACTGGTGTTTTTCGCGTCGAGGATCTTCTCTCCGGGGTCTCTTTGAACCGGGGGACCGGGGGATTGCGGACCATGGACGTCGAGCTCATCGACGACGCCGGCGTCAGCAGCGGCGGCGCGTCCTCTGCCAGTCCACCCCTGCAGGGCGGACAACATCCCGGCGGGGATGTCATTCGCCGCAAGCTGAACCTGGAAGGCCGGCCGTGGACGCTGATCGCCCGCCCGACCGAGGCCTACATGGCGCGCGAGGAGCATAGCCGCGCGAGTGCAATCGGCTTCGGCGTATTCCTGGCGTACGAAATGCTGCTCTTGCTTGGACTCACCGCCCACAGGTGGTGGTTCGAGAGAACCCGTCGCCAGCAGGCCGAGTTCGCCAAATCCGTGATCCACAGCGTCTCCGAAGGAGTGATGGTCGCCGACGCGAGTGGTCAATTCAGCATCATCAACGAGGCCGCGAGGCGTGTGCTCGGCGGAGGCCGCCTGGACGTTCCCCGGGCGGAGTGGTCACGAGCCTTCGGGTTGTTCGTGCCCGGCACCGAAAAGCACTTCCCCGCGGATGAACTGCCGCTGCCGCGGGCGGTCCGCGGGGAGCACGTCCCGGAAACCGAGGTGTTCGTGCGCAATCCGCAGGTGCCCGACGGCGCGTGGACAAGCGTCACCGGCTCGCCACTCAAGGACGTCGCCGGCCGGCTGATCGGCGGGGTCGTCGTCTTCCGGGACATCACGGACCAGAAGCGGGGGCAGGAAGTCTCGCAACGTCTGTCCAGTGCCGTCGAGCAGACCGCCGATTGCGTGTTCATCACGGATCGCGCCGGTGTCATCGAGTACGTCAATCCGGCGTTCGAGGCTACTACCGGGTACTCCGGGAGCGAAGCGATCGGCCAGACCCCGAAGCTTCTGAGGTCCGGGCTCCAGTCGCCCGAGTACTATGCGGCGCTGTGGGCGACGATCAGCAAGGGCGAGCCGTTCAAGGGAACGGTGATCAACAGGAAGAAGTCCGGGGAGCATTTCTACGCCGAGCAGACCATCACCCCGATGAAGGATGTCAGCACCGGGGAGATCACGCACTTCGTCTCGGTCATGCGGGACATGACCGAGCGCATCAAGCTCCGGGAACGTGACTTCGAGATGCAGCTTGGTTCGGCGGTGCAGCAGCGCCTTTTCCCTCAGGCCCCGCCAGCGCTGCCGGGCTACGACATCGCAGGCGCGGTGGCGCCCGCCAGTGCGACCTGCGGGGACTACTACGACTTCATCCCGCTTCCGGACGGCAGACTTGCCCTCGGCATCGCCGACGTCTCCGGTCACGGCGTCGGCTCGGCGCTGATCATGACCGCAATGCGCGCCTATCTTCGCTCCCTGACCGGCACGCTGGCGTCGCTTGACATTCTGGCCGGCGAGCTCAACCGGCTGCTGCTTGCCGACCTCGAGGAGCACCGGTTCGTGACCATGATCCTGGCTGTGCTGGACGGGGCGTCCGGCACGTTGAGTTGGGCGAACTTCGGGCACCCGACGGGCTACGTGCTCGACCGTTCAGGTGCAGTCAAGGCCGAGCTGACAAGCGGCTGCCGGCCGCTCGGCCTGTTCCCTGACCTCACCTGCGCGCAGGGGCCGGCCATTGCTCTCGAGCCCGGCGATTCTCTCGTGCTCCTCACCGACGGAATCCTCGAGACGTGGTCGTCCGAGGGCGCGGAGTTTGGCCACGCCGGTGTCCAGGAGGTGTTGAGGGCGGTGTGCGACCAGCCCGCCGCCGAGATGGCCGCTCGGCTCATCGCAGAGGCGAAGCGGTTCGGCCGGGAGCAACCGCAGGACGACGACCTCACGGTTGTCGTGTGCCGGCGGCTGGTTTCCTGACGCGAATCGCGGCGGCTCGCTGAACAGCCGCCCGGTGGCCGCAGCGCTGTGGGAGCGGTGAGGGCGGCCCGCTCATGAGCCGCCTTCACGGCCCGGCCTCAGAACTTCAGGCCAATACCGATCCAGTAGTTCGGGCCGGTGAAGTCGGTGTCCGCCGTGACCTCCGGCGCCGGGGCGAGCGACCCGCTGGCCGGGACGGTGTTGGTCATCCGCGCCCACACGTAGGCCCCGCCGAACTCCAGGTACCACCTGTCCTTGGAGGAGAGCGGGACGTCGATCCCCACTCCCGCCGAGTAAGTCGGGAACCAGCCGTCGTTGTTGACGGTCAGGTTCTCGTCGAGGTAGTCGTTCTGGAGCGTGAGCGTCGTCTTGTCCTTCTCATAGCCATACCCGATGCCGCCGTAGATGAAGGGGACGACCTTGGTGCAGTTCGGGCAGGGGAGGAAGTGGGCCACGGCGTAGACGTCGAAGTAGGTGTTGTAGCGCTGCTCGAAGGAGAGGGTGGCGGGGCCGGCCTCGGTGTCGATGGTCGCGTCGCCCTTGATCGAGCCCGCGCTGTAGTCGAGCTGGACCCCGACCTTCCAGTAGGGCGACACGCGCTTGAAGTACTGGGCCCCGAGGCTCAGGTTGGTCACATCGCTCCAGTCGTTGAAGTCCACCCCGAACATCTGGTTGATCTGCTGGATCTGGTTGTTCGTGTTGGTCTGCTTCGGGAAGCTCTGCTGGAGGTAGAAGGTGAAGTACGAAGGGGACGGGTCGGCCGCCCACGCCGGCAGGCCGGCGGCGACCGCCAGGCAGGCGAAGAGCGCAGCTCGGAGCGGCAGGCGGCGGGTGCTCGCCGTCCGGGCAGGGCGCAGACACAGGGGGATACGTCCGCGTGTTGAAACTGTCGGCTTTTTCATGGCCGCATCTTATGACCAAAGCAACCCGCAGGCAATCAACCTGTCGCGCGCCGTCGCGGGCGTCGCTTGCCGGTCCGCGGGGCCGCTGGTAGGATGGCGGCGCCCGCCCCGCGGGCCCTATGGCAAGCCATGAAACGCTTTTGATCCTGGACTTTGGCGCCCAGTACACCCAGCTCATCGCGCGCCGGGTGCGCGAGCTGGGGGTGTTCAGCGAGATTCGCAGGGGCGACCTGCCGGTTTCCGACATCCGCAGCCTGGCGCCGATCGGGATCGTGCTCTCCGGCGGCCCGGCCTCGATCTACGAGGACGGTGCCATCCAGCCGGATCGCGGCGTGTTCACCCTCGGGGTGCCGGTGCTCGGCCTCTGCTACGGCCAGCAGGCGATGGCACACCTCCTGGGCGGCCGCGTCGAGCCCGCGGGGAGCAGGGAGTACGGCGCGGCGGAGCTGGAGGCGGACCTCGGTTGCTCCCTTTTCGCGGGTACGGCGGCGAGGCAGCGGGTGTGGATGTCTCACGGCGACCGGGTGGAGCGGCTTCCGGGAGGTTTCAGGGTGGTAGGGCACACCGCCAACGCGCCGGTCGCGGCGATGGCCGACGAGGCGCGCCGCCTGTTCGGGATCCAGTTCCACCCCGAGGTGCGGCACACCGAGCTCGGCGGCCAGATCCTCGACAACTTCCTCTCGGTGTGTAACGCGCGGCGGGACTGGACCCCCGCCTCGATCCGGCGGGAGGCCATCTCGAGGATCCGCACCCGGGTGCCGGACGGGAGGATCATCGTGGCGCTATCCGGCGGCGTGGACTCCTCGGTGACCGCGCTGCTGTGCCGGGAAGCGGTTGCGGAGCGAACCGTTCCGATCTTCGTGGATACGGGGTTGCTGCGACTGAACGAGGGCGACGCCGTACAACGGCGTTTGGACGAGTTCGGTCTGAAAGTGGACAGGGTCAACGCCGCGGAGCGCTTCTTCAGCCGTTTGGCAGGCGTGGAGGATCCGGAGGAGAAGCGGCGCAGGATCGGGCACGAGTTCATCGCGGTGTTCGAGGAGGAGGCGCGGCGGTTCCCGGACGCTCGCTTCCTCGCGCAGGGCACGCTCTACCCGGACGTGATCGAGTCCACGTCGGTGCGCGGGCCATCGGCCACGATCAAGACGCACCACAACGTGGGCGGCCTCCCGGAGCGGCTGGGCCTCGAGCTGGTCGAGCCTCTGCGGGAGCTCTTCAAGGACGAGGTGCGTCGGGTGGGCGAGGACCTGGGCCTGCCGGCCGAGTTCGTCTGGCGGCACCCGTTCCCGGGGCCCGGTCTCGCGGTGCGCATCCTCGGCGACGTCAACCCCGAGCGCGTGGGCCTGCTGCAGCGCGCCGACGCGATCTTCATGGATGAGATCCGCAGTGCCGGGCTCTACCGCGAGATCGCTCAGGCGGCGGCGGTGTTGCTGCCGTTTCGCAGCGTGGGCGTGATGGGCGATCAGCGGACGTACGAGAACGTCGTCGCGCTGCGGGCAGTCACGACGGAGGACTTCATGACCGCGGACTGGTTCCGCTTTCCCCCGGAGGTGCTTGACCGGGTCGCGCGGCGGATCGTGAACGAGGTACGTGGCATCAACCGGGTGGTCTACGACGTGACGTCGAAGCCGCCCGGCACGATCGAGTGGGAATAGGGGACAGCGGACAGGGATCAGGCACCTGACCCCTGTACCCTGAACCCTGGTCACTGTGAGCGAAGCGAACAAGGCCGCCGGTTCAGCCATACCCGGCGGAGCTGCCCGGCTACGCCAGGTCGGGCCACGGCGCGGCAGGATTGCGCCGGCACACCGTGGGAGGTGAGAAGTGGCGAAGCGCAAGGTCGTGATCATGGGAGCCGCGGGGCGGGACTTCCACAACTTCAACTGCCTCTTCCGGAACAACCCGGAGGCCGAGGTGGTGGCGTTCACCGCCACCCAGATCCCCGACATCGAGGGCCGGATCTACCCACCCTCGCTGGCGGGGCCGCTCTACCCTCAGGGGATCCCCATCTACCCCGAGACGGATCTCGAGAAGCTGATCAAGCAGCACGACGTGGACGAGGTGTGGTTCTCCTACTCGGACGTGCCGCACCAGTACGTGATGGACAAGGGGTCGCACGTGGTGGCGTGGGGCGCTCACTTCGGCATCTGCTCGGTGCAGCGCACGATGCTGAAATCCATCAAACCGGTGATCGCGATCTGCGCGGTGCGCACCGGTGTCGGCAAGTCGCAGACCACGCGCTACGTGTCGCGCATCCTCAAGAAGCTCGGCAAGAAGGTCGTGGCCGTGCGCCACCCGATGCCGTACGGAGATCTCGTGAAGCAGGCGTGCCAGCGGTACGAGACGTACGACGACCTGGACAAGCACGACTGCACCATCGAGGAGCGCGAGGAGTACGAGCCCCACATCGACAGCGGGTTCATCGTCTACGCCGGGGTGGACTACGAGATGATCCTGCGCGAGGCGGAGAAGGAGGCCGACGTCATCCTCTGGGACGGCGGCAACAACGACACCCCGTTCTACAAGCCGGACCTCCACATCACGCTTCTCGACCCGCACCGGCCCGGCCACGAGCTGACGTACTACCCGGGCGAGTCAAACTTCCTCATGGCGAACCTGCTGGTGGTGAACAAGGTCCAGACTGCCGACCCGGTGAAAGTCGAGGAGGCGCTCGACACCTGCCACAGGTACAACCCCGGAGCGCGGGCCATCAAGTGTGCGTCGAAGATCTTCGTGGACAGGCCCGAGTTGATCGCCGGCAAGCGTGCGCTGGTCGTGGAGGACGGACCCACGCTGACGCACGGCGGCATGACCTACGGGGCGGGGTGGTTCGCGGCCAGGAACGCCGGCGCCGCCGAGATCGTGGACCCCAAGCCGTTCGCGGTCGGGAGCATCGCCGAGACCTACAAGAAGTACCCGAACTCGGGCCAGATCCTCCCTGCCATGGGTTATTCGGACCAGCAGATTGCGGATCTGGAGGCGACGATAAACGCCACGCCGTGCGACGTCGTGGTCGAGGGCACGCCGATCGATCTCACGCGGGTCCTCAAGGTCAACAAGCCGATTGCCGAGGTGACCTACGAGCTGGAAGAGCTCGAGCCGGGAGTCATCGAGCAGATGGTTCTGGGTGTCGTAGGGTAGAGAAGGACGGGGCTGAGGGGCGAAGGAACAGGGCGGGACTCGTGCCCGCCCTTTCTGTTTGCGCGTCCTGAGGCTCTCAGCCGGGGCACGCCGATCGCGGTGCCGGCGCCGCGCGAGCGGGGGATCACCTCCCGGGCGCGGGCGCCTGGGCGAACTCCTTCTCGCCCAGGACCGCGAACACGAGCGCTGCGACCCCGAGCGGCAGGAAGCAGAAGACCGCGGCGGCCGCGCCGATGACGAGCACCCAAAAGTGCTCCCTGCGCACGCCGTACACGCCGCCGATGATCGCGATCACGCCAAGAGCGAAGATCAGCACCGAGAGTGGGATGAAGAGCAGCAGCGGGAGCAGGGGAAGGCCGTGCGGGGCGTGTCCGGCCGAGCCGAGCACCGCGGAGCCGGCAACGCCGATTGCCCCCAGTACCAGGCTCCCGAACAGGGCACTGACGCCGGCGATGATGCTCAGGATGCCGGCTATCTTTGCGTTGGCAGGAGACTTCGTCTCCATGGTTTGCCTCCGGGGGGGCCCGCTTGCAGCGGGGCACGGGCTCGCCCCTTCTTCTACGCGGCGGCGTCGTGAGAGGTTACCATTTGACGAACTGGCGGCCGCGGCGTGATTCCCCTGCTGGGGGCGGATGTGCCACCGCTCTGAAATGAACCGCGCTGCCGGCCTGGTTCGGGGAGAAGAGGCGAGGAAGACCATGACCGTGATCCGTCAGCCGGAGGCCACCGAGTACGCGCCGTACTACGAGCGCTATGTCGCGCTCGTGCGCGGAAGCGACATCCTGGAGACCCTCGAGCGCCAGAAAGGGGCGTTCCGCCGGGCACTCTCGGGGTTGCCGGACGATCGAGCGGGCTTCCGGTACGCCCCCGAGAAGTGGACGATCCGCGAGGTGGTGGGCCACTGCATCGACGCGGAGCGGGTGTTCGCCTATCGCGCCCTCTGCTTCGCACGGGGGGAGAAAGCTCCGCTGCCCGCCTTCGACGAGAACGAGTACGCGCGCCAGTCGGGCCACGACGCCGTGTCGCTCGGGGAGCTTCTCGACGAGTTCGAAAGCGTCCGCGCGGCGACGCTCGCCCAGTTGCGCCATCTTCCGGACCATACGTGGCTGCAAATCGGGGTCGCGAGCGGGAAGCCGGTCTCGGTGCGGGCGCTGTCGTTCATCATGGCGGGCCACGTCGAGCACCACCTCGCAATCCTGCACGAGCGTTACGCGGTGCCGACCGGCGCCTGACACCCGAGAGGCGGTTTTCGGAGGTTGCACGGTCTCCCGGTGCCGGGGTCGCGCGGCCTTCGCCTTGCAGCGCCCAGTCGTCAGTTGGCGCCGCGGAGCGGGGGAGGCGCCAGCACCTCGAGCGCGCCTGGCAGCACCTCGAACGTCATCCCGGGAGGCTCGATGTGGTCGGGGTTGCCGTCGAAGTGGCAGGGGAGCGGAACAGCGGTCTCGAGCTCCAGGCGGGTGAAGCGCAGCTCGTGGGAACCGGGCTTCTTTGCGACCGTGCCCTGCACGGCGGCCACCAGACGCGCGAGCCGGGTCGGCACGTTCGTCCCCTCGACGAGCAAGGCGTCAAGGATGCCGTCGTCCGGCACGGCGGCGGGGGTGAGTCGGAAGCCGCCCCCGGTGGTCACGCCGCTGTGGACCGCGAGGATGGTCATGCGGCCCCGGTACTTGAAGGGCCCGGTCGAGACGACGATCTCGGGGCAGTCGTAGCTGAAGAGAGTCCCCGCGGCGGCGGCCAGGTACGCGGCGATCCCGCGCACGAACTTGATCCGCGTCGAGTTGACGTTGATCGCCCCGAGCAGGCCGATGCCGATCGCGTTGAGGACCACGCGGTGTCCGGCGCGCATCAGGTCCACCCGCCGCGTGGCACCCGCCTGGATCACCGCGGCGGCTGCCTCGAGCCCGACGGGCACGCCGACGCTCCTGGCCGCGTCGTTGCCGGTCCCCAGGGGTATGATGCCCAGCACGCCGCCACCGGCGTCGTGAAGGCCCTGGACGGTCTCGCAGATAGACCCGTCGCCCCCCGCGACCACGATCACCTTCTCACCCAGCTTGACGGCTTCGGATGCCAGCTCGGTGGCATGTCTGGGCGCCTCCGTGAAGACGAGGCGCGGGTCGAACCCCGCCCTGCGCAGGCGCGCGTGTAACCGGGGCCACTCGCGGCCGAGCCTTCCGCCCGCCGCAGCCGGGTTCACGACGAGGAGCATTGCGGGGAGTGTATCCGAGTCCGTCCCGATATTTCCACCGGCGGCGAGAGGGGTTCTTCCGGGCTAGAATCGGGCATGCCCGACTTCGACGCGGTCGTCGTGGGCTGCGGGCCCGGCGGCAACACCGTCGGTTACCGCCTGGCCGCCGCTGGTGCCCGCGTGCTGATGGTGGAAAAAGAGGCACTGCCGCGGCACAAGGTGTGCGGGGGAGGCCTCTCGCGCAAGACGCTCCGCGAGCTGCCGGTTCCGGTCGGCCCGATCGTGGAGAAGGAGATCACCGGGGCATTCATCGCCTACCGCGGCTCCGAGCCGATCTACTGCCGGCATGACGGCATAGGCGCAATGGTGCAGCGCAGTACCTTCGACGCCTTCATGACCCAGAGGGCGGTGGAGGCCGGGGCGATCCTCTGGGAGCAGTGCTCGTTCCAGGCCTACGAGCGCCGGGACGGGCAGGTGGCCGTCCACACCGACCGCGGCACGGTCACTGCGCGGGTCCTGGTCGGCGCCGACGGGGTTCACAGCCCGGTGCGCAGGCAGCTCTATCCGGACGCCCGGCCGCTGCTCGTGCCCGCCATCGAGGCGCTCGTGGTCCCCGCGCCGGGGGTGATGGAGAAGATCGGTGGGAACTGCATCTTCGACCTGGGCATCATCCCGGCCGGCTACGCCTGGGTCTTTCCCAAGGCGAACCATCTCAACGTCGGCCTGTACCGGTTCGCCAAGCGGCGGGACAACCTCGCGATGCGGGCTCTACTCGAGGGCTTCATCGCACACAGCCCCGTGCTGCAGGACAACCGCGAGGCCACCTTCAAGGCGTTCGTGATCCCGGTGCGGCCGGTGGCCCGAAGACTGGCGAGTGACGGTGTGGTCCTGGTCGGGGACGCGGCCGGCGTGGGCGAGGCGTTCTACGGGGAGGGGATCTACTACGCGGTCAGGAGTGGGAACCTGGCGGCCGATGCGATTGCGTCAAATCTGAGGCAGGGCGCGCCGCTGTCGGCCTACGACCGCAGCATGGTGGGCCTGCGCCGCGACCTCTTCTTCTCGCGCCTGACTGCGAGGGTGTTCTACGCCTCGCCTCGCCTCGGTTTCCGGTTCGGGGTGCGTTCCAAGAGGGTGAGCGACCTGTTCGCCGGCGTGATCGCCGGGACCGTGAGCCCCGCCAGGTGTTTACTCACGTTCCTGCTGCTCGCCCCCTACTGGCTCGTGGCCCGCAGGCTGCAGCCCGTGGACTCCCCGCTCTTCGAGTGAGACACAAAGGTCGCAGGATCCTGCCTCGCCGCTGTTCCACCGACTACAGGGCGACGGTGCGCCCCCCGTCGAGGGTGAGGACCTGCCCGGTCATGGTCTCGCTGCCCTCGAGCAGGTAGCGGACCGCGCGCGCGATCTCGCTGGGGCCGCCCTCGCGCTGAAGCAGCGTGCGGGCGAGCAGCCGCGCTCGGGTGGCCTTGTCGTACCCCTCGGGGAAGATCGCAATTCCGGGAGCCACGGCGTTGACGCGGACCTCGGGTGCCAGCTCGAGCGCCAGGCACCTGGTCGCCGCGATCAGGGCGGCCTTGGAGACCGAGTAGGCCAGGTGGTCGCGCAGGGGAAACGTTCCGTAGATGTCCACGATGTTCACGACCGAGCCGCCTCGCGCCCGCAAGTACGGTGCTGCCGCCTGAGCGAGGAAGAGGGGCACCTCGAGGTTCGTCCGCATTACCTCGGAGAAGCGTGCCGGGCTCAGGTCGTGGAACGGGGTACGCGGGAATACCGCCGCGTTGTTGACGAGCGCGTCCAAGGCGCCCAGCTCCGCCCGAACCCGCGCCACGAGCGCCGCGCGGGCCTCGGCATCGTCCAGGTCGACCTGGATCGCAAGGGCGTTGAGCCCCCGGCCCTCCAGCTCCGCGACGAGCGCGCGGGCGGGCGCAGCCGACGCGCGGTAGGTGAAAGCCACGCGCCAGTCCGCGGCGGCGAGCTCGGTGACGATGCCGTGGCCGACCCGGACCGCGCCCCCGGTGACGAGCGCCACCCGCACCTGACCGCTCACTCCGTGAGCTCCATGGGAAGCAGCTGCGGGCGCTGGGAATCCTTGGCAAGGAGCGTGCGGGCCAGCTCACCGAGCGAGATCTTCAGGACGGGGTGCAGGAGATTGGGGGCGAGGTCCGCCAGCGGCACCGCGACGAATGCCTCCTTGGCCACCAGCGGAGAGGGAAGCTCGACGGCGCCGAAGGTCCCCGCGAGCCCCTCGGCGAGCACCAGGTCGAGGTCCACGGTTCGGGGCCCGAAAGGACGCTGCAGATCACGGTGCCGCCCGAGGATCTCCTCGATGAAGCGAAGCGCTCCCTGGACCTTCTGAGGAGGCTCGTCGTTGTCCATCTCGACGGCGAGGTTCCAGAAGTCGGGCTGGTCGGTATCGCCCACAGGCGCGGTGCGGTAGACAGGCGAGACGGCGACGATCCGGAAGCGGCGGCGCAGCTCCGCCAGCGCGCGCGCCAGGTTGTGGCGCGGCTCGATGTTCGAGCCGAGCGAGACGAACATGCGCATCAGCCGGTGGCACCCTCGCGGAACCGTTCGATCTCGACGCCCACGGCCTCGGAGAAGCGTACGGCACCGGGCTTGGCGACCCTGACCTTCACCGAGCCTGCCCGGGGGAAATCTGCAAGGATCGCGGCGGCGATCCCCTCCGCCAAGGTCTCGACGAGCTGGAAGCTGCTGCCCTCCACGAGGTGCTGGACGCGCTTGCTCACCGCCTTGTAGTCGAGAGCGAGAGAAGGATCGTCGGCGGCGGCCGCGGGCCTGCAATCGGCGGTCATCTGCAAGTCGATGCACACCTTCTGCATCACCTGGCGCTCCCACGCCTGGACGCCGATGACGCAGTAGAGCTCGAGACCCTGCACGAAGACCCGGTCCGCCATCGCACCTCCTGATACAAGTCTAGCAGCGGGGTGATGGGGTAACCTTCGCCCGTGGGGTGCGCGGCCGGTACGCGGTGGCTTCCTGTCGTCGTCGAGGTCGAGTGGTACGCCGGCCACCGGGGCTTCGAGCGTCCCGTGGCTGTCACGGAGGGCCGGGCGAGGCTCGAGGTGATGGTCGAGTCACTCTCGTCGCAGGGCCCGGCCGACGCCGGATCCCCGACGTGGCGGGTCTTCATGGTGAGGGATAGCGAGGGACGGCGTCTCCGCATACGCGTGGATGCCGATGGCCGAACTCTGGTCGAGGCGGAGGCCGGCTGAGAGGCACGGCTCTGCTACCATGGCCGGGCCATGGAGACCCTGGTTCCCCGGCTGCCGCAGATCGTCATCCAGCTGCTCGCTTTCGCGGTGGCGATCTCGGTCCACGAATCGGCGCACGGGTGGGTGGCGGAGCGCCTCGGGGACCCCACGGCGCGGTGGCTGGGCCGAATCACCCTGAACCCGATCAAGCACGTGGACCTCATCGGGACGATCATCTTTCCCCTCATGCTGGCGCTGCTCGGCGCCCCGATCATCGGATGGGCCAAGCCGGTTCCGTTCGTGAGCCGCAACCTTCGCAATCAGCGGCGGGACCCGGCGCTGGTAGGGCTGGCCGGCCCCGCCGCAAACTTCCTCCTCGCCGCGGGTGTCGTACTGGCGCTGCTGGTCCTCAAAGCCGTGATGCCTTCCTTCAGGGAGTTGCTGAACGCCACGATCCAGGCCGGCGCCCTGGGCGCGTCCGGCGTCGCGGCTCCGATCATCTACCTGCTCTTTTCGCTCGCGATGATCAACGTGGTCCTGGCCGTGTTCAACCTGATCCCGATCCCCCCGCTCGACGGCAGCCACGTGGTGGGCGCATTGCTGCCCCCCCGTCTGCACTGGCAGTGGGTGCAGCTCGAGCGTTACGGCTTCCTGTTGTTGTTCGCGCTGCTTTGGACCGGCTTTCTCGGGATCATCTTCCGCCCGTTCGTGAACGCTCTCCTATGGATCCTCTTTTCCTAGCACCGGACCGGCCAGTCCTGCCGGCGGTGGTACTGCCGACGTTCGAGGGCCCGCTCGACCTTCTGCTCCACCTCGTGCGCGAGCAGCAGGTCTCGATCTGGGACATTCCGATCGCCAAGATCTGCGATCAGTACCACCAGGCGCTGCACCGGATGGAGGAGCTCGACCTCGAAGTGGCAGGCGAGTACTTGGTGTACGCCGCGTGGCTGCTCCTGATCAAGTCCCGCCTGCTGCTGCCTCGCCACGAGGGGGAGGAGAAGGACCCGAGGCAGGAGCTCGTCGAGCGGTTGCTGGAGTACGAGAAGGTGAAGAGCGCCGCCGCGGAGCTCGCCGGTCTCGCGGAGGTGCGCCGCGGGGTCGAGGCCGCGCGCTTTGCCGCCCCGCCCGGCCCCGCCGAGATGGAGCTCGACCTCGAGGACGTGGACGTGCTTGCGCTGGCAAGGGCCCTGCGCGAGGTGCTGGAGCGCCACGTTCGGGAACACCCGGCCGCGTTGCAGCTGGAGCCGATCAGGTTCTCGGTGCGCGAGAAGATCGTGGAGCTGTTCGAGCTGGTGAGCCGGCAGCGGAGCTTCCCGTTGCTCTCCCACCTCCTGACCCGCCCCGACCGACTCGAGAGTGTGACGCTGCTGGTGGCGGCCCTGGAACTGGTGCGGCTGCGTACCGCCGACGCCCACCAGCGCAGCCCGTTCGCCGAGATCTACCTGACCCCGACGGGGGCGCCGCTCCCACTGGACTCCCTGGGCGATGTCTGAGCTCAAAGATCTCGCGGCCATGATCGAGGCCGTCCTCGCGGTGGCGGGCGAGCCCGTGACCGTCGAGGCGCTGCTTGCGGTCGCTCCCGGCAACGAACGCGCCCGGGTGGAGGAGGCGATCGAGGCCGTGCGCCGTCGCCACGATCAGGAGGGCAGCGGCCTCCAGGTCGAGCACGTGGCGGGAGGGTATCGCCTCGCTACCCGGCCGGAGCACGAGGGTGCCTTGCGCGAGTACCTGGGGTATCGGTCACGGACGCGCCTGTCGCAGGCTGCCCTGGAGACCCTCGCCATCGTTGCGTACCGGCAGCCCATCACGCTTCCCGAGATCAACTTTCTGCGTGGCGTGAACTCCGCGGCGGTCGTACGGACGCTGCTTGAGCGAAAGCTCGTGGTGGTCGCCGGCCGGAAGCAGGTCGTGGGGACCCCGCTTCTGTACCGTACCAGCAAGGAGTTCCTTGTACACTTCGGCCTGCCGGATCTCTCCGCCCTTCCGACCCCGGAGGAGGCGGAGCAGGTGGCCGGGGAAGGTGCCAGTGAGCCCTGAGCGCCTGCAAAAGCTCATCGCACGCGCCGGGGTGTGCTCCAGGCGCGAGGCGGAGGAGTTGATCCGCGAGGGCAGGGTGACCGTCAACGGCCGCCGGGCGGAGCTCGGCGACCAGGCCGACCCGGCCAAGGACGCCGTGAAGGTCGACGGGAAGCGTCTCAAGCCGCCGCAGCGCCTGCGGTACATCCTCCTCCACAAGCCCGGGGGTTTCGTGACGACGACGGAGGACCCGCAGGGGCGGCCGACCGTCCTCGACCTGCTCGGTGGCAAGGTGGCCGAGAGGGTCTTTCCGGTGGGCCGCCTGGACTTCCACTCCGAAGGCCTGGTGATCCTGACGAACGACGGGGAGTTCGCCCTGCGGGTGGCGCACCCCCGTTACGGCGTGCTGCGGGAGTATCTGGCCAAGGTGCGCGGCGTCCCGGATGAGGACGATCGTGCCAGGCTGCAAAAGGGAGCGGTCATCGAGGGCCAGCGGGTGGTCCCGCACCGGATCGAGTTGATGCGCCCGACCGCGTCCGGGATGAACTCGTGGTGGCGAGTGGTGGTCGGGGAGGGGAAGACTCACGAGGTGAGGGAGATGTTCAAGCGCGTCGGACACCCGGTGCAGCGGCTCATCCGGAGCGCAATCGGGGAGCTGCGGGACACTTCTTTGGGACCGGGGCGGTGGCGGGAGCTGAGGGAAGACGAGATCGACGGACTGCGTCGCGGGGGACGGCAGGGCGGGAGGCAAGACCATGCGCGGAATCAAGGTGCCGGAGTACATCCGGAAGCTGGCCGTCTACGTTCCGGGGAAGCCCATCGAGGAGGTGCAGCGCGAACTCGGGGTGACCGACATCGTCAAGCTCGCCTCGAACGAGAACCCTCTCGGTCCCTCGCCGAAGGCGGTGGCCGCGATCGAGAGCGCCCTCGCAAACCTGCATCGCTACCCCGACGGAAGCGGGTACGCGCTCTGCAAGCTGCTCGCCGCGCGCCACGGCGTTGACAGCGACCAGATCATTCTCGGCGCCGGCTCGGTCGAGATCATCGAGATGCTCGCTCGTGCTTTCCTGGCGGATGGCGACGAGGCGATCTACTCGCAGCAGTCTTTCGTGTCCTATCAGCTCGCCGTCGCCCAGGTGAACGGCCGCGCGGTCACGCCGCCCGCCACAGCCGGACGGGCCCACGACCTGCCGGCAATGGCGAAGGCGGTGACCGAATCGACCAAGCTGATCTACCTTGCCAACCCGTGCAACCCGACCGGGACCTATTTCACCCGGAAGGAGCTCGACGTCTTCCTCGCCGAGGTGGACGACCGGGCGCTTGTCGTCGTTGACCAGGCGTACCACGAATACGTGGGCCGGCCGGACTACCCGGACGCCCTCGACGACGTGAAGCTTGGGCGCAACGTCATGGTGCTGCGGACGTTTTCGAAGGTGTACGGCCTGGCCGGCCTGCGGATCGGCTACGGCATGGCATCGCAACAGATCATCACCACGGTGAACCGCGTGCGCTCGCCGTTCAACACGTCGTCGCTGGGGCAGGTGGCGGCGATCGCTGCGCTGGACGACGAGGAGTGGGTCCGGAAGTCGCGGGAGCACAACCTGCGCGAGCTCGAGTACCTTCAAGGCGAGCTCGGCCGGAGGGGCGTGCGGTTCACACCCTCGGTCACGAACTTCGTCCTGATCGAGTTCGAGAGGGACGTCAAGGAGCTCTTCGTCGAGTTCCAGAAGCGCGGTGTGATCATCCGGCCGGTGGGCGGGCCAGGACTGGTCAACTGCGCTCGGGTCACGGTGGGGACCCGCCCCGAGAACGAGCGCTTTCTCGCGGCCCTGGACGAGCTTGTGCCGGCCAGGGCGGGCGCCTAGCCGCTGCGACCGGAGCTGGCAGGGGAAGGCCCTCCGGAACGGTTACAATTCCTCCGGAGGCCCGACAATGGCACGCTTCACCGTGACGTGCCCGCACTGTCACGCTTTGCTCGAGCTCGACGGCGAGACCCAGGTCGTCGTCGACTCCAAGGCGCCCGAGAAGCCCAAGAGCACGACTTCGCTGGAGGACCGCCTGCAGGCGCTCGGCAAGGAAAAGGCCGATGCGCGAGCGAAGATGGAGGAGGCGATGCGGGCCGAGAAGGCAGGCGCCTCGATCCGCGAGGAGAAGTTCCGCAAGCTCCTCGAAGACGCAAAGGACGAGCCCGTGACCAAACCCATTCGTGACGTGGATCTGGACTAGCCGGGCGAGTCGGTGCTCGCTCGTTCCCCCGGCTCAAGCACGACCACGGTCGCGCCCCACCCGCCTCGATCGGAGGGGGCATCGTATGCCCGGGCGACCCCGGGGAGGCGCGCGAGAAGGGCGTGGATGCGGGCCCTCTGGACGCCCCGGCCGCGGCCGTGGATGAGCCTCACCTCCGAGAACCCCGCCGCGCGGGCGGCCCTCAGGTACTCCTCCACGACATCGGGGATCTCGCGGGGCGGGAAGCTGTGGAGGTCGAGCGAGTCTTCGAGCGGGACCTCGACGGGAGCGTCATTCCCGTCCATGCCCGGACCTCGCCGTGCCGCGGCGCGCGAGCACCCAGAAACCGTAGACCCCCTCGATCAGAAGGACGGCCCGCACGACCTGCTCGGCGGGCGGGGCCGGGAGGCTCACCAGCAGGAGGCCCATCGCCACCGCGACCAGCGCCATGCCCGTCATGGTCCATGGGAGCAGCGCGTCGATGATCACCCCTCTGCGCTTGTCCCACCACAGCAGCCCCGCCATGCCCCAACCGAGCACGAGCAGGGCGGGAAGAGAGATGGGCCACCCCACGGGCGCACCATACATCGTTGGCCGCGGCGCGACAAGCGCATCCGAACACCGGGAGGAGAGCGATGGAAGCGGTGAAGGTCTCAGTTGTGGTGCCCGTCTACAACGAGGAGAGCACGGTCGCACAGGTGCTCGACCGCGTCGCATGCGCCCCGTTCCCGGCCGACGTCGGCGAGGTGGAGATCGTTGCGGTCGATGACTGCTCGAGGGATGGCACCGCTGCGCGGCTGGAGGCCTACCGGCCCCCGGCGACTGGAAGACCGTGCCACTTCGCCTGGTACCGCCACGAGCGCAACCGCGGCAAGGGGGCGGGGCTGCAGACCGGCTTCGCCCACGCCGCCGGCGACGTGATAATCGTCCAGGATGCGGACCTGGAGTACGACCCCGGGGACTACCCGGCGCTGCTAGCCCCGATCCTTTCGGGCAAGGCGGACGTCGTGTACGGGAGCCGCTTACTCTCAGGGCCGCACCGGGTGCTCTTCTTCTGGCATTCCGTCGGCAACAGGTTCCTGACGATGCTTTCCAACGTTTTCACGGATCTTAACTTATCGGACATGGAGACCTGTTACAAGGTGTTCACTCGGAAGGTGAAGGACCGCCTCGTCATCACCTCCGAGCGGTTCGGCTTCGAGCCCGAGTTCACCGCCCGGGTGGCGCGGATGGGCGTGCGCGTCTACGAGGTGCCGATCTCGTACCACGGGCGGACCTACGCGGAGGGCAAGAAGATCGGTTGGAAGGACGGCTTCGAGGCCATCTGGTGCATCCTGAAGTTCAACCTGTGGGCGCGCTAGCCACGCCCGGTACGGACGTCTCCCGGATCGTCGGGCGGTCGGCGAACGCCGCCGTTTCGCGCCCGGCATGGGCGACCAAGGCAGCTTGAAGACGGAGCGCTGCCGCTATCCGGGGTACTTGCCGCAGATGTAGTCTTCGAGCTGGCGGATGTGGAACTCCTGGTTGCGGCTGATCCAGCGCACCAGGTCCCCGATCGAGATCAGGCCCACCACCCGGCCCTCCGAGACCACCGGCAGGTGCCGGCACCGGCGCTCCGTCATCACGGCCATCGCCTCCTCGGCACGGGTCGAGGGCTCGACGAAGACCACCTCCCTCGACATGACCTCCTCGATTCTGGTGGTCGCGGGGTCACGACCGGCCAGGATCACCCGGGTCATGAGGTCCCGCTCGCTGAAGATCCCCAGCGGATGGCCCGCCTCGCACACCATGAGGGCGCCGATCTGCTTGGTGGACATCAGCTCCACCGCGCCCAGGACGGTGGTGTCCGGCGGGGCGTGATGGACGCTGGTGCCCTTCTCCTTGAGGATGTGAGCAATGGTATCCAAGGTTCCCCCCCGTGCACTGCTTTCCCTGCCGAGAAAATATCACGAATCCGACCCGAGGGCGACGAAGAACGCGCGGACGTCAGCCGCCGGGTCCTCGCGCCGCAGCGAGGCCGGGTCACCGCCGGTCCAGTCGGTCGGCAGGAGCGAGACGTAGGGCTCGTTGAGGAAGCGCTTGCACACCAGCGCGATGACGCCGCGGTCCTCAGATGAGCGGATGAGCCGGCCCGCCGCCTGAATGACGCGTGTCATCCCGGGGATGAGGTAGGCGTACTCGAAGCCGCGCTCGTAGCGATCGTCGAAGTACACCTTCAGGAGCTCGCGCTCAGGACCCACCTGGGGGAGCGCGGGCGAGACCACGATCACCTCGGACAGCATCTCGCCGGGGTAGTCCACCCCTTCCGCAAAGACGCCACCGAGAACGGCCATCAGCAGGACGGGCTCGTGGTTGGAACGCAGGCGTGCGAGCATCTCGCGCCGCAGCCTGTCGGAGTCGTCCCCCCTCTGCACCTCGACCCGATGTCCCGGGGCCAGCAGGCGGGAGGCCACCTCCTGGAGGAAGGCGTAGGAGGGAAAGAGCACGAGGGCGTTGCGTCCCTCGGGGGCAAACTCGGCAACCAGCTCCGCGATCCGTCCGTACCAGCGGTTGCGTGCCCGGTAGGTGGTGTCCACCTCGTCAACCGCGACGATGAGACGGTTCTCCCGCGGGAACGGGGAAGGAAGCGAGAGCGTGTCGGTCCGGTCCGGGTCGAAGCCCAGGAGATCTCGGTAGAATTCGAACGGCTCCAGGGTGGCGGACATGGCCACGCACCCGGCGGAGCGTCTCAGCACTGCGCCGGTGAAGCGCGCGGCGTCGAGGCAGAAGATCCGGAGCGCTTCCCCTTCGGGCGCGGCCGACGTGCGTTCCGCGAGGGGCACGAGCTCGCGTCCTCCGTCCTCGACCAGGTCGGTCACACGCGCGAGCGAGAGCAGGGTGTCGAGCACGGGGTCGCGCGCGAGCCACAATTCGGAGTCGCGCTTGAAGGTGAAGTAGGGCGCGATCAAGGCGTCGAGGGCGATGCGAAACTCGGCAAGCGGCGCGGCCTCGAGGGGGATCCTGTTGCTCCCTTCGCGCGAGCCGAGGGCCTCCGCCACCCTGTCCGAGATCAGCCGGTCCAGTTCGCCGAGCAGGGAGTCGAGATCGCGGCAGACCCTGTGCCGGTGTCCCTCGACCAGCCGGCGCGCCTCTTGAACGGTCGCGCGCGAGAGGCGCGGGGAGTAATACTCGCGCGCGCGATCCACGAGGTTGTGGGCCTCGTCCACCACGAGGTAGGTGTCCTCAAGCGAACCCTCTCGGGCCAGGCCGAGCAGCGCGATGGTGGGGTCGAACACGTAGTTGTAGTCGCAAACCACTGCACTGGCCTCCTCCAGCAGCTCCAGGGAGACCTCGAACGGGCATACCTCCGCGGCGTGCGCGACAGCGTAGATATTGTCCGGGTCGAGATGGGAACCGGAGGCGAGGAGGGCCGGCAGCACGCCCCGCTCGGCGAGCTTGCTCGCGTAGTCCCTGGCGTGCAGGCAGAACTCCTCGTGACAAACGACCTCGCGGTTGGCGCACATCTTGGCCTTGGCCCTGATCTGAATGGAGCGCCACCCGCCGATCTGCATCCGTTGGAGGGTCTGCACCGCGAGCTGTTGCTGAAGCGTCTTCGCGGTCAGAAAGGCGACCCGCCGACCGCTGGCCAGGGCAAGCTTGACGGCCGGGTAGAGGGCGGCGGCGGTCTTGCCGACACCGGTGGGTGCAGCGAGCAGGAGGTGACGGCCGGAGGCAAGCGCCTCCGCAACTGCCTCCATTGCCTCGTCTTGGACCGGGCGCGGGGCCTCAAAGGGGAAGGGCAGCTCTTGGGCGGCCTCGCGCCACGCCGCCCGGGTGGCCTCCCGGGCCCGCTCCGCGGCAACCAGCGCGTGCAGGCGGGCGCGGAGGTGGGCCGTGACCTCGCCTGGCGACCATGGCACGTCCTCCGTGCGGTACTGCTCGCCGCCGAGGTCAACCAGCAGCAGCCGGGCGGACGCTTCCCCGGAGGGGAACAGGCAGCAGGCGTAGATCCGCGCCTGCCAGCGGTAGCGCTCGAGCCGCTCGTTCGCGAACAGGCTCCGAAGCTCGCTTCGAAAGTGAAGAGTCTTGATCTCCTCGACGATGGGTCGGCCATCGCCACCCCGCGTGAGCGCGTCGGCACGCCCCAGGACACGCAACTCCCAGCTGTCGATCGAAAAACGGGTGTCAACGGCGACCTCGGTGGTGTAGTGTGCGTCGGCCGAGGCCCGCTGACCCTGCACGATCCGGTGGAGCTCGGCGCCAACCGAGAGGCGGGCCAACCCCTCCCCGGGGGCTCCGAGCCCGCCTCCCAGGGAATCGGGCAGGAGGTCGCGTACGGAGCAGGTCACCTGCCGCTTTTCCAGATCGATGCGAACCGCCACCGCGGCCATTCTACGCGGTCGCCCTCACGCCCCGTCCGGCCGTCGCCGGCTCCAGCCGCGGGGTGGGTGCTTTGCCGAGGGGTGTGCACAGCGGGGACATTGCGCACTACAATCGGCCAGTGGACTTCGCGCGGATGCGCTCCCGGCCGGAGCGCAGTGCGCGCCGTGGACCGGTGAGGGTCACGAGGCGACGAGCGACGGAAGGGGACGCAATGGTTGATCCAAAGGAACCCAGGGACGCCTTGCAGGACCTGTTCCAGCTTTCGGGCCGGCGCCCGAGGGGTGGTGCACCGGGCGAGCACTCGGGAGAGGTACTGGTGCCGCAGCTGCAGGACCTCGAATCCGAGTTCAGGGAGATCGGCCGGCAGCTCCGCACCGTCGCGGATGGTCTTTCGCACGAACAGTTGAACTGGCGCCCGGGCTCTGGACAGTGGTCGATCGCGGAGTGCCTCGGGCACCTCAACATGATGGGTTCCGAGCCACTTGAGGCGATCGACGCGGGGATCCGGGAGGCCCGTACCAAGCAGTGGTACAGCCAGGGGCCTTTCCGTATCGGGTTCTTCGCCGACCGCCTTGTGCGTGCCACAGAGCCCCCGGCTCGCTGGAAACAGGAGGCGAGGCGCAAGTTCGTGCCCCCGTCAGACCAGCCGTTTGCCGCCGTGGTCCCGGCGGTCATCGACCTGCAGGAGCAGCTCATCGCTCGCTTGCGGTTGGCAAACGGTCTGAACCTGGGCCGCATCAAGATCCTGGCTCCGGGCCGCCCATTTCTTCGCTTGAACCTCTACGAGCTGTTCGTGTTCATCGCGGCCCACGAGCGTCGGCATCTCGAGCAGGCGGTGCGCACCAGGCGGGACCGCATGCTCCCGAAGAGTGGCCCGGCCCGCCCGGGCGGCTCCCCGCAGCGCGCCTGACGCGCCCGCCGCGCTCATAAGGGCTCTGCAAATGGCACGGCCGACATCGCGCAGGACTGGCGGGGGCACCCAGCGCACCCGTGTGCACGGGGACGTCGGGGACGGCCGCCGGACCTGGGAGGCCGTCTATTCCCTCGTCCGCGACATACCCCGCGGCCGCGTCATGACGTACGGCCAGATCGCGGGACTGCTCGGTCATCTGCTCTCGCCGAAGGCCGTCGGTTGGGCAATGCACACCTGCCCCGAGGACGTGCCGTGGCAGAGGGTGGTGAACGCGTCGGGCGCGTGCTCCACGGACCGGCGCGGCGACCTGCCGCCGGGACTCCAGCGCGCATTGCTCGAGGGCGAAGGTGTGGAATTCCGCCTCGACGGGACCCTCGATTTGGCGCGTTACCGGTGGGAGCCCCCGGCGAGGCGCGTCAGGCTTCGGGGCAGGCTGAAGCAGCCGGGCTAGAATTCGGCGGTGGGCACGGACTCTCCCTCCGCAGAGTTCTTCACGCGCCTGCTCCCCGACTACCTCGCGGTGCTGCTGGTGGAGCGCGGACTCGCGACGCACTCGATCGCCGCCTACCGTCGCGACCTGGAGAGCTTCGGCCGCTGGCTCGCAGCCCGCGGGGTCGCCGCCCAGGATTGCGAGCGGGCGCACCTGCGGCGCTACATCACCGAACTGCGCGGACGCGGCCTTTCCGCCCGCTCCGCGGCGCGGGCTCTGGCGGCGCTGAGGGGGCTGTACCGCTACCTGCTCGAGCGCGGAGTCACGACACAGGACCCGACCCTGGAGCTCGAGTCGCCCAAGCTCATGCGGGCGCTGCCGCACTTCCTGTCGCCGCAGGAGGTGGAGGCACTCTTGGCGGCGCCGGACGTGACGACGACGCTCGGCCTCCGCGACCGCGCGATGCTGGAAACCCTCTACGCAACCGGCGTTCGGGTGTCAGAACTTGTCGCCCTGACGCTCGGCCAACTGCGGCTCGATCCGGGCTACGTCAAGGTCTGGGGCAAGGGCGGGAAGGAACGCATCGTCCCGGTCGGGTCTCAAGCGCGCGAGTGGCTGTCGCGCTACCTGGAGAGCGCACGACCCACGCTCGACGCCATGCACGACGACGCCGTCTTCCTCACCGTGCGGGGAAAGGCGATGACACGGCAGTGCTTTTGGCAGCTCATCAGGAAGCACGGGCGGAAGGGGGGTGTCACGACGCACCTGTCCCCGCACGTGATACGTCACTCGTTCGCCACCCACCTGCTCGAGCACGGCGCCGACCTGCGCGCGGTACAGGCGATGCTTGGACACGCCGACATCTCGACGACGGAAATCTACACACACATCACCAGGGAGCGCCTCCGCACCCTGTACGACAGCAAGCACCCACGGGCATGAACGCGAGCCGACCGCCAAAACTCTCATGGGTATGGCTGGCTTTGAACGCTGGCTCCTGCCGTTGGTCCGAACGTCCGCGTTTGCTGGTGCGGCTCGCTCTGGTTCTGGCCCTCTTCCTGTCGCTCCCGTCGGCTGGGTTGGGCCAGTATCTGGCGGTATTCGTGGACGGCCGAATTCTGCCCGTGGTGGGCGCCCGCGTGATCGGGGAGACCCAAATCCGACTCGAGTTGAAGGGTGGCGGTTCGATCGAGGTTCCGCTCTCGCGCCTCGACCGCGTCATCGAGGACGAGGTGGAGGCCGCTCCGGAGACGATCCCGCCCCCTGCCTGCCGCCCAGGGTTCGAATCCCAACCGCTGCCGGCAGGGACGCCATTCGCCAAGGAGATCCTGAGCGCGAGCCGGAGCGCGGATCTGCACCCGAGGCTCGTGGCCGCGGTCGTGGAGGCCGAGTCCGCCTTCAACCCGTATGCCGTATCGAGAGTCGGCGCCGGTGGCCTGATGCAGCTGATGCCTTCGGTTTGGCTCCCCCAGAGGGTGGCCAACCCCTACGACCCGAAGACCAACCTACGCCTGGGCTGCCGCCACTTGAAGGGGCTTCTGAAGCGGTTCGGGGACCTCACGCTGGCGCTCGCCGCGTACAACGCGGGGGTGGCTACGGTCGAGAGAAGCGGTGGCATGCCGCCGTACCGTGAGACGCGCGACTTCGTGCGCCGGGTGCTCGCGCGCTTCTGTCCGGACCCGAGCAGGGCTTCGTGAAAGCACCTATAATGCGCGCGCTTCCTGTGGTGGGGGAACAGCGAGGCGGAGATTCGCGGTTGTTCAAGGTGTGGGAGGGTGAGATGGGTAGCCCGGAAGTCAAGTCGTCGCTGCCGGTTGTGGGGGGAGCTCACGGGTTGGCGGCAGCGGCACGGCAGCCCGATGGCAGCCAGGTCTTCCTGACGACGAGGCTGGAGAAGCTGCTGGATGCGGCGCGCAAGAACAGCCTCTGGCCTTTCCCGTTCGGTACGGCCTGCTGTGCAATCGAGTTCATGTCTTTCATGATGTCGCACTACGACATCTCGCGTTTCGGGGCCGAGGTCGTGCGCTTCTCGCCGCGCCAGTCGGACCTGCTGATCGTCGCGGGCACGGTGACCGACAAGATGGCCCCGGTCATGGTCCGGATCTACGAGCAGATGGCGGAGCCCAAGTACGTGATCTCGATGGGCGTATGCGCGTGCACGGGAGGGTTCTACCGTGCCTATCACGTGGTGCAGGGGATCGACGAGTTCATCCCGGTTGACGTCTACGTCCCGGGGTGCCCGCCCACGCCCGAGGCGTTGCTCCAGGGTGTGGTCAAGCTTCAGGAGATGATCTCGAACGGCGAGACGCACTACCAGCGGACGCTGGCCGCAAAGAGGGCCGAGAAAGCCCGAACCGGCGCGTGACCGGGACCGAAGGGACGAGCATGCCAAATCGAAACGCGAGGCTTGCCGCAATCCGGACGGTGTTCCCGGAGGGGGGCGGGGTCGTCGAGCTGCCCGGCGGCGACATGCAGACGTTCCGCGTGGAAAGAAAGGTGCTGCCGGACCTGGCGCGGTACCTCAAGGGCGACCCAACGCTGGACTTCAAGATGCTGCTCGATGTCTGCGGGGTCGACTACCCAGGGCGGGAGGAGCGGTTCGAGGTCGTCTATCACCTGATGTCGCTCGAGCACGGCCACCGGGTGAGGCTCAAGGTGCCGGTGGGTGAGGACGATCCGTTGGTGCCCTCCGTGTACGGGGTGTGGAAGGCCGCCGACTGGTTCGAGCGGGAGGCGTACGACATGTTCGGGGTCCGCTTCGAGGGCCACCCGAACCTGAAGCGGATCCTCTGTCACCCGGCGTTCCAGGGGCACGCGCTGCGCAAGGACTACGACCCCGGCCAACGCTGGCTGCTGCGCGAGAGCGAGCAGGACGAGCCGGCCTGGGCGAGGGAGGCCAAGGCAGACGAGGACCACTTCGAGACCCAGGTGCTCAACCTCGGGCCTTCGCACCCCGCGACGCACGGGACCCTCCGCACCGTGGTTCGGCTGGACGGTGAGGTGATCACGAAGGCCGAGACCGAGATCGGCTATCTGCACCGGTGCTTCGAGAAGATGTCGGAGACCCATACCTGGAACCAGGTGATCCCGTACACCGATCGGCTCAACTATTGCTCGGCGATGATGAACGGCGTCGGATATGCGCTTGCGGTCGAGAAGATGCTGGGCGTGGAGGCGCCGCCGCGCGCCCAGGTGATCCGGCTGATCCTCTCGGAGCTCTCACGAATCATGGACCACATCGTCGATGTCGGGGCCAACCTCAACGACATCGGAGCCATGACCCCCTTCCTGTACATGTACCAGGCGCGGGAGGAGCTCTACTCGGTACTCGAGGCCTGCTGCGGCAGCCGGCTCACCATGTCGTACGTGCGGATCGGCGGTCTCTCGGCGGATGCCCCGCCCGACTTCGCGGATTCCGTTCGCTACCTCCTGAAGCGCATCCCAAAGCTGATCGACGACATGGAAACCCTGATCACGGAGAACCGGATCTTCCGGGGTCGCACCGAGGGGGTGGGTGCAATCAGCGCGGACGATGCGGTGGACTGGGGCTGGACGGGGCCGTGCTTGCGAGCCACGGGCGTGGCCTACGACGTGCGCAAGGCGCACCCGTACCTCGGCTACGAGACGTACGACTTCAAGGTCCCGATCGCCCACGCCGGAGACACCTACGCGCGCTACCTCGTGAGGGTGGAGGAGATGCGTCAGTCGCTGCGGATCGTGGAGCAGGCGCTCGAGCGATTGCAGCCGGGCCCCGTCATCACCGACAACCACAACGTCGCCCTGCCTCCCAAAGATGAGGTGTACACGGAGATGGAGTCCCTGATCTGGCACTTCAAGCTCATCATGGAGGGCATGAAGGTGCCTGCGGGCGAGAAGTACGGCTACACCGAAGCCGCGAACGGTGAGCTGGGCTACTACATCGTCTCCGACGGCGGCGGGCACCCGTACCGCATCAAGGTGCGGCCGCCGTGCTTCGCGATCTTCCAGGCCTTCCCGCACATCCTCGAGGGACACATGGTCGCGGACACCGTCGCCATCATGAGCAGCCTGAACATCATCGCCGGGGAGCTCGACCGATGATCACACAGGACGTGGTGGTCTGCGATCCCAAGCCCCTGCGACTCATGCAGCGCTTCTACCTCGTCGAGATCGTCAAGGGGCTGGCCGTCACGCTACGGCACTTCCTCGGGAACCTGTTCGCGCGCAAGTACACGGTCACGGTCGAGTGGCCGGAGGTCAAGCGCGAGTACTCTGAACGCTTGCGGGGCAGGCACATCCTCCTCACGCGGGAGGACGGCTCGCCGCGCTGTGTCGCCTGTTACATGTGCGAAGAGGCGTGCCCGGCGGAGTGCATCCACATCGAGGCGGAGGACGTCACGTCCAGCCCGACCATCGAGTTCGAGAAGCGCCCCAAGGTTTTCACCATCGACCTGCTTCGCTGCGTCTACTGCGGGTTCTGCGTCGATGCCTGCCCGAAGGAAGCGATCGTGATGTCACGGGTTCACGAGATGGCGTTCGCGAGCCGCGAGGAGGCGGTCATCGGTCTGGACCAGCTGCTCCAGAAGGGCCCGACCGAAGGGCTGGACCTGGGGTACCGCCCGTACTACGGGGCCCCGCGCAGCCGGATAGAGCTCCCGATCCCGGTTCGACCGGCAGCCCGAGCGCCGGTCGGGGGCTGAGCGAGGGCTTGCGACCTAAAGCGAAAGGGCGGCGCAGCGCGCCGCCCTTTCCAATCTTCCTGTCTTTTTCTCCCTAGACGGCGCGAACGTTGGCCGCCTGCAGGCCCTTGGGCCCGCGCACGATGTCGAACTCCACCCGGGCCCCTTCCTTGAGCGTGCGGAAGCCCTCGCCAGCGATGGCGGTGTAGTGGACGAACACGTCCTCTCCGCCCTCCTGCGTGATGAAGCCGAATCCCTTGGTATCGTTGAACCACTTGACAGTTCCCTGCGCCATGCTGCTTCTCCTTGTTGCCGGCGGCATCCGAAGTCCGCCGTTGTTCGTGTCGGGTGCGTCCCGACTATATGAAAAAGCCGCAAGGACGCTGCTCCTTGCGGCGGGTTGACTTCAGGTCGAAGTTGATCCGCAACTGCAAAAACAGCTCACGAGCGTAAAGTGACACAATCGCTTGAGCTTGTCAAGCCCCCTGCTGGGTCGATCCGGTAGAGAGGGGCGTTGCCCTCGCCTCATGGCGAGGCCGGGCAGGGGACGGGGGCCGCGAGCTATTCCTCCTCCTCTTCCTCGGCAGCACCGGCGTGCGCCTGGATGATCTTCTCCTGTATCTGTTTCGGGACCTCGTCGTAGTGGGAATACTCCATGTGGAAGTCACCGCGGCCACCTGTGATTGATCGGAGCGTCTGGGAGTAGGTGAGCATCTCTGCGAGGGGCACCAGCGCCTTCACCACGGTCTGGGCGTCGCCGGGGTCCATGCCCTGCACGCGGCCCCGCCTGGAGTTGAGATCGCCCATGATGTCGCCGAGGAACTCGTCCGGCGTGGTGATCTGCACCTGCATGACCGGCTCGAGGATCGTCGGCCCGGCATGGGAGACGGCCTCACGGAACGCCTTGCGGCCGCAGGTGCGAAATGCCATGTCCGATGAATCCACGGCATGGAACTTCCCGTCCAGGAGCGTAACGCTGAAGTCGACGACGGGGTTGCCGGCAACCGCCCCGCGCTCAGCGGCGTCCTGAATGCCCTTGTCGATAGAGGGACGGTAGTTGTTCGGGATTGAGCCACCGAAGATCTTGTCCACAAACTCGTAGCCGCTTCCACGTGGGCGTGGCTCCATGCGGATCTTGGCCTCGGCGAACTGGCCATGGCCTCCAGTTTGCTTCTTGTGACGCGCCGTGATCTCGACGCCCTTGGTAATCGTCTCGCGGTACGGGACCTTGGGGGGCTGAAGCGTGACATCCACCTTGTAGCGCTTGCGCAGGCGCGCGACCGCGATTTCGACGTGAAGCTGACCCGCGCCGGCCACCAGCTGCTCCTTGGTCTGCGGGTCGCGCCCGATGTGCAACGTCGGGTCCTCATCCTGAAGCTTCGCGAGACCCTGCGCGATCTTGTCCTCGTCGCCCTTGGCCTTGGCGGAGATGGCAAAGGAGATGGCAGCCTCGGGGATCGGCACGGGCGGGACCACGACCGCGCCGTCCTTGCTGGTGAGCGTGTCGCCGGTGCGGGTCTCCTTGAGCTTGGCCACCGCGCCGATGTCACCGGCGACCAGCTTCTCGACCGGCAGCAGGTCCTTGCCCTGCATCCAATTGACCGGACCGAAGCGTTCCGCGATCTCGCGCTGGCGGTTCTGGTAGGTCCCATCCGAGGCGAAGGCCCCGGAGAAGACACGAATCAGAGTGATTCGTCCGGCGTAGGGGTCGGAGAAGGTCTTGAAGACGTATCCGATCGGAGTGTCCTCGGGCTTGGGAGTGATCACGACTTCCTCGCCCGCGACGTTCTTTGCCGGCACCGGAACGGCGAGCGGACTGGGAACCAGCTCAACGAGCGCATCCATCAGGGGCTGCACGCTCTGGTTGCGGCCCGCGGCGCAGTAGAAGACCGGGAAGATCTTGCGCCCCGCCACCGCCTTCTTGAGGCCGGCCACCAGGTCCTCGTCGGAGAGCGCTCCATCCGCAAAGAACTTCTCGAGCAGGGCCTCGTCCTGCTCGGCAACCATCTCAATGAGCGCGGTACGTGCCGACTCCGCCTCCCCCTTGAGCTCGCCGGGGATCTCGATTTCGGCAGCCGTGCCGCTCTCGTCCGTGGGGAACCGGTAAGCCTTCGAGCGCACGAGGTCCACCACGCCCGCAAAGGCGGCCTCTTCACCGATCGGGAGCTGAAGGGGCAGAACCTCACGCCCGAACTTCTTCTGGAGCTGCTGAAGCGTCCTCGTGGCCGAGGCGCGCTCACGGTCCATGCTGTTGACCGCGAACAGCACCGGCTTGGCCATCGTGGCGCAGATCTTCCAGAGCTTTTCGGTCTGCACCTCGGGCCCGGCCACGGCCGACACCGTCATCAGCGCGACCTCGGCAACCTTCACGCCCTGCACGGCCTCGGTGGTGAAGATCGAGTACCCGGGCGTGTCAATCAGATTCAGCTTGCAGTCGCGGTGATGGGCATGCGCGACAGCGGTCCCGATGGTGATCTTGCGCTCCACCGCCTCATCGTCGAAATCGGTCACTGCGTTGCCTTTGTCGACCTTGCCGAGGCGGTTCACGTCCTTGGCGGCGAAAAGGATGGCCGAGATGAGGGTCGTCTTGCCGGTGGAGGAATGTCCGACCACCGCCACGTTCCTGATCTTGTCACTGGGTACCGACTTGGTTGCCATGTGCAGGCGACCTCCCGTCGCACAGAGTCCGGGAAGTATATCGGGTGACCGGGGGAAACGGAAGCCGGTGAAAGCAGGGGAGAGTGGAGAGGGGAGAGGGAAAAGGGAAAAGCGAAGAGCCTAATCCGTCGGCTCCGCGTTCCGGTCCTGGCTCTTTGCTCTCCCCTCTCCCCTTGTCGTCGTCTCAGCTGATCTTCAGTTCGCGGCCGGTGAGGCGCTCGTACGCTTCGAGGTACAGGGACTGGGTGCGAGCCACCACCTCGGGCGGGAGCGTCGGGGCCGGTGGTTGCTTGTTCCAGCCCGAGCCCTCCAGCCAGTCGCGCACGAACTGTTTGTCGAACGATGGGGGGTTGCCGCCAACGCGGTACCGGTCGGCTGGCCAGAACCGCGACGAGTCTGGCGTCAATGCTTCGTCGGCCCAGAGCAGGCCGCCTCTGTCGTCCAGGCCGAACTCGAACTTTGTGTCAGCGATGATGATGCCGCGCTCCTCCGCGAGCGCCGCCGCCCGTCGGTAGAGCTCGAGCGAGACGTCACGAAGTCTCTCCGCGACGCCGCCCCCGACCAGGCGGGCCACCTCGTCGAATGGGATGTTCTGGTCGTGTCCGACGTCGGCTTTGGTAGAGGGCGTGAACACCGGCTCGGGGAGGCGCTCGGCCTGTCGCAGCCCCACGGGCAGCGGCACGCCCGAGACACTTCCCGAGGCCACGTACTCCTTCCAACCGGAGCCCGCGATGTAGCCGCGAACCACACACTCGACGGGAACGATGCGGAGGGCACGGACGAGGCAGGAGCGGCGGTCGAGCCGCGGCTCGGACGCGAAGGGCTCCGGGAGCCCGGAAAGCTCGGTTTCCACCAGGTGATGGGGGATCACGTCGGAGAGCGTCGAGAACCAGAAGTTCGAAAGCTGTGTCAGGACGACGCCCTTGGCGGGGATGCCGGGGTCGAGCACCACGTCGAATGCGCTGATCCGGTCGCTCGCGACCACCACGAGCCGGTCATCGCCGGCCCGGTACACGTCCCGAACCTTTCCCCTCCTGACCAGCCGATCGGGGAACAGCGGGTGAGGGGGGAAGGGAACCGGCCCCGCCACGGGCGAGCCTTACTTGGCCTGCAGCAGCGAGTTGGCCTGACTCGTGAGGTGCGACTTGTAGCGCGATGCGGTGTTGCGGTGGAAGACACCCTTGCGCACGCCGCCGTCGATCACCGAAACGGTGCGCGGCAGAAGCTCCTTCACTGCGGCGGCGTCGCCGCTGGCGATCGCCGTGCGCAGTGCCTTGATCGCGTTGCGCACGCGCGTGCGGACGGCGCGGTTGCGGTCACGCCGCACCTCGTTCTGACGACGACGCTTCAAACCCGACTTGATTCTCTTTGCCATGCACTCTCCTTTGAATCGTTGCTACTTCACCTTGACACCCAGGGAAGCGAGCCTGGAGCGCGCCAGCTCGGCCTCCTTGGTGCCTGGGTGCTCGTAGAGAACGTACTGCAGGTTGATCACGGCCTGGGAGCGGTCGCCCAGCTCGAGGTACGCGAGGCCCTTCTTGAGGAGCGCCGCAGCCGCCTTGTCCGATGTCTTGTAGTTGTTCAGGAGTTGCGTGAACGCGTCGATCGCTTCCTTGTAGGCCTTCTTTGAATAGTAGCACTCACCGATCCAGTAGAAGGCATTGTCCGCGAGGTCCGTGTCCGGGTACCGGCTGAGGTAGTCGCGGAACCCCTGGATGGCGAGGTCGAAGTTGCCGCGCAGGTAGTCCTCGTACGCTCCGTTGTAGAGCTGGGTGGGCTCGCCGGTTCGAGGTGCAGCCTGAGCTGCCGGTGCGGCCATTGCCGCTCCCGCGACGCCGCCCGCAGTTGCAGCCGCCGCGGGCGCGACGGCCGTGCCGCTCATAGGCTCGCGGGTCGTTGCCAGCTGGTTGGAGAGCGAGGCCAGTCGCTGATTCGTGGCTTCAAGGTTGGTCTGCAGCGCTTGGAGCTGATCCCGCAACTGCTGGAGCTGCGCCTGAATGTCCGCGTTTGACTTGAGCATCAATGCGTTCTGGTCGGCGAGCTTGCGGCTCATCGCCTGCAGATCCTCCTTGCCGGAGGACTGCTTGCTCAGGTTTTCCACCTGCCTCGAGACGTCGGTGATCTCACGGTGCAGAAGCTCGAAGTCGCCGCTCGTGACGCACCCCGCGGCCGCCACCGCCAGCGCCGGGAAGGTCAGCCACCGCATTCGCCACCTCCTCATCGCGCCGTGATCACAAAATGCACGCGACGGTTTTGCGACCAACAGCTCTCGTCGTGGCACGTCGCAAACGGGCGCTCCTCGCCGTAGGAAATCGTTGCCACTCGTTCCGCCGATACCCCGAGCGACACCAAGTACGCCTTGGCGGCGTTGGCCCGGCGCCAGCCGAGCGCGAGATTGTACTCCTCGGTGTTGCGCTCGTCGCAGTGGCCCTCGATGAGGATCTTCACCGTGGAGTATGCCTTCAGCCAGGAGGCGTCGGCCGCGAGGATTTCGCGGGCATCCGGGCGGAGTTCGGCCGAGTTGGTGTCGAAGAGCGGGTCTTTGATGTACATCGCCTTGTTCAGCACTGCGAGGTCGGTGGGCAACTCGGTGCTGGCGACGCCGCCCTCCGGGTGCTCCGCGGGTGCCACGCTGGGCTCAGGGCGGGCCTGGGTCGTGCCTGGCCCGGGCTGCAGCGGTGCGGGTGGGGCCTCCGCCGTGGCTTCCGTCGGCGGTGGGGGAGCCTCGACGGCCTTGCGATGGGTGCACGACAGCCCCAGCGCAACGCACGCGCATAATGCGAATGTCAAAGGCTTGCTGATCAAGGGCCCGGACACGACGCCTCCTTTCGACGGGCGGACTCTACACCATAGCCGGCCAGCGGACAAGCGAAATCACTGGACCTGGGCCACCCAAGCGGGTTGGATGTTGTTGCCGTCGGTGGTGATTTGGCGTGGCCGCCCCACCGGGTCGGTGATGAAGATCTGCCTCGTCCCGGTGCGGTTCGAAACGAAGGCGAGCATCGTGCCGTCGGGCGACCAGCACGGGGACTCGTTGCTTCCGGGACCGGCGACGACCGTGCGGATGTTGGTCCGCAGATCCAGTATCGCGACCTGAAACAGGTTCTCGACCAGTGTGGTGTACGCGATACGGACACCATCTGGCGCCCACGCTGCCTCATCCGCGAACTTGTCCTCGAACGTCAATCGGCGAACGTTGGTGCCCTCGGAATCCATCACGTAAAGCTGCGGTGAGCCTCCCGCCGCGGAGGTGAACACGATCTGGCGACCGTTCGGGGACCACGCGGGCTGTGTGCTGATGCCGAGCGTGTGGGTGAGTCGCTCGGGCGTGCCCCCGGCCGCCGGTACGATCCAGATGTCGGTGTTGCCCGCGTCGCCGGTGGCGAAGGCGATGAGCTTCCCGTCGGGTGAGAAGTTTGCGGATGAGTTCACCCCCGGAAGGGTCGAGAGCGGTTTGAAGTAGCCCCCGGTCGGACGGAGGATGAACAACTGGGGGTCGCCGCGCAGGAAGCTGGTGAACGCGAGCCATTCGCCATCCGGGGACCAGGCAGGAGAGAGCGCTATCGACCGGTGGCTGGTGAGCTGTTGCGCCTCACTCCCGTCCCAGCGCATCACCCAGATCTCCTTGGCGCCGCTGCGGTCGGACACGAACGCAATGCGCGAGAGGAACGGCCCGGGTCGCCCGGTGAAGAGGTGCACCAGTTCGTTGGCGAGGGTGTGCGCGATCGTGGGTGCGAGGGCGACGGTGCCCTGAAGGCGCCGGGAGTAGGCGACCTCCCCCGAGGTGAGATCCCACAGTCGAACTTCGAGGACGACCTGGTTGCCCGCGCCCGAAAAGGTGCCGTCGAGCAGGAACTGGGCGCCGACCGCGCGCCAGCGCTGGCGGGTCAGCAGGGCGTTCGAGGGATCGACGACCACCAGTTTTGCGCTCTCCTCCGGGACGAAGCCGGCAACCGCGGTCTGGTCGAGGTCCTTTCGCAGCGTCGTCAGTAGGGTCGCGGCGGCTTCCGGGTCTGTCCCGGGACGGGAGGGAAACGGCGCCAGGCCGATCATGACTCGACTCAGGCCCGGGCTGGTGACCTTGAGGTATACCTCCTCCTGCCCGGCCGCGGGCAAAGCGGACGCGAGCACGAAGGCGGCGATGCCGACAAGCAGAGGCGCGTTCTTCACTGGCCGAACTCCAGATGCAGGGTGAGCGTCGTGCCACCGAAACCCTGCGGCAACGGCGGCAAAGGCGCTGCAGCATACACCGCTCGTAGTGCCGCCCGGTCGAAAGCGGCCGAGCCGCTCTCCTGCTCGAGGCCGGCCTCGAGCAGACGGCCGGAGCGGTCGATCACGCACCGCACGCGGCACTTGGCGTCGGCAGGGACCGGTGGCCTGAACCAGTTGCTCTCGATGATGGCCAGGACCCGGTTGAGGTAGTAAGAAAAGGGGAAACTCTCGTCGCCACCGGAGGGCCCAACGCCGAGCGCAATGCCCCCAGGTCCGGCCACCTCCCCGGGTTGGGCGCGCGCCGGCCCGCCCGGGGGCCGGGCGGCCTCGGGGGGTGCCTGACGGCTGGCCGTCTTGGCCGGCAGCGGGTGACGCGGCGCCGGCTCGACAGCTTTCTTCGCGGCGACTTTCCGGGGCACCGCGACGGGCGGCTTGGAGGCTGCGGCCGGGGCGCTGCGCGGTGCCCCTGCGGCGGGGGCGGGCACAGCCGCCAGGCGAACCTGCACGATGGGGAGGAAGAGCGCCCGCTGCCGGTGAGAAGGCCCCAAGAAGAGCGTCGCGGCCACGGCCATGTGGAGCCCAAGGGCCCCGAGGAGAGCCCCCCGCCACGGGAGATCGAGGTGCGCCCGGCGGGCCAGTTCCTCGCTCACCGGATCGTTCATCTCGTCTCCGGGGGAACCGTGACCATGCCGACCTCCTCCACGCCCATCCGGTTGAGGATGGCCAGCACCTCGATCACGAAACCGTAGGGGAGGCGCTGGTCCCCCTTGAGGTAGACGGGGCGGGGCCCACCCGCGAGCAGCGGGCCCAGCCGCTGCGCGAGGAGCGTCGGGTGCACGGGCTGGTCGCCGAGCAACACGAGTCGATCACGCGTGAGCGTGAGCACGATCGGCTCGGGGCCCTTCTGGGTGAGCGGGGCGGCGGCCTGGCGCGGGAGTTCAACCTGGAGGCCCTGGACCAGCATCGGCGAGGTGACGATGAAGATGATGAGGAGCACGAGCATCACATCAACCAGCGGAGTGATGTTGATCTCGGAGAGATCGTCAAACTCGGTGGAGGGCCGAAAAGCCATGGCGTGCCCTCGCCTCAGGTGAAGGTGCGCTCGGTGAGGTTGAGGAACTCGAGCAGGAAGTCGTCCATCAGGCCCCGCTGTCGCCGCAGAGCGCCGAGGAAGGCGTTGTACGCGATGACCGCGGGTATGGCGGCCGCAAGGCCCGCCGCAGTGGTGACCAGCGCCTCCGCGATCCCGGGCGCGACCGTCACGATCGAGGTGGACCCGCTCACGGCGATGGCTCGGAAGGTGGTCATGATCCCCCAGACAGTCCCGAACAGTCCGATGAACGGCGTGGCGGACGCCGTCGTGGCGAGAAAGGGGAGGAACCGCTGCAGCTTGGCGCCCTCGACCCCGATCGCGCGCTGGAGCGCTCTCTCCACCGCCACGAGGCTCTTGATCTGGCCACCGGACTGGCCGGTGCGTTGGAGCACCCTGACCTGGGCCTCGAGTTCGAGGTACCCCGCGCGGAACATGCCCGAGAGCGGTGCCGCCGGGGTCTTCGCCGCCGCGGCCTGGACGTCCGCCAGACGTGTGGCGCGGCGGAACTCCCCGAGGAAGGAGAGGTTGTCGCCGTCGGCACGACGCAACTGGCGCACCTTGAGGATCATCAGCGTCCAGGAGGCGAGAGAGAAGACCGCGAGAACAGCCAGCACGAACTTCGCCACCCAGCCGGTGGTCCCGAAGGCCTGCATGATCTCATTCACAAGAGGATTCTACGCGGGCGGCGCCGCGCGACCAAGGGGCGGCGCCGGGTGAGTGACGAGCGTCCCCGCCAGCAGATCGTGCAGCGCCTTGCGATCGCGCCGAAATGGGATGAGCAGGTAGCCGAGCCCGAAAGTCAACACGGTCACGAAGAGGGCCACCAGGCGGAGGAGGGCGCGAGGGTAGCCGATCGGGACTCTGTGCCTCCAGTCGAGGAGGCGCAGGCCGCACAGCCGGAGGCCCGGTGTGCCGCCGCGCCGTGCCCAGCCGTGGACGACGTAGTAGAGCGCGAAGACGACCCAGAGGACGGCGCATGCGCCGGTGATGACCGACTTGGTCTGCGGGGTGGGCGGCAGCGCGTCGGGCGAGAGGAGGTAGCGCTCGATCAGAGTCGTCACCAGGAGCGGACTGAACGGGATGAGTGAGCCGGCGCTGAACAGCGCGATGTCGGTCACCGCAGCGAGGAGTCGCCAGCCCAGTCCGGCCGGATCGCCGGGGATGAGGCCGCTTGTGTTGTCCGGCCCGGACTTCGAGTCGCCGACCGACGCTGGCGCATCGGATCTCTCGATGGTGCCGCGGAGAGACCCGAACCGCACGCTGTCGCCGGCAACGATGGCGCGGGGCGAGAGGACCCGCTCTCCGTTCACGAAAGTGCCGTTGGAGGAACCCAGATCCTCGACCACGAGTTCGTCGTTGCGCCACACCAGCGCTGCGTGCAGGCGGGAGACCGTGTCCGCGCGCAGCCGGATGTCGCACGAACGACTTCGCCCGATGACGAGCTTGTCGATCTCCAGCGGGAAGGTCACGTCGCCCAGCCGAAGGCGCAGCCGACGATGCTCAGTACGGGGAGATTCCGCCACGTTCGTTGTGGATCAGCCAGAGTCCGGAATAGGCGCGCAGAAGCCGGAAGCGACAGCGGTACAGCTCCTCGAGGTGCTCCGTGTCTCCACGGTAGAGGGCATCCTCGACCAGCCAGCCGAAACGTCGGTCAAGCTCTGCGGCGCGCTGCAGGGACTGGGAAGCACGCTCCAGGGTCTCGGACAGATGCTCCGATGACCGTTTCTGCAGACGGTCTATCTCACGCGCCTCATCGTCCAGCCGGATGCGAAGCGCCGCGGCCTGAAGGAGGTGCCTGGCCCGTTCGCCGACGAGGGAGCCCTGAACCGCGCTTCCGTTGAGCAGGGCGCGGCAGGCCTTGACCTCGCACGCTTCGAGCCGAAGATGTGCCAATTCCTTGGCGGTCACCGCTTCATCCGCAGGACGGTCGCTGCCGACGAGCTCCAGGGCGAACAGAATCTTGCTCACGTACTCCTGCAGGAGCGGATCCGCCTGCAATCCGGCGGAGAGGGTCTGGCCGCCCCCTGGAAAGCCGGTTGGCGGTGTCGGCTTGCCTGTCTCCCACGGCGTTGGAACCTGGTCTGCCTCCTCGGCGGCAGGTGCCAGAGGGGCCGCGAGCTGAGTGATGTCGAACTGCTCGAGGATCCGGTTCAGGGCCTGCCGAAGCTTGAGGGCGTCCTCGCGCCGCACGTTCTCCGTCTGGCGCCCCTCGTCGAAGCGTTGCTGGGCTGCCGCGAAGACCTCGAGCAGCTCTCGGAGTTCGGGGGTCGCAATCTCCGGGTTCTCGGCGAGCTGCTTCTGGAGCTCGCGCACCCGGTTGGTGTCGTTCAACAGCGCAGCCTCTTCGTCCTCCCAGAGCTCACGGAACCGGTTCTTGATGGATACCGTGGTTTCCAGGACGACGGGCAGCAGGCTGGGGTGGAGCATGTTCTCCCCCAGGCGCCGCTTGAGACCACGAAACCGGTCGAGGGCTCCGCCCGCCACGAGCTCGGTGAAGTTCCTGCAACCGAGCACCTCTCCCCTGAGCTCGGCGATCGCTTGCAGGAGGGCGTCCACCTCCTGCGGAGACGTTTTGGGGGAGGGACGGTACTGCAGAAGCGGATGCACCAGGCGTTCGATCTCGTGGCGTTCGCGGGCCAGGCTCCCATGATCCTCGCGGGGGATCTCTGCGAGGCGCGTGAAGAGAATGTCCAGCTTGTCGAGCGTGTCCCCCTTCTCGTGGCTGGCGTCGAGATAGAACTTGATGATCGCGAGCAGCACCTTCTCGTCCTGGTTGCGAAGCCGATCGAAGAACCTCCGGAGCAGGGAAGGGGGGATCTGCTCGTCCACCTCGAGGAGCCTGCGAGCCTGCCCGTCGAGGCGGGTGTTGAGGCCCGAGATCGTCCTCTCGGTGTGCCCTGTCTCGGAGTGCCCGAGACCCGCCCCGAGCTGGCGCAGCTCGTTGAACAGGGTAGGGAAGTCGATCTCGATGGGGCACGGCATGTTGAAGAGGTGCTTGAACAAACCCTGCAGGTACTGGTAGAACGTCCACTGCGACCGGCTGCGGTCGGTGAGCCGGACATAGCGCTGGTTGAGTTCCTGCAGTCCGATGGCGCTCATGGTGCAGCTTCCGAACGGAGTCTACACCAAAGGGCCGCAGCGCAGTCAAAGGGGGTGGCGCGTGCTCAAGGAGAAGGTGCTCACGGCCGAGAGGGTCCAACAGGTGATTGCCACGTTGGCGGAGGAGATCAACGCAGACCTCGAGGGAAGGGACCCTGTCTTCGTGGGGATCCTGAAAGGGGCCGTCTACTTCCTGACGGCACTCACGCTCCGCCTGAAGCGGAGCGTTGTCGTGGACTTCATCCAGGCCTCGTCGTACGGCGCGACGACCGAATCCTCGGGGACCGTCGCGCTTATCAAGGATGTGACGGTGGAGATCGCCGGCAAGGACGTCTACGTGATCGAGGACATCGTGGACACGGGCCTGACTCTGGCGGACGTCGTCGCGATGCTGAAGGCCCGCCACCCGCGCTCGGTTCAGGTCGTCGCGCTCTTCTCGAAGCCCTCGAGAAGAAAGGTCGCCGTGCCGCTCGACTTTGTGGGCCTCGAGATCGAGGACCGTTTCGTGGTGGGCTTCGGCCTTGACTTTGCTGAGAGCTTCCGTAACCTTCGGGACATTTGGGAGTTCGTTCCGGATGCGGAGGGGGCATGAAGACCAGACCGGAGGTGATCCACACCGACACGGCGCCCGAGGCGATAGGCCCGTACAGCCAGGCGATCGCCCTCGGGGACCTGGTATTCGTGTCTGGCCAGATTCCTCTCGACCCGGCGACCGGTGGGCTCGTGCGCGGGAGCTTCGCCGACCACACGGCGCGCGTGCTCGCAAACCTGGATGGGATCCTGCAAGCGGCCGGGTCGGACCGGAGTCGTGTGGTGAAGGTCACCGTGTACCTCACCGACGTGGGGCGTTTTGCCGAGTTCAACGCGATCTACGCGTCCTTCTTCGGAGACCACAGGCCGGCTCGTGCGGTGGTGGGTGTGGCGTCCCTCCCGCGCGGGGCAGAGGTGGAGATCGAGGCCCTGGCGGCACGCTGATGCAAAGGTTGCGCGAGGCGCGCGTCCTGATTCGAGGTGCAGGGGAGCTGGCCAGTGCCGTGGCGGCTCACCTCGCGCGCCAGGGCATGGGGCGCATCCTGCTTGTCGAGCGGGCGTTCCCGAAGGCGGTCCGGCGAAACGTTTGCTTCTCCGAGGCGGTCTTCAGCCACGGAAAGACCGTCGACGGAGTCACCGCGCGTTTCGTGATGCTGCTCTCCGACATCGACATGGTCCATGAACTCGGCGACCTCGCCGTGACCACCCAGCCCCTGCCTGAGGTCCTCACCGCCTGGCCCCCGGACATCTACGTCGAGGCCGCGATGCTGCGTTCCAACTGGGGGCTCACCAAGGAGCTGGCGCCGCTGGTGATCGCCCTCGGCCCGGGTTACCTGGCCGGCAGGGACTGCCACGCGCTCGTGGAAACGGTGCGCGGCCCGCAGTTGGGGAGGGTGGTCTCGTCAGGCGGGCAGTCGCTGCCGCTGGAGCCTCCGGCGGAGATCATGGGCTTCGCGCTGGAGCGCGTGATCAAGGCTCAGAGACCGGGGATCTTCCGCACCAATCACGACATCGGGGACCGGTTGGAGCAGGGCGAGAAGATCGGCGTCGTGGTGCTGCTGTTCGCCCGGGAGGACCTGTACAAGGGCGTGCCGGTCGACTCGGAGTACCCGGTCGTGGCCCGCATCTCGGGCGTGATACGCGGCCTGCTTCGCGACGGTGTCCCGGTGGAGGGCGGGGACAAGATCGGCGACATCGACCCGCGGGGGATCACCGGGGATTTGGAGCACATCTCGGACAAGGCGCAGCGCGTCGCGGAGGGAGTTCACGAGGCGATCGTGCTCAACCAGAACCGCGTGCGGCTCCGTTCCAGGACGCGCCGATGAAACCCCTCGACCCGTCCCGGGGCGTAGTCCTGGCCCTGGGAGGTGGCGGCGTCCGGGGTCTGGCCCACCTCGGGGTTCTTGCGGAGCTGGAGAGGGCGGGCGTCGAGGTGCGCGGGATTGCTGGCACCAGTTCCGGCGCTCTGATGGGCGCGCTCTGGCTGTTGAACGGCGCCGAGCCTGCAATCCGGAGGGTCAGGACATTCGTCGGTTCGGGTCTGGTGGAAGACGTGCCGGACCTCATCGGCACGGCCGACACTGGTGGCGGGTCCGGATTCTGGCGCCACCTGCGGCGGGTAGCCACGCTCATCTTGGCGATCGTGCGAGGCCCGTTCTTGAGCCGTCAGCAGCTCCTCGATCGGGTGGCCTTCCTCCTCCCGGAGACCCGGATAGAGGCGCTCCCCAGCCCGTTTGTCGTCATCGCCACGGACACCACCACCGGCGAGGAAGCCTGGCTGACCCGGGGCTCGCTGCGATTGGCGGTTGCGGCGAGTTCCGCAATGCCCGGCCTGGCATCGCCGATCATCTGGGAGGGTAGGCCGATGCAAGACGGCGGCGCCGTCGCGGAGATCCCGGTGCGGGCCGCACGAGCCATCGGGGCTCCCGTCGTCGCGGTTGAGGTCAGCGAGGGCCTGCCGCCGTTGACTCGTCGCGCGGACCGGATCCCAACCGCGTTGTTTCGGGCATCCGCCATGGGCTGGGCGGAGCTGAGGCGTCGGATCCTCGAGGAGGCGGATGCGGTGATCGCCCCGGCGGTGAACCACCTCCACTGGGCCGCATACCGGGGCCTCGACGAGGCCGTCGAGGCGGGGCGCGTCGCTGCCCGGAGCTTCCTGACGGAAGCAGGCTTGCGGCTTGAGGCGTGAGGGTCACCGAGAAGGCAATTTGCGGCAGGCGAATCTGATCTTGCTTCTGCCCGAGCCCGGACCCCTGATCCCTTCTCCTACCTGGGCGCTTCCGTGCCCGGCACGGCAAAGGAGGGCATGACGCCGCCGAGGACGCGCACCGTGTCGCGGGCGATGACGCGCTCCTCGTTCGTGGGCACGACGGCTACCGCGACCCGCGACGAGGGAGTGGAAACCAGGACCTCCTTGCCACGAGGCGCCGCGCGGTTGGCCTCCTCATCGAGGTCGATCCCGAGGAACTCCATGCGGGCGACCGAAGCCTGGCGGACGAGCGCCGAGTTCTCGCCGATGCCGCCGGTGAAGGTGACCGCGTCGATGCCTCCCATGGCGGCGGCGTAGGCGGCGACGTACTTCCTGATTCGGTAGCAGAAGATATCGAACGCCAGGCGCGCCCGCTTGTTTCCGGTGGTGCAGGCATGCTCGATTTCCCGCATGTCGGACGAGACGCCGGAAATGCCGTAAAGACCCGAGTGCTTGTTGAGCATCGCGTTGAGCTGCGAGAGGGTGACATCCTCCATCGTCATCACCCAGGGGAGGATGGCGGCGTCGAGATCGCCGCTGCGCGTCCCCATCAAGAGGCCCTCTAGCGGCGTGAAGCCCATGGTGGTGTCAACCGAGTGCCCACGGTCCACCGCGGCCATCGAGCACCCGTTTCCGAGGTGGCAGGTCACGATCCGCACCTGATCGAGGGGGCGTTTGAGCAGGCCGGCGGTGCGAATCGAGACGAAGCGGTGGGAGGTTCCGTGGAAACCGTACCTGCGGATGGCGTGGCGGGTGTAGAGCTCGTAGGGCAGGCCGTAGATGTAGGCCATTGGCGGCATCGACTGGTGGAATGCGGTGTCGAAGACGGCGACGTGCGGGACATCGGAGAGAAGGCTGCGAGCGGCGCTGAGCCCACGCAGGTTGTGGGGGTTGTGGAGGGGCGCGAGTACCACGCACTCCTCGATCATCGCCTCCACCTCGGGCGTGACGAGGACCGAGGATGCGAACTTCTCACCGCCGTGAACGACGCGGTGGCCGACGGCTTCGATCTCCTTGACGTTCTTGAGAACGCCGTGCTCGGGATGGACCAGAACCTTGAGGACGCGCTCGACCGCAGCCCGGTGCTCCAGGATCTCGGCGATCTCCTGGTAAGGTTTCCGACCCTCGACCTCGATCGCCAGTCGAGAGTCCGAGAGACCGATCTTCTCGACCAGGCCCCTGGCCAGAGTCTCGTCGGTGTTGGCCTCGATCATCTCGAGCGAGGTTTCGATCACCTGGAACTTGACGGAGGAGGAACCGCAGTTGAGAACGAGGACCTTCATTTGACGCTCCCCTCTTTGCGCGAGGCGCCGGCGTTCAGCCGAGCTTCGGGGTATCGTCCGGCAGGCGGTCCAGGCGGCTCCGCTCGCTGTCGTAGGTAAAGAAACCCTTGCCGACGCGAGCCCCGGTCTGACCCGCGCGGACGAGCTTCCGAATTATCGGGCACGGCCGGAACTTGGCGTCGCCGGTCTCATGGAACAGGTGCTCGAGCCAGTTGAGGATCCTGTGGAGGCCGACGCGGTCCGCCCACTCGAGGGGGCCGTGACGGAACTCGTAGCCGAGCTTGATTGCGAGGTCCACCTCGGCCGCGCTGGCCACGCCCTCCATCACCACGTGTGCCGCCTCGTTGATGAGCGGCATGATCACCCGGGTCGTCACGAAGCCGGGGGACTCGAACTCCTGGATCGGCACCTTGCCGAGAACGCGCACGAAACGGCGCGCTGTCTCGAAGGCGTCTTCGCTGGTGACAACTCCCTTCACGACCTCGACCACGCGGGTGGTCGTGACGGGGTAGAGGAAGTGCATTCCGATAACCCGCTCGGGGTGAGAGAGACCCTGTGCGAGCTCGCTGATGGAAAGGGTCGACGTGTTGATGATGATCGGGGTGTGCGGCTCGAGGACGGCGTCCAACTCAGCGATCAGGGCCTTCTTTGCCTCGAAGTCCTCGTAGATCGTCTCGATCACCAAGTCGCAGCCCACCGTTCGCTTGACCTCGGTCGTGAATTCGATTCGGGCGAGGATCGCTTTCTTCTCCGACTGCGTGAGCCCCCAGCGCTCGATCTCGCGGTCGAGATCGGTCTGCAGAAGGTCCTTGATCTGACTCGTGCGCTCGTCGCTGATGTCGCGGAGCACAACGCCCAGACCAGCCTGTGAGACGCGGGTGGCGATGGAGCGTCCCATCATGCCCCCGCCGACAATCGCTATGCGGTGAAGATCCCGCTCGCTCATGGTTGTGAAACGTAGCACAAGCTTCGGGAAGTGTCAACGGCGTGGTAGCATACGCGCGATGGACAGAAGAACTCTCGCTGCATTGTTCCTGGCGGGTCTGGTGGCCGCGACCGTGTCGGCGGCGGAGGAGCGACCCCCTTTCCCTGCGATCCAGGTGAACGACCTCACCGGCCAGACCTATGCGCTCAAGAGCATCCTCGGGAAGGCAACGGTGCTGAACTTCTGGGCCACCTGGTGCGGGCCGTGCAGGATCGAGCTGCCCGAGCTGCAGAAGCTCTCCAACGAACTCGGCGGCAAAGGACTCGTGGTGCTCGCGATCGACATGGACCTGCCGCCGATCTCAGAGGAAGGTGTGGCCACGCAGCTCACGCTGATTCGACCGCGCGTCCAGGAGTTTCTCAGTCGCACGGGGATCACTTTGCCTGTCTACCTCATCGACGGCCAGACCCAGGCCGCTTTGAGTGTGGACCGGCTTCCTTTCTCGGTCCTTCTCGATAAGGAGGGGAGTGTGGTGCGTATCTACCCCGGGTACTCGGCGGAGTCCATGAAGGATCTCCGTGAGCAGGCGCTCGGGGTGCTGAAGGAGAGGCCGAAGCAAGGAGGGAAGTGACATGCGCTGGGTGTTGGTTGCCGTGTGCTGCTTTCTGGCTGCAACGCTGGCCTTCGCTCAGGGGACGCCGAACTCGTTCGAGCTGACACCGCTCGTCGGCTATTGGTTCGGCGACCACATTTCAACAGCGTCGTTCGACTATGCCTACGACGACATGAGGACAGGCGATGCCACGGTGTACGGCCTCCGCGCCGCCTATCGCTTCACGCCGAACTGGGCGGTCGAAGGCTACCTCTCCCAGGCCCGCCCCGACCTCTTCGCGGGCTATGGGGGAATGCACGGCGAAACGATGAAGGTCGGGACCCTGGACACGACAACCGCCGAGGTGAACATGGAGGTCGCCTTCGGCCATAGCAGGTTCGTCCCGTTCCTCGGGTTCGGTGTGGGCGCGATGCGCCTCGACCCACACTACACAGTCGGGGGCGTCAGCGGCGGTTATGCGCAGACGGAATTCGTTGGTGACTTCGGTGTCGGGTTCAAGATCTTCTTCAACCCGAAAGTCGCCCTGCGCTTCGACTGGCGCGGGCACAGCGTTGACTTCAACCATTACGACAGCTGCGACTGGGACTACGGCGGCTGCTACTACGGGTACGACTGGGTGACGTTCACGGAGCTCTCACTGGGCGTGACCTTCGTATTCTAGGGCCGGATGCAGCTGAGACGCCCGTCGCGCTGGCTGCTGCCTTTCCTGGCGACGGCCGTGGTCCTGGCCAGTCCCGCTCTGTGCGAGGACACACCCGAAAGGAAGGATTCGTTCAGCGCGTCTGCCGAGGTCTCCTCGATCTTGGTCCCGGTCACCGTGCGGGACGGCAAGGGCAGGCTCATCTCGAATCTTGAAAAGGACCGTTTCCACCTCCTGGTGGACGACATGGAGTTCCCGATCAGGTCGTTCTGGCGCGAGGGGGGCCTGCCGATCTCCTATGCCTTTGTCGTCGACACATCCGGCTCGATGAACGGGCGGCGTCTCGCGAGAACCAGGGATGCGGTCATGGAATTCGTGAGGCAGCTGCGCCCGGCCGACGAGGCCTGTCTGATCACCTTCGGGGCCGGCGACGTCAAGAGGCGACTGTCCTTTGGGACCGATCCCGGGCTCCTCGGGCGTATTCTCGAATCGCTCCGGGGCTACGGGACGACGGCGCTTTACGACATGTTGACCGCCGCTCCGCAGGCCATGGAAGGGGCCCACAACATTCGGCGAGTCGTTCTCCTGTTCACTGACGGCGTGGACACCGCTTCGGCCTTCACCCCGGGTGACGCCTTGGCGGTTCTGGAGGGACTCGCGGACCCCCTGTACGCTCTCGGGATCGAGCCACCGCCGCCGGAGGAGGGTTCTCCGGAAAGCTATGAGGCGCTGTTGGAGAAGTTCGCCACAGCCTCGGGAGGTCGGTACATCCGGGTTGATAACGCCGCCAAGCTTCCGAGGTTCGCCAAGGATCTGAGAGGGGAGCTTGCGATGCGCTACATCATCACCTTCCAGCCCTCGGGCCTCGGTTCGGTGAAGTGGCGCAGGCTGGAGGTGAAGGTGGATGGGGGATACGGGGCCATGTCCAGGCAGGGGTACAGGGGAACATTGCCTTGATTTGGGCCGGCGGGGCCTTGACAGACGGTGAGTGAACTGTGATATAAGGGCCCCCTGGAGCGAAAGCGAACCATTTAACCGGGTGATTAGGGAGCAAAGGGAGGAATTGCCATGAGAAAGTCGCTGTTGGTTGTGCTCGCGGTGGGGCTGGTCGTCACGCTGGGTGTGACCGGCTGCGCCACCAAGACCTATGTCCAGGAGCAGGTGGCCGCCGCCTCGAAGGTTCAGGACACCAAGATCGGTGAGGTGCAGAAGCAGGTTGAAGCCACGCAGATGGACGTGACGAACCTGAAGAAGTCCGACGCGATGCAGAACGATCAGCTCGCCAAGCTGTCGGACACGGCCAAGGACGCCCTCAACCGCGCCAACGAGGCCAACAAGCTGGCCAACCACTCGTTCCTGTACGAGGTCACGCTCACGGACGATGCGGTCCACTTCGGCTTCAACCGGAGCGACCTGTCCGCTGACGCCAAGGCTGCCCTCGACGCCTTTGCGAAGCGCGTCAAGGACGAGAACAAGAACGTCTACATCGAGATCCAGGGCCACACCGACGGCGTCGGTTCTGACGAGTACAACGTCACGCTCGGTCAGGCCCGCGCCGAGGCCGTCATGCGCTACCTCGTGATGCAGCAGGGCTTCCCCATGCATCGCTTGAGCGCCGTCTCCTACGGCAAGTTCAAGCCGATCGCAGACAACAAGACCGCCGAGGGCCGCGCCAAGAACCGGCGCGTCACCCTGGTTGTGATGTTCTGAGTCCTGACTCCTCTTTGTACTCTTCGCGCCCCGGGGCTTTCCCCGGGGCGCTTTGTTTCTTGGCCCCGCGCCGGCAGGCCGGTCCTCCCCTTTCCCTGCTTGCCAATGGGGGACTGTCAAGGAGTGGGGAAGCGCCAAACCCGCTCCTGTTGGGCTTTGCCACGTTCCTGGCGGGGCCCGAGAGGCACGTGGGGTTATCATATTAGCAGGAGCGGTTGGAGGTGCTCGGTGAAGAGACTGACAGTGCTCGTGATGGCGTTCATGCTGGCCGGGGAGGCCTGGGCTGCCACCGTCGTTCTCACCGGGGGTAAGCGACTCGAGGTTGCGAGCTTCAACGTGAGCGGCAGCTACGTCACCGTTCAGTACGCGAACGGTCGCCGCGAGTCCTACCCGCTCTCCGCCGTTGACTTGACGGCCACCCGTCAGGCGAGCGGGGAGAAGCCCGCGACCGCGCCGGCGACCGAGCCGGGCGGACCGCACAGCCCCTTCCTGGGGGCAAGGGCATCCGCAGCGAGCGGGGCCCTGATCGTGACCGACGCGGACGTGAGTCACGTCGAGGCGGCGGAAGGCGAGCCGGAGGCCAAGGAGAAAGAGGCAGCATCCGAGGCGGGCGGCCAGGTCGCGCTGCTGAGCTACGAGAAGAAGAGGGTGTCGGAGAGCGAGTGGGAGATCTCGGCGACGGTCGTCAACCAGTGCAAGAACCCGGTTCAGGCCGTGAGCGCCTCCATGAGGATGCTCGACAACCAGGGCAAGTCGGTCGCTTCCGGGTCAGGGACGCTCGCCGGGAAGCTCGAACCCGGAAAGCAGGGAACGATCACGGCCAAGGTGACCTTCGGGGGTGAGCCGACGCAGGTGGCCTTCGACCTGACCTGGCAGGAGATCCTTCCGCCCCCGAAGCCGGTCGGGACCCCCGCACCCGCGGCTGCACCCTCGGGGGCTCAGGCGCCCCCGGCGCAGGCGGCCGCCCCGGCCCAGCAGGGTTGGTCGAGGCCCGCCGGCTCATCGCCCAACACGTTACCGTCCAACCTGATGGCGGTCCCGCCGCCAAATGTCCTGGGCTCGCCGGGGCAGGTGCCGCCCCCGGAGCCCAAGCAGCCTTAGGCGCGGCTCGCTCCCCGGCGGCCGGCTCACCTACGCTTCGGCCCTGGCGCGCCGAGCGTCCACGTACATGTAGGCCACGAGCCCCACGTAGAAGAGAAGCGCCAGCAACTCGGCCCCCGACCCCGCCGCATTCTTGAAGAGGTTCACGCCGAGGTCGACCTGCACCGGCCAGTGGAACCAGGGAATCACGAACCCCTGCTTTAGAAACGCCAGGAACGCCGCCACCACGCCCATCACGGCTCCCCCGGCGATGAAACCGGAGGCGATCAGGGTTCCGCGACTGCTCCGCGCCTGTGCCAGCTTCTCGTCCCCGTTCGCCGACTTGGCCACGAAGTGCGCCACCAACCCCCCGACCAGCAGCGGAGTCGTCAGCTGCTGCGGGAGATACATGCCGAGGGCGAAGGGGAGGGCGGGCACCTTGACCATCTGCAGGACCAGAATCAGCAGCGCTCCCACCCCGTAGAGGAGCCAGGGTACCGGCTGGTCGGACATCAGGGTCTGGATAACCGCGGCCATGGCGTTGGCCTGCGGGGCCTCGAGGGGTGTGGGCGTCGCAGGAGTCTGCACGAAGCCATAGACCTTGTTGAGGAGGAGGATCACCGACCCGACCGTGAGCGCCGCGGCGAGACTGCCGAGCATCTTGGAGCGCTCCTGGACGGCCGGCGTCGCGCCCGTCCAGTAGCCGATCTTGAGGTCCGTGACGAAGCCGCCGACCGTTGAGAGCGCCGTGCACACGACGCCGCCGATCATGAGCGCGGCGAGCATTCCAGCGTTGCCGGTGAGGCCGACGGCAACCAGGATCACTGAAGCGAGGATCAGCGTCATCAAGGTCATGCCGGAAACCGGGTTCGACCCGACCGTGGCGATCGCCTGGGCCGAGACCGTCGTGAACAGGAACGTGATCACCAGCACCACAAGAAGCGCGATCACCGAGAGGCCGAGGTAGTTGGGCTGCTGTCGAAGCACCCCGAAGGCGAAGAAGAGGAGCATCACGACCGCCATCACCAGGATGCCACTCAGCACGGTCTTCATCGGCAGGTCGCGGTCGGTGCGCTCCGCCTGCACCGTCTCGGCCCCCTTCTTCCCGAGCAGCTCCTTGAACCCCAGCCCGAAGGCGGAGGCGATGATGCGCCAGCTGCGCAGGATGCCGAGCAGCCCGGCGCACGCGATACCCCCGATGCCGATGAGCCGCACGTAGTTGCGGAAGATCTGGTCGGCGCTCATCCCGGAGATCAGGCTTCCACCGACGCTGGCCCCGAGCGGCACGGTCAGGCCGTCTCCAACCCAGCCGAAGAGCGGAACCAGAAGGAACCACGAGATGAAAGAGCCCGCGCAGATCACCGCCGAGTAGCGCAGGCCGATGATGTAGCCCAGCCCGAGGACCGACGCGAGGACGTCGAGCTTGAACACCAGCTTCGCCTTCGACGCCAGGCCTGCCAGGAACGAAACCGACCGCGTGGTGAAGACCTCTGCGAACGCCGAGAAGTGGATCACCAGGAAGTCGAACACCCCCCCGATCGCGGCGGCCACCGCGAGGACAACCGCCTGCTGGCCACCCGATTCCCCGGCCACCAGCACCTCGGTGGTCGCTGTCGCTTCCGGGAAGGGGAGCTCGCCGTGCATCTCCTTGACGAAGTAGCGTCGGAGAGGAATCAGGAACAGGACGCCGAGGATGCCGCCGAAGAGGGCAACCAGGAAGAGCTTGAAGAGGTCGACGGGCAGGCCGATGATGAACAGCGCCGGGAGCGTGAAGATCGAGCCCGCCACGATCAGCCCGGAGGCGGCCCCGATGGACTGGATGATCACGTTCTCGAGGATCGTGGAGCGCCGCTTGAGCGTGACCCCGATCCCGACGGCAAGGATCGCGATCGGAATCGCGGCCTCGAACACCTGCCCGACCTTGAAGCCGAGGAACGCGGCCGCGGCCGAGAAGACGACCGCCATGACAAGGCCGATCGCCACCGACCTGCCCGTCCACTCCGGCACGCGGTCCGCGGCCGGGACCACCGGCACGTAGCGCTCGCCCGGCTTCAGGGGGCGGTAGGCATTCTCGGGCAGCGTGCGGCGGGTGTCGGTCTCCATGGTGGTTTTCCTCCCCTTCGGGGCAAACGGCGGGAGCTTACGGGCGAGACGAAGCGAAATCAAGCGAATCCTGACCACTTGTGGAGCCGCCGCTCGCCGGCGATACTACGTCCGGAGGGCGTGGGGGGAGTGCGGGTACCGAAGAGAATCCTGGTTGCGAAGCCCGGCCTCGATGGCCACGACCGCGGCGCGAAAGTCGTGGCGCGAGCCCTGCGCGACGCCGGTTTCGAGGTGATCTACACGGGCCTGCGCCAGACTCCGGAGCAGATCGCCCAGGCGGCCGTGCAGGAGGATGTGGACGCGGTCGGGCTGTCCAGCCTCTCTGGCGCCCACCGGGAGCTGTTCCCCGCGGTCGTTCGGGCTTTGCGTGCCTCGGGGGCGGCCGACGTGCCGGTCTTCGGCGGCGGAGTCATCCCTCGAGAGGACATCGAGTTGCTCCAGAAGCAGGGGATCGAGCGCATCTTCCCGCCCGGAACGGATACCGGCGAGATCGTTGCCTACCTGAGGAGCCGCCTCGGAATCGGTGAGTGACGAGCGGCGCCGGGCGGGGTGTCTGGGGGCCCCGTCGTCTGGACGGTGCGCCGCGCTTGCGCAGGTCAGGGAGCCTCTCTGACGCTCTTTCCGGTGACGCGGATCTCCCCGCGGCCCACCAGCTGACCCTCACCGGTCCACACCTCGACCCGGTAAAGGCCGGGGGCGAACCCCTCCGGGCCGCTGCGAATCGCCTCCCAGATGCGAAAGCCGCGGCGGTGGGCAACCAGGCCCAGCGTCCTCGAGGTCCTCAAGATCCTTCCGTCGTGCAGGAACCTCAACCGCAGGCGGACGGGAAGTCTGCCCGGTGAGAAAATCGTGGCGCGCACCACCAGCCGTCCCTGCCCGAGCTCCGCCGCTGGCACGGCGCGGCCAAGCTCGTGGTCGAGCTGCAACGTCACGGGGTTGATGCCGGTCGCGAAGCTCATCGAACTCAAGCGCAACGGCACGGGCGGCATGAGTGCGCGGCCCACCTTGAGCACCCCGATGACGAGAGCGAGCGCGAGGGCGATGAGCGCCAGCCTCCGGCCCTGGCGCAGCTCCTGCCAGGAGTACGCGACCGGGAGCGCAGCGGCGAACGCGAGCACCGCAGCGATGTAGGCGCCGTTGTGGATCTGGACGTGGAAAACGAGGGGCACGAAGAACTGGAGGGCGGAGTACGTCACGACCGCGAAGAAGCCGACGGCGAAGGGTCGGGTGTTCCGGAGGAGCCGGTCAAAGATCATATCGAAGCAGGACAGGACCGCAAGAGCCGCGAGAAGGACCACGTACCCGCTGTTCCACGACGGGAAGGTCGTTGAGTAGAAGTAGAACGGCAGGAGGAAGAACAGCGTCTCCTGGTACATCACCCGCGTGAGGTACGAGACGAAACCGTGCGCGAACCGGAGCCTCGCGGAGTCCCTGCCGACCGCGAAACGGGAGAAGAAGAGGGTCGACGCCCATGTGAGAGTGAGGAACAGGACGACCCACGGGAGGAAACCGTAGCGGTTGTGAGCGAGCACCAGGACGACGCCACCGGTGAAGAGCGCCCAGGCGGAGTGCGCGGCCCAGAACAAACGCGCGTAACGTTGATAGAGCCCCATGCCGAGCGCCAGAGTGCGGTCACGCTTCGCGCGGATGCGCTCGTGCCAGGGGAAGGCGTTCGGTGCCATCGCGGTGCATTCTAGCTGCTGGCGAGCGTCGGGTGGGGATCCGGGCTACACTTCGCATCGTGGCAAGCGACCTCACCTCCGGCCTGACCAACTGGGTCGAGGTCTCTCGCGGCGCGCTGGAGCACAACCTCGCCCTCTTCCGACGCCTCCTCAAGCCTGGGACGGGGATCCTCGCCGTGGTCAAGGCCAACGCGTACGGTCACGGTCTCGAGCAGGTCGCTCCCCTGTGCGTTTCCGCCGGGGTCGAGATGCTGGGCGTCCACACCGCGGACGAGGTCGCGTCGCTCCGTCGGATGGGGATCGGCATTCCGATCATGGTCATGGGATATCTGGCACCCGGACAGGTGGCCGAGGTCGTGGATCGCGACGTCCACGTTCTGGTCTCCTCGTACCAGGTCCTCGACGCGCTGGCGGCGCGCGCTCGCGCGCTCGCAGCCCCCCTGAACGTGCACGTGAAGGTTGACACCGGGACCCACCGCCAGGGCGTGGACCCGGCCGAGGCCGTGAAGCTCGCTCTTGCCGCGCGCGAGGCGGGACTCACGGTCGCGGGGATCGCCACCCACTTCGCCAACATCGAGGACACCACCGACCACAGCTACGCGTACCTCCAGCTCGAGCGGTTCCGCGGTGCGGTCGCCGCCGTGCAGGAGCGAATAGGCCCGGTCAAGTGGGTCCACGCGGCGTGCTCCGCCGCCGCACTTCTCTTCCGCGAGGCGGACTTCGGCATGGTGCGCGTGGGGATCTCCCTCTACGGTCACTGGCCGTCGAAGGAGACCCATCTCTCCTGGCTTCTCGAGCACGGCCGCGACGGCGTGAAACTCGAGCCCGTCCTGGCGTGGCGTGCGCGCGTGGGTCAGGTGAAGGAAGTAGAGGTGGGGGCGCCGATAGGCTACGGACTGACCTACCGCCCGACCCGCACCAGCCGTATCGCGGTGTTGCCGGTAGGGTACTCGGAGGGGTATCCGCGGGCACTGTCCAGCCGCAGCAGGGTCCTCATTGCCGGCCGCCCTGCGCCGGTGGTCGGCCGCGTCTGCATGAACATCTTCATGGTGGACGTCACCGACATCCCCGGCGTACGGGACGGCGATGTGGCCACCCTGATCGGCACCGACGGGGACGAGCGCATCTCCGCAGAAGAGCTCGCCGAGAACGCCGGCACGATCAACTACGAGATCCTGGCGCGCCTCTCGCCCTTGCTGCCCCGGATCGTAGTGGAATAGCTATCATTCAATGGTGCAGCTCGATACCCTCCGACAACTGCTGCGGCGCGTCGCCCGGGGCGAGATCTCGCCCGAGCAGGCGGCCGAGGAGCTCGCGCACCTCCCCTACCAGGTCGGCGAGGGGTTGATGGTGGACACGCACCGGGCGCTGCGGACCGGCGAATCCGAGGCAGTGTTCTGCCAGGGCAAGAGCCCCGAGCAGGCCGCCGCCGCCTTCAGTGCCCTCGCGACCGGGGGAGGGCCTGTGCTCGCCACGCGTGCCGATGAAGGCCACGCCCGGGCGATTCTGAGAGCCGTACCGGGCGCCGTCCACCATCCCGAATCGCGAATGGTGGTTCTGCCCGGGACGCCCCGGGCGTGTGGCGAGGTCGCGGTGGTATGTGCGGGTACCTCGGACCTGCCGATCGCGGAGGAGGCCGCGGTCACGGCTGCCGCCCTCGGCGCCACCGTCACGCGCGTGCAGGACGTCGGGGTCGCCGGCCTGCACCGCGTGCTCTCGCACGCCGAGGTGCTCAGACGCGCGGGGGTCGTGATCGTTGTCGCGGGAATGGAGGGGGCTTTGCCCTCGGTTGTGGCCGGACTGGTTTCGGCGCCGGTCGTCGCCGTTCCCACCTCCATAGGCTACGGCGCGGCTTTTGGGGGACTGGCCCCTCTGCTGGCGATGCTGAACGCGTGCGCCCCCGGCGTGGGCGTAGTGAACATCGACAACGGCTTCGGCGCGGCCGTCATAGCCGTTCGTATCCTCCGGCGCCATGCGGAGGGGCCATGATGACCCTCGAGCTTTCGGCGGGGGCCGAGAAGGCCCCGTACCACATCGGCGAGGGAGCGCTGACGGCGCTCCCGGATCTGGTGAGGCCGCACGTGGGTGGGCGCCGGCCGTTCGTGGTGACCGACGCCAACGTGGGTCCCCTGTACGCGTCAGAAATCGCGGAACGGCTGGACGCCCCCTGTCTCGAGCTCCCGACCGGGGAGGAGCACAAGCGTTGGTCCACCGTCGAGCACCTGCTCCGCTGGCTGGTGTCCCACGAGGTGGATCGCCAGAGCATCCTGATTGCGGTGGGCGGCGGGGTCGTCACGGATCTCGCCGGGTTCGCGGCGTCCGTCCTGCTGCGCGGCGTCCCGTGGATCGCGGTCCCCACCACCTTGCTCGGGATGGTGGACGCCGCCGTCGGCGGCAAGACCGGCATCGATCTCGACGTGGGCAAGAACCTCGTCGGCACCTTCTGGCCGCCGCGCGCCGTCATCGCCGATCCACTGGTTCTCGCCACCCTCCACCTGCGCCAGATCCGTTCGGGTCTGTGCGAGGTCATCAAGTCCGCGATGATTGCGCCATCGACGCTGGAGCCCGTTCTCGACAGCCACCTTGCACCGGTGGCGGCGAGCGATCCTCTGCACGCCTGGGAGCTCATCGTGGGCTGCGTGCGTATGAAGGCGGACATCGTGGCGATGGACGAGCGCGAGACCGGCCCACGCCAGGCCCTCAACCTCGGCCACACGCTCGCACACGGCCTCGAGGGAGCGAGCGAGTACCGCCGCTTCCTCCACGGCGAAGCGGTGGCGTGGGGACTGCTGGCCGCGCTGCGGCTTGCTCGCGACCGCGGGCTGCTGTCGACCGCCGAGGCGCAAACCTGGGCGGAGCGGATCCAGACTCTGGCCCCTCTCCCAGACCTCGAGGGCCTCCGGTGGGACTCGGTCGCGCCATACATCGCGCGCGACAAGAAGAGGCACGGTGGGCGGGTCGGTTGGGTGCTGCCGCGGCTGGGCGGAGTGGTGCTCGACGTCGCGTGCAGTGATGTAGAGGTGGCGACGGTGTACGCGAGGCTGGCCTCACTCCCTCCGCAGGGGCCTTTCAACTCTCTGCTCTAGCGGACCGCCGTGTCAAAGCGCACCGCGCGCTGGAAGGTTCGTCACCTCCGCCTGCGAGCCGAGCGCTTTCGGTCCTCAGTCCTCGTCCGGGGATGCTAGACTCAACGCCAGAAGATTGCGTGGGGGTGGTTTGGCGCGTCCCGAACAGCTGCCGACTCGTTTCGATCCTGCCTCCTTCGAGACCGCGTGGTACGCGGCCTGGGAGGCCTCGGGTGCCTTCACACCCGAGCTGCCATCGGACAAGCCGCCGTATGTGATCCTGATCCCGCCCCCGAACGTGACTGGCAAGCTGCACATCGGCCACGCGCTCCAGTTCACGCTCCAGGATCTGGTGATCCGCTGGCGTCGCATGCAGGGCTTCAACGCCCTGTGGCTCCCGGGCACCGACCACGCGGGGATCGCGACCCAGGTCATGGTGGAGCGCGAGCTGGCGAAGGAGGGGACCAGCCGTCACGAACTGGGGCGTGAGAAGTTCCTCGAGCGCATGTGGCAATGGAAGGCGCAGTACAAGGACAACATCTCGCACCAGGCCAAGGCGCTCGGCGCGTCGTGCGACTGGACCCGCGAGCGCTTCACCCTCGACGATATGCTCTCGCGCGCGGTGCGGCATGCCTTCGTGTCGCTGCACCGAGAAGGCCTCATCTACCGGGCCCATCGCCTGATCAACTGGTGCCCGCGCTGCCTGACGGCGCTCTCCGACCTCGAGGTCGTGCACAAGGAGATCGACGGCGGGATGTGGGACTTCGCATACCCGCTCGCGGGCGGCGGCGAGATCGTGGTCTCCACCTCGAGACCCGAGACGATGCTGGGCGACACCGCCGTGGCCGTCCACCCGGAAGACCCCCGTTATCGCGACCTGATCGGTCGCCTCGTGCAGCACCCGCTGCTCGATCGCCGGTTCCCGGTGATCGCCGACGAGGTGCTGGTGGACCCTGCGTTCGGGACCGGAGCGGTCAAGGTCACGCCTGCCCACGACCCTAACGATTTCGCGACCGGAGAGCGACACGGCCTCGAAAAGATCAACATCCTCAACGAGGACGGCACGATTAATGCCAACGGAGGTCCGTTCGCCGGGCAGGATCGTTTCGTGGCCCGGAAAGCCGTTCTCGCGGCGTTGACGGAGAAGGGGCTCCGCCGGGGCGAGAAGACGCACCGCCACGCGGTCGGACACTGCCAGCGGTGCGACACGGTGGTCGAGCCGTACCTCTCGAGGCAGTGGTTCTGCTCGATGCGGGCGATGGCCGACCGAGCCCTCGCAGCCGTGGACACGGGCGAGGTGAAGCTGATCCCGGAATTCTGGGTCGCAACGTACAGGAACTGGCTCGAGAACATCCTCGACTGGTGCATCTCGCGGCAGCTCTGGTGGGGGCATCGGATCCCCGCGTACTATTGCCCGGACGGACACACGACGGCGTCCGAGGAGGACGTCTCTGCGTGTGCCGAGTGCGGGAAACCGGTGGAACAGGACCCCGACGTGCTGGATACCTGGTTCTCCTCCGGGCTCTGGCCGATCTCCACGCTCGGGTGGCCGGCCGACACCGCGGACATGCGCGCGTTCTACCCGACGAGCGTGATGATCACGGGCTTCGACATCCTGTTCTTCTGGGTGGCGCGCATGGTCATGATGGGGTGTCACTTCACGGGGAAGGCACCGTTTCGCGATGTTCACCTGACCGGTCTGGTCCGCGATGCACGCGGACAGAAGATGTCCAAGACGAAGGGGAACGTCATGGACCCGCTCGACCTCGTGCACCAGTACGGAGCCGACGCGGTGCGCTTCACGCTCGCCGCCCTGGCATCGCCGGGCCGGGACCTTCCCCTCGACGTCAAGCGGATGGAGGGGTACCGAGCGTTCGGCACCAAGATCTGGAACGCGGCGCGCTTCGTGCAGATGAACCTATCGGGCGGCGAGCCCGACCTCGAGGCGCTCGACGTCGCAGGTCTGGCGCTCCCCGAGAGGTGGATTCTCTCGGAGCTCGAGCGCGCGACGTCGGCGGTCAACCGCGCGTGGGAGAGCTACCGCTTCGACGAGGGCTGCCGGGAACTCTACCAGTTCGTGTGGAACGACTACTGCGACTGGTACCTGGAGATGGCCAAGCCGGTCCTCCAGGAGGGCAACCTGCATGGGCGCCGAGCCGAAGACGTCCGCGCCGTGGCGCGGTGGGTGCTGATCGAGGCGCTCAAGCTTCTGCACCCGGTGATGCCGTTCATCACCGAGGAGATTGCCCGTCACCTCGGGTCCGAAGGCCTGCTCATCAGCACGCCGTACCCCAGTGGCGGCCGTCGCCCCGAGGACCCGGAGGCGCTCGCGGTGATGGCCGCGTTCCAGGCGGTCGTCCAGGAGACCCGGTCGTACCGGCACCTGGTTGGCCTCGCGCCGGGTACGCCGTTGGCGCTGTCGCTGCTAGGGCTCGAGCCCTCGCGGCGCGATGCGTTCTCCGGCCTCGAGACGGAGATCTGCCGACTCGCCGGGCTCTCGGGGTTGGAGCTCAACCCGGACTCCGTGCCCGAGGAGGCGATCCGCGACCTCGCGGGAGGGGTCAGCGTCGCGATCCTGCTGCCGCCGGGAGCGCTCGGCGTGGCCGAGCGGACACACCTCGGCGCCGAACTCGCCCAGCTCGAAGGCGAGCTCGAGAAGACCAGGGCCCGCCTCGCAGATCCGACCTTCGCCGCGCGGGCTCCGGAGGAGATCGTGGCCGGCAGCCGCCAGCGCGCGGCCGAGCTGGCACACAAGGCGCAGCTGCTCAGGGCGACGCTGGAGCGGAACGCGTGAGCAGGGTGGTCGCTCCGCTCGCTCAGGCGAACGTCATCTGGCTGGACGTCGTCGACTCGACCAACGCCGTGGCCGACCGGTTGGCCGAGTCGTGGGAGGCGCAGGAGGAGAGCCGGCTGCCGGAGACGCTGTTTGTCGCGCAGCGCCAGGCGGCCGGCCGCGGACGCGGCACTCACACCTGGGAATCGCCCGAGGGCGGCCTGTACGCGACGTGGCTCGCGTGGCTCCCGGTGCGCGCCCTCCCGACCCTGCCGATGGCGATGGGCGTGAGCTTGGCGGAAGCGGTGGAGGACCTCGTGCCGGCGGTGCACGTCGGCCTCAAGTGGCCGAACGATCTCCTGGTGGAGGGGCGGAAGCTCGGCGGTGTCCTGTCCTCGAGTCGCACGAACGGGGAGGCGGCGTGGGTCACCGCGGGCTTCGGGATCAACGTCGCGGCAGCACCGCCGCTGGTCCCCGAGGATCGAACCACGGCGGTGTCCCTTGCAGACCTCGGGTTCGCGGGCGACGCCGCGGAGGGGATCTGGTCGCTGGTCACCGGGTTCTTGTCGCGCATCCATCCGGCCCTTGCCGATCCGGAGGGCACGAGGGCACAGTGGGTGGCCCGCAGCGTCCACCGGGTCGGGGAGAGCCTGCGCGTGCGGCTGCCCTCGGGCCTGGTGGAAGGCAGGTTCGTGGGCTTCGGGCGGAAAGGCGAACTCGAGCTCGAGGTGGCCGGGAAGGTGAAGCGGTACGCGGACGGGGAGCTTCTGGGTGAGAAGGAGCCGGGAGGCTGAGATGCTGCTGGCCCTTGATGTTGGAAACACCCACACCACGATCGGGGTCTTCAAAGACGGGCAGGTCCTCCGAAGGTGGCGTCTCTCAACGGTGCGCGACCGCACTGTGGACGAGCTGGGCATCCTGCTGCGGCAACTTTGCGAGTGGGCGGAGATCCGCCCCGGCGACATCAACGGCGTGGTCGTGGGCTCGGTCGTCCCGCCCCTCGACGCTTCTCTCCGCGCCGCGGTGTCCACCTACCTCCACGCCCAACCGCTGTTCATCGCGCCCGGCATCAAGTCGGGCATGCCGCTCAAGGTGGAGGCTCCGCTGGAACTCGGTGCGGACCGACTGTGCAACTCGGTGGCGGCGTTCGCGGAGCACGGAGGCCCTTGCGTGGTGGTGGACTTCGGGACCGCGACCACCTGGGACGTGGTCTCCGAAGGGGGGGAGTTCATCGGAGGTGTCATCGCTCCCGGGCTCGAGATCGCCGCGGAGGCGCTGTTCTCCCGCGCCGCCAAGCTGCCCAGAATCGAGCTTGCCGCGCCCGCGCGCGTGATAGGCAAGGGGACCGTGGACTCCATGCAGGCGGGGCTGGTGTACGGCTACGTCGGGCTGGTCGAGGGCCTCACGCGGCGGGTGCTCAGCGAGCTCGGTCGCGGCAAGGTGATCGCCACGGGGGGGCTCGCGGCGGTGATCGCGCGCCACACCGGAATCTTCGACGTCGTGGACGACGACCTGACGCTCAAGGGGTTGCGCCTGCTGTGGGAGCGCAACCGACCGGAGCGTGGCTGAGGTTGCGTTCCGCCATGGCCGCGCCGGACGAGGACGAGCTCGCCTTCTACCGTGCGGTGGAGGATCACTTCGCCGCCCTGAGGGGTACGCCCTTCCTCTTCTCCCCGAAAGATTTCGCGCTGCTGCGCTCATGGTGGCACGAGGGGGTCCCGCTGGCGGCTGTGCTGGCCGGGATCGGCGAGATCTGGGAACGAAGGCGCGAGCGTGACGCCGACCCGGTGTCGTCCCTCGCGTACTGCCGCCACGCCATTGCGCGGCAGGCCAGGCGATTGGCGGCGGCCCGCGTGGGGGCGGCCGGGGAGGACCGCGCCTTCGACGTCGGTGGGGCGCTGCGCTCGCTGGCCCTGGCGGTCGGTGAGACAGTGACCGCATGGGACGGAGTTCCACAGGTGGCGGCGGTGCTCCGCGACCTGGAGCGGGCGGTAGCGACGCTTCCCGAGAACAGCCGGCCCGAGGCGCTGGACGAGACGCTGGCGGACCTGGAGTTCACGTCGCTGGACGCGCTGCTTGGGGCCCTGCCGGCCGACCGGCGGCGGACGATCGAATCGCAGGTCGAGGGCGAGCTCGCCGGCTTGAAACTGGCCTCCGGCGTTCGCGACCGAACGAGGCATGCCTTGCTCGTGAAAGCGCTGCGGCGCCTCATCGGACTGCCGCGCCTGGAGCTGAGCACCCGTGCGCGTTGAGATCAAATCCCTCGGCGGTGGTGGCCGCGGCGTCGCCCGTGCGGGGCGCAAGGTGTGGTTCGTGGTGGGCGCCCTCCCGGGCGAGGTCATCGAGGCCGAGATCGAGCGAGAGCGAGCCGGTGTCGTCGAGGCCCGGGTGGCGCGCGTCCTCAAGGAAAGCCCGTGGCGGGAGCCCAACCCTTGCCCGGTCGCCGGGTTGTGCGGCGGGTGCGACCTCACCCACGTGCGGCGAGAGGTGATCGCAGACGCCCTGCGCGAGGTGGTCTGCGGAGCCCTGAGGCATGCACCCCCCATGCTCTCGGAGTTCGTGCGAAAGGCGCCGGTCGTAGTCTCCGAGATGGAGTGGCGCCTGCGGGCCCGGCTGCACTGGGATGGGAAAACACGGACCCTCGGTTTCCGCGAGCCGCGCTCCCACCGCACCGCCGACATCGCCCCGTGCAGGGTGATCTCGCGGTTGCTCCTCGATGGCCTGCCCAGGCTGACCCGCGCGCTCGTCGGCGCCGGGCTGCCGGACGGGGACGTGGAGTGGCTCGAGAACCTCGGGCCGAGCGCTGCGGTGGCCGGTTGGCGCGGCCCCGGAACACCGCCGGAGGTGTCGGTGCGCGGTCTGGCTGGCTGGCATCCGATCGGCGAGGGGGGCGCTTTGCTGTCGGGCGGATGGGGCGCGACCGGCGTCACTATCGACCTCCCGGTCCCGCTGCGAGTTCCCATCGGCACGTTCTTTCAGGGAAATCGCCACCTGGTGCCCAAGCTGTTCTCGCGGGTGGGCGAACTCGTGCAGGCCCACGGGCACGCCCGGGTCGTGGATCTCTACGCCGGCGTGGGCTTCTTCGGCGCTGCGGCGAGGCGGGCAGGCGCCGCGGCGATCACGGTCGTCGAGTCCAACCGGGTGGCCGCGGATGCGGCTGCGATGAACCTCCCGGGTGCCCTCGTGCTTGCGGTTTCCGCCGAGGACTACCTCGTGGATCCCGGGACGGGCAGAGGAACACTGGTGATCCTGGATCCCCCGCGCCTGGGCCTCTCGGCGACCGCGACGGAGGGGCTGCTGCGCTGGCTTCCCGAGGGAATCGTGCTCGTCTCCTGCGATGCCAGCCACTTCGGGCGGGACGCGGCTCAGCTCCTGGCCTTCGGCTACAAACTCGCGTCGCTCGAGCTGTGGGATCTCTTTGCGGGCTCGCACCATGTCGAAATCCTCGCGGACTTCCGGCGCCCCGGCGCCTGATCTCCCGGGCTCGCGCCTCGTCGCGCTCGCGGTCTCCGCCGTCGTGGCCGCGGTTACCGGCAACGTGCTCCCGCCTGACCCGGTCTTCCGGTACCCCCTGGCGTTGCTCGCGCTTCTGGCGGGATGGCGCGGCCTGCGCAGATCGGACCGAGGGCTGGCGTGGTGGGCGGCGTGCGGGGCGCTGGTGGGCCTTGCGGCGTGCGCATTCGCCCCGCGCGCGCCCAGCGGATCCGCCGACCCCGTGCCCGTCCGTTTCATGGTTTCGGTGCGTGACGGCTGGACCAGCGGATTGCGGGGATGGGGAACGCGAGTCCGGGTACTGGGCATCGAGCGAGCGGGCGTGGCCCTGCCACACGCACGCGAGCTCGAGCTTTACGTCTCTGCACCGGTGGGACGGGCAGAGTTGCCGGCCCCGGGCACCCGCTGGGAGGGGAGTGGGGATCTGGTTTCTGACCCGCACCTTCCCCTGAAAGCTGGTTACCTGCGCGTGAAGTCGCTTCTGCTCCTGCGCCAGAATCCCGGCGGATCTCCGGTGGACCGGCTCCGCGAAGCGGGTGTTCAAGCCCTGCAGGCGAGCGCAGGGGTGGACCCGGTGAGGTTGCACGCGGCCGGGCTCGCGTCGGCGCTGGTGCTTGAGCGCAGGGAAACCCTGCTGGAGGGCGAGGTTGCGAGCATGCGCCGCTCCGGACTCGTCCACCTGCTTTCGGTTTCCGGGCTGCACGTCGGTCTGGTTGCAGTCCTGGCCTGGGGGGCTCTCAACCTGGTCGGCGTGCGCCCCAGAGCGCGGCGCTGGCTCGTGATCGTGGCCCTGATCGCCTTTGCCCTCCTCGCGGGTGGAAACGCCCCGGTTCGGCGGGCGGCGACAGCAGGGGTGGCGTACCTCCTGGCGCGCCAGCTCGGGCGGCCCCTGGAGCCGCTACCGACAGTGTGGGCGATCGTTGCAGGGCTGGTGGCTCTTGAGCCTGCAGTCGTTCTGCAGCCGGGGTTCGAGCTGTCGGCGTTCGTTACTCTGGCGCTGGTGCGCTGGATTTCACCGCTGGCGTTGGCACTGCCGGTGCTCCCGACCAGGCTCGCTCAGGCCCTGGCGGTAGCAGTGGTGGCGCAGGCGGCCTCGAGTCCATTGGTGGGCGAGTATTTTGCCGTGGTGCCCCCGCTCGGCGTGCTCGCGAACCTACTCGCAGCGCCGCTCGAGCTGCTGCTCGTGGGGGCCAGCTTGCTCGCCCTTGCCGTCGCGCCTATCTGGTCATGGCTCGGAGGCCTGGTGCTGCTCGCGGTAGCTGGAGGGCGGTGGCTCCTCGGGCTGGCCTCCGCAGTCGGCGGGATCGTGAGCTGGCCGTTTCCCCCGTTACCAACTGTGCTGGCAGCCCTGCTGGGAGGCCTGGCCCTCACAGCGCTCACGCGGGCGCGGGCTGCGCTTGCCGCGGCGCTGCTACTCGTGTCGGGCACTCTGGTGTGGATGCTCCTTCCGGCCCCGGGCTCCCCGTGGACGCATCGCGTTCGGGTCCTGGCCGTCCGCGACGGGATGGCCGTCCTGATCGAGAGCGGGAAAACCGCGGTGCTGATAGACACGGGGCGCTCGACACTGGACGCGTGGCGCGAGCTTGCCCGGGTCCGGGTGCGCCACCTCGAGGCGCTGGTCGTGACGCACCCGGACGCCGATCACACGGGGGGAGCCGCGATGCTTCTCGAGCGCCTGAGGGTCGGTCGCTTCTGCTACCCGCGCGCGCTCGGCGACCGGGGCGAGATCGTCTCCCTGCGGCGCGCTGCACGGCTGGCTGGGGCGGACGAGATCCCGCTCACAGGCGGCGAGCGCGTTGCCATCGCCGCTATCGGGTGCGACGTGCTCTGGCCCCCGCCCGTGATGGAGGGGGCCGACAACGATGCCAGCCTGGTGGCCCGCTTTCCCCTTGGGGGTGCCGCGCTCCTGGTCACGGGCGACCTGGAGGCGGCAGGTGAAGCCGCTTTGATGTCCAGCGGGGCAGCACTGCGGGCCGAGCTGCTGCAGCTGCCGCACCACGGCTCGCGGACGTCCACGACCCCCGCATTCCTGGAGGCTGTCATGCCGGTCGTCGCCTTTGCCGCGACCGGCACGCATCCGCGTTTCGCCTATCCCGATCATTCGGTCGCGCGGCGCGTGCGAGATCTCCCCGCGGTGATGGCAACGCAGGAGGAGGGCGTGGTGTCGGTGGCGTGGGGCGAGCACGGAGCGTTCACCTTGGGCACCGCGCGGCAGGTGCGCGTCTCCCGTCACAGAGGTCCGGCCCGTGAGTGACGTCCTCGTGATCGTCGGCCCGACGGCTTCGGGCAAGTCCGCCCTGGGCGCGTCGCTGGCCGAGAGGCTTGGGGGCGAGGTCGTGTCGGCGGACGCATTCGCCGTCTACCGGGGTCTCGACATCGGGACCGCGAAACCGGACGCCGCCACCCGGTCGCGGGTCCCTCACCACCTTCTCGATGTGGCGGACCCGCGCGATCGCTACTCGGCCGGGATGTTCGTTCGCGATGCCGATGCCGCGATCGCAGGGATTCGGGCCCGAGGCCGGCTGCCCATCGTTGTAGGGGGCACCCACTTCTACGTGCGGGCATTGCTGTACGGGCTCTTCCCCGAACCGCCCAAGGACCCGAGGCTGCGCCAGCTCCTCGAGGCTCAGTGGAGGGCCGACCCAGTCGCGGTGCGGGCCCGCCTCGCCGCGCTCGACCCCGAGGCCGCTTCCCGTATCGCGGGCTCCGACCGGCAGCGCACCCTGCGGGCGGTCGAGGTGTGCCTGCTCTCCGGCAGGCCGATGACGGAGCTCTGGCGTGAGCACCCGCGAGGTGAGCCACGACACATTTTCTTGATGTTGGGTCTCAGGCTGCCGCGCGAGAGGCTTCATGCTAGGATTGCGCAGCGGGTGGAAGGGATGTTTGCCGCAGGGCTCTTGCGGGAATTGGAGGGATTGCTCGCTGGCGGCTTGTCTCCCAACGCACACGCCCTCAAGGCGATCGGCTACCGGGAGGCCTGCGACGTGCTGGTGGGGTCACTCACGGTGCAGGAGGCGGTGGAGCGGGCGAAGGCCACGACGGGGCGGTTGGCGAAGCGGCAGATGACCTGGCTGAGAGGCGAAACCGAGGTGGACTGGCTGGCGGGAGCTGGTGAGGAGCTGCTGGCCGAGGCCACCTCACGAGTGGAGGCGCGGGGTGGAACAGGGACAGGAGCGGGCTAAGGTCGGCGTCAACGTTCAGGACAGCTTCTTCTATGCCTTGCGGAGGGACGGGCGGCCCATCCATGTCTACCTGCTCACCGGGAAGCGTCTCACGGGTGTTCTCAAGCGCTTCGACCGCTACGCCCTGATCGTCGAGAGCCACGGGCTGGAGCACCTGATCTACAAGCACGCGGTGGCGACGGTCTGCGTGGCGCGCGGCGACGGGGACCACCTTGCGCAGAGCGGCGAGTAGGATCGCGCTGCTGCTGGCCGTGGCGGGCACTGCCTGTCAGACCGCAGCGCCTTCGCGGATCGAGCGCGTGCCCGATCCGCTGGCAGCCCCGGTCGCGGGAAGCCCTCTCATGGCGGCGCAGGCCGAGGCGGCGCGTGCCGCGGTAGCGGCCGCGGAGCGCGGCGACTTCCCGAGCGCCGAGCAGAAACTGCGCGAGGTCCCCCCCGGTCATCCCGTCTGGGCGCTCGCGTCGCTCGAGGTGCGCTTCCTGCGCGGGGAAAAGGTGGCTGGTCAGGCTCTTGAGTTCGCCGGAACGGTGCCGGGTTACGGTCCCGCCTGGGCGTTTGCCGTGGTAGCCGCCCGGAAGGAGGGGGACGAGCGTGGCGCGCTGACCGCCGCCAGGCGCGCCGCGGAGCTCCAGCCCGGGCAGGGGTGGGACAAGCTGGCCACGCAGCTGGAGGGAACTCTGACCGCCGCGCTGATCGAGGAGGGCGGCGTGCTCCTCCAGCGCCGGGATGGGGCCGGAGCACTGGCGCGGGCCCGGGAGGTTCTTGCGATCAACCCGGGCGCCTCGAGCGCACGCATCCTTGCCGTGCGGGCCCTCCTGATGCTGCACGACACGCGTGCCGCCGCCGAGCTTGTGCCAGGGCTGCCGGACACGGCCGAGGGGCTCGAGGTCAAGGGTGCGGTGGCCGAATCGCTCGGACAATGGGACGTGGCCGTCGCTCTCTACGGCAGGCTCCCGTCCGACGACCCCCACCGGTGCGCGCTGCTGACAAGAGCACGGTGGGAGCTCCGGCTGAAGAACGCGCCCCCGTACCTGACCGACGCGCTCGCCGCCAATCCGCTCAGTCGCAAGGGGCTCGCCGCGATCTTGGCTTGGGAGGCGCCGGCCCTTGCGGCGCGCGCCAACGGTTCGGTCCCGGTGTTCGGTGACGTGGTCCAGCTGCAGGAAGCGCGGGACGTCGTCACCGTGGCCCGGGCGGGGGTGATGCCTGGAGACCCTATCGCGCACCGCTTCAACCCGGAGGGTACGGTGTCTCCAGCGGAGCTTGAGGCAACCCTCGATCGCCTCGGGAGGACGCTCGGGAGGCCCGCGCCGCACTGGTGCGACGGCGGCCGGAGCGACTGCCTCAAGGCGCCCAGTCCCGTGGACGGAGAGTCGGCGGCTGCGCTGGTCCGCCGCGTGGCCGGCGGGGGAGGTGAGCCATGTGCGCCGCGCTGACCGACATGCTTGGACGCGCTGGCCTGTTCGGCGAGCTCGAGCCTGCCGAGCTCGAGGCGCTCGCGCGGGCGGCCGAAAAGCGCGAGTTCGCGAGGGACGAGGTCATTTTCGCGGCGCACGAGCCCGCGGACGGCCTCTACGTGCTCGCCAGCGGCCGGGTCAAGGTATGCGTGTCGTCCTCTGGCGGCAAGGAGCTCATCCTCGCCACGCTTGGGCCCGAGCAGTTCTTCGGTGAGATGGCGCTGCTCGACAACGAGCCTCGTTCGGCCAGCGTCATCGCGCAGCTTCCCACGGTGGCGTTCCGCATTAGGCGGGACGACTTTGAGCGTCTGATCGAGCAGCACCCTTCGATCGCGCGCAAGCTCATGCGGGAGCTGTCCCTGCGTCTGCGGCGGTCGAATGCGCAGATGGAGTCGCTCGCCACGCTGGATGTCGTGGGCAGGCTGGCCAGGTACTTCATCGACCTCGCCAAACAGCACGGTCAGGTCCTCGGCAACGGCTGGGTCGCGGTGCGCCGACCGACCCATCAGGACATCGCAAACTCGATCGGCACCTCGCGGGAGACCGTGACCCGCCTGATCAACGACCTCGAGCAGCGCGGGCTCGTCGTGAACGAGGGCAAGATGAGCTACCTGCGCGAGTCGGTGCTGTCGGGGGAGGAAGGGTGATCGGCCAGGACGGGGCGATCGAGCGAGAGGCATCGCGGCCGCGGAGAGTGGCGCAGCGCGCGGCCCGGGAAGTGAAGGCCGCGCTCCGGCCCTTCACGATTCCAAACGGCATCACGCTCTTGCGCCTGGGACTGACGCCCTTCTTCGTGCTCGCCGTCCTCTCTGGTGATCACGGCCTGGCACTGGGGATCTTCGTCGCGGCTGGAATCACTGACATCATCGACGGGCTGGTGGCGCGACTGCTGGCCATGCGCTCGCGTCTTGGCACGTACCTCGATCCGATCGCCGACAAGCTGTTGCTCGTCGCGGCATACGTCGTCCTGACGCTGCCGATCCATGGTTCCGTCACGATTCCCCTCTGGCTCACCGTGATGGCGCTCTCCCGGGACTTCCTGATCCTCCTGGTGGCCCTACTCCTCTACCTGGGTGCCGGCGTGGAGGAGTTCCCACCCTCGGCCTGGGGAAAGGCCACAACGTTCATGCACGTCGTCACGATTGCCCTGGTTCTGGTCGCCAACGTCACCCGGCTGGCCGAGCCCGTGCTCCTGACCTGTTTCTACGTGGCGTTGGCGCTCACCATGATCTCGGGCGTGGACTACATTCGCCGGGTGGCGAAGACCCTGGAGACGATCCACGATGGCCGAACAAGCTAGATCACCGAGCCTCTGGCGCATGCTGGTCGTCGTCGGGGTCGCGGTGCTCATTGCCGGTGTTCTGTTCGCCTGGTCGCGCTCCCTGTTCCCTCTGCTTGCGGGCTTTCTGCTCGCGTACTTGACCCACCCCCTGGCATCGTTCTTCGAGCGCCACCACATGCCCCGTATCCTGGCGTTTCTCGTCATTCTCCTGCTGTTCGTGGGTGTCGTGACCCTGATCTTCTTCGTCTTCGTGCCGGCGCTCCTCAACGAGCTGGTGACGATCGGCGAAAAGCTGCCCTCCTGGCAGGATGTGATGCAGGAGCGGGTCACACCGGTGCTCTCCAAGATCAAGGCGCGCTTCCCGCAGGCGTATGTCCTGCTGGAGGATCGCCTCAACACCTGGGCACAGACCACGGTTCCGAGCATGGCGGACCGGCTGGTGAACCGCATCGGGCAGGTGCTCGGTTCGTTTTTGAGCGTCGCAAGTGCGCTGGTGAACCTTGTTCTCATCCCGGTCATCGCCGCGTACCTCACAGTGGATTTCAGCCATTTCATCTCTTCGCTGCGACGCCTTGTCCCCAGACCGGTTCTCCCCACGGTGGACCTGGTCGTGGGCGACGTCCACGCAGTCCTGAGCTCCTTCGTCCGGGGCCAGCTCCTGGTTTCTCTCGCCCTCACCGTGATGTATACGGGCGGGCTGCTGCTGGTTCGGGCGCCGCTGGCGCTGGTGGTCGGGCCGCTCGCCGGGATCCTTTCGCTTGTGCCCTACCTGGGCTTGGTCGTCGGCGTGGCGAGCGCTTTCTTCCTCTCGTTCTTCCAGTATCAGGACCTGATGCATCCGCTCGCGACACTGGGCGTGTTCCTGGTGGCCCAGAGCGTGGAGGGGTGGGTGCTCACCCCCAGCCTGCTCGGCCGGAGCGTGGGCCTGCACCCCGTTTGGGTCTTGGTGTCACTGCTCATCGGCGGTGAGCTGTTCGGGGTCCCCGGGATCATCGTGGCCGTACCGGTCGCGGCGGCCCTGCGCGTGGTGCTCAAGCACGCCATTCGGGCGTACCGGGCGAGCGAGTTCTACCAGGGGGAAGGGCCGATGATGGTCGTGTACGTCACCGGCGATTCGCCGCAGTGCCAGGAGTTCCGCGACATGGTCGAGGCTTACGCGGCCGAGTGGAACGTCGCGGTCCGGGTGGTGGATGTCGCGAGCTCGGCGCGCCTCCGCAAGAGCTTCGGGCAACGCGTTCCGCTCCTCGAGGTGAACGGAGAGATCGTCACGGAGGGGGAGGTCTGGCCAGAGAAGCTCCACGCGGTCCTGCACGAGGTCATCGGGGGTGGCGAATGATCGAGGACCGGGCGTTTCGCGGCGGACAGTACGCCGCCGAGGTCGAGGCGCCGGAGGTGTACCGGGGGCGCAGGAAAAAGCTGCAGGGGCAGCTCGAGAAAGGCGCAGTCGCACTGCTGCTGGGCGCCACGGACGCTCGAGGGTACGGGGACGTCGGGACCTTCCGGCAGGAACCTTCGTTCTTCTACCTGACGGGCGTCGAGCTCCCCGGGGCTGCCCTTCTGTTGGAAAAGGAGCACGAGACACTCTTACTGCCGGCTCGGAGACCGAACATCGAGGCGTGGACCGGCCCGAAGTACGGACCGGGCGAGGACACGGCGCAGGAGCTTGGGTTCGAGGCGGTCCTCGACCGCGACTACAGCGAGATCGTCGTCGACGCCCGCAGGCGGCCGGTTCCGGCGCTCGCCGACAGAGTGGCCGATCGGCTGCGTGAAGGTGGCGCACTCTGGCTGCCGCTCGCCGGTGGCACGTCGGGTGAGCTCACACCGGAGCAGCAGCTGGTCCACGACTTGCGCGACAGGCTCCCGAGCTTCGCCGTCGGCGACCTCAACCCCCTCCTGACGGAGATGCGCGTGCGCAAGGAGGCGGGTGAGATCGAGCTGATGCGACGGGCGATCGTGGCGACCGTCGCAGCGATGAGGGCCGCGGCCACGTGCGTCCGCCCGGGGGCACGAGAGTCTGAGGTGGACGGGGCGGCGTTCGCCGCGCTGCGCGCGTGTGGGGCCGATGGCTGGGCGTTTCCCCCGATCGTGGGCTCCGGGCAGGCGGGCTGCGTCCTGCACTACGACGCCAACCGTGGCCTGCTGGTGGACGGCGAGCTCGTCGTGGTGGACATCGGTGCCCGCTGGGGTTACTACTGCGGAGACCTGACCAGGACGTTTCCCGTGAACGGAAAGTTCACGCCGCGCCAGCGTCAGCTATACGACGTCGTGTTCGCGGCCTCCGAGGCGGCGGCCGCCACGCTCGCACCCGGGTCCACGATCGCCGAGGCCCGCAAGGCGGCGTTCGCGGTGCTCGAGGGCAGCGGCATCCAGGGCGACGGCGGGAAGACGTTGGGCCAGTTCTTTATTCACGGGATTGGTCACTTCCTGGGGCTCGAGGCCCACGACGCGGGGGGCGAGGAGCCGACGCTTGCACCGGGCATGATCCTGACCATCGAGCCGGGGGTCTACCTTCCCGGCGAGGGGATCGGCATCCGCATCGAGGACGACTACCTGATCACCGAGGGCGGAGCGGAGAGCCTCTCGGCCTCGTTGCCGAGCGACGCGCAGGGGGTCGAGCGGCTGGTAGGCCGGCGGTGACCGTACGCTGGGAAGAGAACGGAGTGCTTCGCGGTTGCTTGAGGTCGGAATGAGTGTCTCCTCACTACCGGTGCCGGAGGTCCCTGCAGGGCGCGATGCGCTCGCTGCAGAGATCACGGACCTCAAGCGGAAGCGGGGCGCGGTGTTGTTGGCCCACTACTACCAGGACGCCGAGATCCAGGACCTCGCCGACTTCGTCGGGGACTCGCTCGAGCTGGCCCGCGCTGCCCAGCGGGCCGAGGCAAGGGTGATCGCCTTCTGTGGTGTGCGTTTCATGGCGGAGACCGCCAAGATCCTCAACCCGGGCGCGGAGGTCCTCATACCGGACCTTGAGGCGGGTTGCTCGCTGGAGGAGTCCTGCCCACCCGAGGCCTTCGCGCGCTGGCGGGCGGAGCATCCGGGGGCGGTCGCCATCACCTACATCAACTGCTCGGCTGCGGTGAAGGCGCTCTCGGACATCATCGTCACGTCCTCCTCGGCGGAGAAGATCATCCGGCAGATCCCGGCAGGTCAGGCGATTCTTTTCGCGCCGGACCGCCACCTCGGCTCCTGGCTGATGCGGAGGACCGGGCGGGAGATGGTGCTCTGGCCGGGGACGTGCATCGTGCACGAGCAGTTCTCACACAAAGCGCTGGTCGAGCTGAAGATCGAGTACCCGAAGGCGCTCGTGGCAGCCCATCCCGAGTGTCCGGAGCCGATCCTTGCGCTGGCCGAGCACGTCGGCTCAACCTCCTCGATACTGAAGTTCGTGCAGGAGAGCCCGGCCGAGGAGTTCCTCATCGCCACCGAACCCGGGATCATCCACCAGATGGAGAGGTTGGCGCCGGGCAAGCGCTTCATCTCCGTGCCGGGGGGATCGGGGGAGTGTGCGTGCAACGTCTGCCCCCACATGCGCCGCAACACGCTCGAGAACCTGCTGACCTGCCTGCGCGACGGGGCACCGCGCCTGGAGCTTCCCGAGGAGTTGCGGGTTGCCGCCCTGCGACCCCTTCAGCGCATGCTCGACATGGCTGCAGCGCACGTCCCCGCCGGCGATTAGGCCTGTAGTCGGCCGGCCGGTCGTCCCCTTCAGAACAGTGATAGCGTGACCGTACCGAGGCCACGGTCGCAGGACCGGGCCCCGGGGCGGAGGAGGCATGGACCAGAGGAGCTTCCACATGACGGCGGAGGAGTTCCGTCGCCACGGGCGGGAGGTGGTGGACTGGATCGCCGACTACTGGCAGAGGGTCGAGACGCTGCCGGTGCTCTCCCGGGCGCAGCCCGGCGAGACCCGCGCAGGGTTGCCGAAGCACCCCCCGGACAGGGGCGAGCCGTTCGAGGCGATCCTGCGGGACGTGGACACGCTGATCCTGCCGGGGATCACCCACTGGCAGTCGCCCAACTTCTTCGCCTTCTTCCCCGCCAACACCTGCGGCCCGGCCATCCTCGGGGAGCTCCTCTCGGCCGGCCTCGGTGTTCAGGGGATGCTCTGGACGACGAGCCCCGCGTGCACCGAGCTCGAGACCCACGTCCTTGACTGGCTGGCGGAGATGCTCGGGCTTCCGGCCGCATTCACGTCCGCCGGACGCGGCGGCGGCGTCATCCAGGACACCGCCTCCAGCGCCTCCCTGTGCGCCCTCCTGGCGGCTCGCGAGAGAGCCACGGGGTACGGGAGCAACGAGCGCGGCTACGACGGGCGCCTGGTCGCATACGCCTCCACCCAGACCCACTCGTCGGTCGAGAAGGGGGTCAAGATCGCCGGGTTGGGCCGGGCAAACCTCCGCCAGATCGAGGTCGATGGCACGTTCGCCATGCGTCCGGAGACCCTCGCGAGACAGATCGGGGAGGACAGGCGGGCCGGGCTCGTGCCGTGTTTCGTGTGCGCCACGGTCGGGACCACGTCCTCCAACGCCATCGACCCAGTTCCCGAAATCGGGAGGATCTGCAGGGAGAATCGGCTGTGGCTGCACGTGGACGCGGCGATGTCGGGGACGGCAGCGATCTGCCCCGAGTTCCGGCACATCCTGAACGGGGTCGAGCTCGCGGACAGCCTCTGTGTCAACCCGCACAAGTGGATGTTCACCAACTTCGACTGTGACTGCTTCTACGTGGCCGACCGGGCGGCGCTCATCAGGACCCTCTCGATCCTTCCCGAGTACCTCAAGAACAAGGCCACCGAATCGGGGGCCGTCATCGACTACCGTGACTGGCACATCCAGCTCGGGAGGAGGTTCAGATCGCTGAAGCTCTGGTTCGTGATCCGGTCGTACGGCGTAGCCGGCCTCCAGCACCACGTGCGGAGACACATCGCCCTGGCCCAGGCATTTGCGGGTTGGGTTCGGGACTCGAACGACTTCGAGCTGGCCGTCGAGCCGCCGCTCAACTTGGTGTGCTTCAGGCACCGGGACGGCGACGAATTCAACCGCGCACTCCTGGATCGTCTGAACGCGAGCGGCGATCTCTACCTGACACACACGACGCTGGAGGACCGCTTCACCCTCAGGCTGTGCGTGGGACAGACCAGCACCGAGGAGAGACATGTCGTCAGGGCTTGGGAGAGGATCCACGCGGCCGCAGCCGACCTGAAGGGGCCGCATTGAGACGATGCTGAGCACGCGGACCGGCTCGCGACAATCAAGGTGCCCACGCTCATCACAGTTCGGAGCCACGACGAGAGCGACTCCTCGATTGCCCGGGATCTGCACGCGCGTATCCCCTCGGTGGTGCTAGGCTAGCGACGGTGAACGCGATCGTCGCCGAGGTGGCGCGCCGGGGGAGGGTGAGCTTCGCGGAGTTCATGGACCTTGCCCTGTACCACCCGAGCGCGGGCTACTACACGCGGCGCCGAACCGGGAGCGGACCGGTGGGACGTTCGGGCGACTTCCTGACTGCCCCGACCGCCTCGCCGATCTTCGGCCGGAGCCTCGCCGAGATCGTCCGCCAGCTCGCCGGGGCCCTCGGTGAGCCTGTCACCTTCGTGGAACTCGGCGCGGGAGAAGGCGTGCTGCTTGCCGGGCTCATCGAACACCTCGGTGACGCCCGACCCGAGGTGCTGCGCCGAACGCTCGCAGTCGAGACAGGGGAGTGGGCACGCAAGCGGATCGCCAAGCGCTGCCCGGGGGTGGAGCTGGCGTCGCGACTCTCCGAGGCGAGCTGGCCTGCCGGGCCTGTGGTCCTCTTCGCCTGCGAGCTGTACGACGCCCTGCCCGCGCACCGGGTAACTGTGCTGGGACAGAAGCTCGGATACACCCTGGCGGAGTACTACGTCGAGCCCGACGGCAAAGGGGGGTTGCGCTGGGCGACCGGGGAACCCAGCACGTCCGACGTCCTGCGCTACCTGGCGGAGCACGGTCTCACCCTGGAGGAAGGTCAGGTTGCGGAGATCAGGCCGCGCGCGCGCGCGATCCACGCGGAGCACCTGGCGTGGTGCGGGCCCGACGCCGTCGCCTTCGTGGTGGACTACGGTCACATAAGTCGGAAACTGTACGAGCCGCGTGCGCGGCGGCGAGGCTCGCTGGTGGGCTATCGCGCGCACGCCCTGGTCGAGGACGTGCTGGCCGACCCGGGCGAAATCGATATCACGGCGCACGTCAACTTCGACGACCTGGAGAACGCCGCCTCCGACACCGGTTGGGAGCACGGCGTGATCAGGCCGTTGGGTGCTTTCCTCACGCTTCACGGGGCGCTCTCGTTCCTCCCCCCCGCCGTGGCTCGGGGCGAACCCCTGTCACCCGAGGAGTGGGCGGAGCTCTCGTCCGCCAAACGGCTGCTGTTGCCCTCGGGCATGGGGTCGGACCTCAAGGTGTTGGCACAGGGCAGAGGGAGGGCATGGCAGGCGTACCTTCAGCTTGCAACGCCGCCCCCGGCCGAAGCGTAAAGCAAACGATGAGACCGAGGGTTCGTGATCTGCTGATGTTTGGGCTGCTTGCCGTGGCGATGGCGGCGCCCGCCTGGGCCGTCAAGCCGGCGCAGCTGCCCGCAGCGTGGAAGACCTGGCTCGAGGACGAGGTGTACCCGATCATCAGCATGGAGGAGCGGAAGGCGTTCCTCGCGCTCGAAACGGAAGCCGAGCGCCAGGCGTTCGCCGACCGACTGTGGGACCTGTGGGCCCACGAGAGGGGCATGACGGGTCCGACGTTCCGCCGCGATTACCAGGAGCGTCTCGACGACTGCCGGACCGATTTCGGGAACACCAAGGAGGACCGGGCCCGGGTGCTGCTGCTCCACGGCCAGCCGGAAATCAGGAAGCCGATCGAATGCGACAGCATCTTCTGGCCGCTCGAGTTCTGGGTCTGGTCCAGGCTCGAGGGCATCGGCGACAACGTCGTGATTCTCTTCTTCAAGCCGTACGGCCTCGGCCGGTACCGGCTGTGGGACCCCATCAACGACGGACGCGCCGCACTCTACAACCCGACGGGCTGGAGCGAGCTCCAGGCCTGGGCGCGCGATCCCGTCATGTCCCAGTCGCAGGTGATGCGGCCCGAGATGAGGTGCGGCGACCAGGACATCCTGCGGGCGCTCGACATGGCCGAGTACTGGCTGAAGGACACGCGAACCAAGATGGCACTGGAGCACGCGAGTCCGCCCGACACCGGAAACCAGGAATCGGCCGCCGCGCGCTTCCTGCAGTTCTCGACTCTTCTACCCAAGGACGCCACCGCGCTCGACCTGCAGGTGGCGACGGCGATCGGCGGCCGCCGTGGCAGCAAGGTGTCCGTGACGTTCTCGGCGGGAATCCCGCGCGCAGGCCTGGGGACGAGCAAGGTCGGGGACGTCGAGGTGGTTCAGCTTGACGTCACCGGCGAGGTGTCGCGCGACACGGTGATGACGGACCGCTTCAGGTACGCCTTCACGTTTCCGACGTCCGGTGCAGGCGATTTCCCGGTGCTGATCGAGAGGGAGCTGCGCCCCGGCAAGTACCACCTGCGGCTGAAGGTGCAGGACACGAACTCGAAGCACGCGGCGATGCGCGAGCTGGATTTCGAGGTTCCTGTTCCGGAGCTGGGGCCCGAGGCCACTCCCGACCTCAAAGCCGAGGACGCGATCAAACGAGTAGCCCAGGCACAGGAACCGACTCTTTCCCTGCAGGGGCCCGAGGGGGAGGGCGTCACGGGTGTCCAGAGGTTCACGGCGCTCGTGGGACCGAAGGTGACCAAGGTGCAGTTTCTCCTGGACGGCCGCGCGGTCCTGACGAAGAACCGGCCGCCCTTCGAGGTGGAGCTCGACCTCGGCCCACTTCCGCGGCTGGCCTCGATCGTCGCGGTGGCACTGGACGGCAAGGACCAGGAGCTGGACCGCCGGCAGCTGGACATCAACGTCGGGAGAGAGCGGTTCCTGGTGAGGCAGCAACCGGTCGGCCCGGGGGATCGCAAGGGTGGCAAGGTTCACGTGTCGGTCACCGTCAACGTGCCCCCCGACCACAAGCTCTCCCGGCTCGAGCTCTACTGGAACGAGATGCTGATGCAGACGCTATACACGCCTCCCTTCGAGGCCTGGCTGCCGGTCAAGGACGACGGCTCGATCGGTTACCTGCGCGCGCTCGCGGTGCTGGATGACGAGAGGCAGGCGGAGGATGTTCAGTTCGTCAATGCTCCGCAGTACCTCACCGGCATCCAGGTGACCACCGTCGAGCTTCCGGTGACGGTGCTCGATAGCGGGGGGAAGCCCGTCGAGGGGCTGAAGCAGGGCGAGTTCGAGGTGAGCGAGGACGGGGTGAAGCAGACGGTCTCGTTCTTCGCGCGCCAGCAGGACCTCCCGATCCGGCTGGGGCTCGTGCTCGACTCCTCGGGCTCGATGGAAAAGACGCTGCCCGAGGTCCAGCGAGTCGTCGTGGGGTTCCTGCGTAACCTACTCCGCCCCCGCGACCGCGCGTTCGTTGAAGCGTTCAACGACCGCGCCACGATGCTCGAGGGTTTCAGTGCGGACTTCGGCGCGCTCGAGCGGGCGATGATCTCGCTGCGGGCGGACGGCGAGACCGCTCTCTACGATGCCACGGTATACGGGCTGTTCCAATTCTCCGGCGTGCGCGGGCGCAAGGCGATGATCATCTTGACGGACGGCGACGACAACGCGTCCCGGATGGATTTCGAGAAGACGCTCGACTACGCCCGACGGAGCGGGGTGACGATCTACACGGTCGGGATCGACCTCCCGATCACGAAGGTGGGGATCCGCTCGCACCTCACGCGGCTGGCGCGGACGTTGGGAGGTGACTCGTTCTTCCTCGCCCGTGGCGCCAGCCTGGAGCCGGTCTACGAACGTATCAACCGCGAGCTTCGCAGTCAGTACCTCCTGGCCTACACGTCGACTTCGGAGACGGCGCCGGACATCTTCCGCAAGGTTGCGGTGAAGGTGAGTCGCCCGAAGGTCGAGGTCAGGACGATCTCGGGCTACTACCCGGGCGGCTGAGCGGCCGGCGGGGGCTGGAGGATCTCGCAGAGGGCAGAGCTCCAGCCGGGGTCTAGCATGGAGCCCTGTCGATCGGTCAGCCACGCCACGGTGCTCTCGCGCGTGGTCAACCCCCTGGCTCCCCGGGCCGTGAAGAGGACGTCGAAGGTGTCGGCAACCGTGACGATCCTGGCCGCGGGGTGCGGACGTCGAGGGCGGCCCAGGCGGGGGTAGCCGGTGCCGTTGAAGTTGAGGTGATGCTCGGCGACCACGATGAGGGCCACGGGAGGTAGCTGTCCGCTCGCGAGCAGGGTCTCGAGCCCCACCTTCGGGTGGTCGAGGAGCAACTCGATCTCGTCTCCCGCGAGCTCCGTCTCCCTGGCCTGCAATTCGCGGGGGTGGGAGAGCTTGCCGATGTCGTGCACGAGTGCGGCGAGACCCAGGTCGCGGCAGGCGGTGGTCCCGACGTTGGCGAGGCGGGCGAGACCCATGGTCACGGCGGCCACGTTGTGGGCATGCACCGCGAACCACCGCTCCACGCCCTCCCACGGTGCCAGGTGGCGGACCGGGTCAGGGTCGCTTGCCAGCGCCTCGCCCAGCGAGCGGGTGACCCTCTCGAGATCCCCCACTGCTAGCTGTCGCCCTGCCATGACGTCCTCAAAACACTCCTGGACCAACGACACCCTGTCCCTGACGGTTGGCAGACGGCGCCCCCTCCGGCCCCCCTCCTTCGCGTCCGGGCCCCCCAGCTCACTCTCGGAGAGCTCGACTCTGCCGACCTGGATGTTCGGGTACGCGCTCACGGGCGCATCCTCGCCCGCGGCGAGCTCCTCGAGGAAAGACCGCAACTCCTCCGCCGTCACTCCCCGCCGGAAAGTGACGTGTTCGACCCCCCGTCGCCTGAGCCGCCGGATCAGCGCGGGCGCCTGGCGCGAGATTCGCGTGAAAGGCCGGCCCTGGACGAAGAGCTCTTCCCCGAGCAGCACGAACGCCAGCTCCTCCTCGCCAGCGAGCAGTTCCCCCAGCAGAGAGGTGAGCTTGCCGAGCGCCTGCGCGGCGTGCGGATGCGCGCTCCCGTAGAGCCCGACGGTGGTGGTCCCAGCCGCCAGCTCGGCAATAGTGGCCTGAACCAGCGCTCCCCAGTCCGCCTGCGGGCTCACTCCTCCTCCTCGGGCTCGCGAGCGGTCTGCCTTGCCATCCGCACACCCTCCGCCACCGCCCGGTCACGGCTGCGCCCCAACTCGAGCGCCAGAGCGCGGGCCTCCGGGCCCTCGAGCATGGCGACCGCGGCGGCCGCCTCACGGCGCGCCGGTCCCAGGGAAAACGAGAATCGCCACTGTCGCATCGCCAGCACCTCGCGGAGTGCCGGCAGCGCGGCCGGATCACGCAGCCTTCCGAGTGCCCGGATCAGATCGACGCTGAACGGCTCCCGCAGCCGCCCGCCGATCCGGGCGGAGAGCCTCTCGAGGAGGGCGTTCACCACGTCAGGGTGGCGGATCCGGGAGGCGACGTCGAGCGCCACCCGGCGGCGTTCCTCGTCCGGGGAGTCGAGGCTCTGCAGCATGAGAGGGTACCAATCGGGGTCCCGCAGCTCGACCAGCGCCTTGAGGATCTCCGCCACCACCTTCGGCTGGGAGCGAGCCAGCCTGGACTTGAGCAGGCGCGGAGCATCGGGGTGGCCGAGCCGCCGCAGGAGAAACGCTGCGTTCCGCACCACGAACCAGCGCGGGTCGTCGAGCAGGGGAATGAGGTAAGGGAACGCCAGCTCACCCTGGCGGGCGACGACTTCGAGGAGGCGCTTTCGGACCGCCAGGCTCTCCTCGTCTGCGAGAGCGTCGAGGACCGCCGGCAGGGCGCTCTCCCCGAGGGCGACGAGCACCGCGCTCAGGTCGGCGTGGTGACTGCGATCGTAGGCCTTGAACGCGCGGATCGCCGCGGGCACGCCGGTTTCGCTCGCCACCCGGCGGGCCTCGGCATCCGAGGTGGCAGCGAGGAGGGGAGCCAGTCTCGCCGCCGTGGCGATGTCCCCGACCTCGAGCGCGGCAGCCATCTCCTCGGCGAGGCGCAATGCGGCGCGCTTGGCTACGAGCTCCCCGGGCCAGAGGGTGATGACCTCCTGGAGCAGGCGGACCAGATGGAGCCTGACCTGCTCCTCACCGAGCTCGCTCAGCGACTCGCGGACCCATGCGGACCCTTCCCACCCGGTCGGGAGCTGCGCCCGGGCGGCCGCTGTCTGCAGCGCGTCGGAGTCCTGCGCGAGCGGGAGCTCGGCGAGCAGGCGGCGCGCGCGAGCCCCCACCTCCTGCGGCATGTCCGGGTTCTCGTCGGCGATCGGCGCGGCCATGCGGTGGAGTGCCCGCTGCACGACGTCGGGAATCGGGAGTTGCCGGGCCAGCATCAGCTCGACCGCATCGAGGAAGAGCTCGGCCGCGACCCAGAGATCCCGTTCTCCCACCACAGGCAGGTGACGGAGAGCGACCGCCACCGCGAGTTTCTGCCGCTCGGGATCCAGGAGACCAACCAGCTCAGTGAGAAACTCGCGGGTCTGGGCCAATGTCATCTCACGACTGGAATCGGGGCCGGCCCGGACGATCTCACCGAGCTGGGCGAAGAGCCGGTCGAACAGTGTCTCGGGGTCGGTAACGGCGGGGAGCAGGTCCAGGACCATGCCAGGCGTCAGTTCCCCTTCGTGAATCTTCCCGACGATGGGAAGGGCTCCGTCCCGCGCCAGACGCCCGGCGAGCTCCGCCCACACGGGTCGCGACCCGGGCGGCCGAGGCGGGGCATCGGGGGACACGAGCTGCACGCCGGAGAGGTCGAGCGGGACGAGTTCGACCCCGGTGAGCGAGCCGGCCCCCGCCAACAGGGACGCGCGCTCCTCCTCCTGGGGAGGCTCGTGCAGCGTTGCGATCCGGCCCACCAGGTCGGAGAGGCCATCGGACGCCTCCGGGAAGCGCAGCCGCAGGGCCGCAAGGCCCAGGTGGAACAGCAGCCCCACCAGCCTGGCGGCAGGAGCCGCCGGGGGCAGCGAGACCTTCTCCCCGTTCCAGAAGAGCTGATCGGGGCCGAACGACAGCACTGCTTCCTTCCCCTCGCCACCCAGGGCCTGCACCGTCGCGCGGATCCGCTCGCGGGCGGGCTTGAGGGCAGGGTGAGACGCCGGGTAGAGACGGAGGGAGCGGCGGAGGGCCTCGAGGTCGTTGAGCACCCTCACGAGGGCCCTGTCGAGGTCGGTGCCGGCCGCGCCCATCGTGCCCTCAGCGGTCCAGCGCCTGGAGGAGCCTGCCCAGCTCCTGCACGTCGGTCAGGGGAAGAAGCTCGACCCCTGTTTCGACGGGTGCCTTCGTGGACGCCGGCACGGCGCAGCGCGCGAACCCGAGCGCCCTGGCTTCCCGCAGGCGTTCGACGGGCCGGCTCACCGCCCGGATCTCGCCCAGGAGGCCCACCTCTCCGAAGAACGCCAGATCGGCGGGCAGGGGCCGGTCCGCACCCGAGGAGATCACGGCCGCCGCCACCGCGACGTCGAGGGCCGGCTCCTCCACGCTGACGCCGCCGACTAGATTGACGAAGACGTCGCGGTCGGCCAGCCTTCCGCCGGCCCGCTTCTCGATGACCGCGAGCAGCAGGGCGAGGCGGCCCGCGTCCACGCCCTGCGCCACGCGTCTCGGATTGGCGAGAGGCGAGCGGGAAACCAGGGCCTGGACCTCGACGAGGAGGGGAGTGGTCCCTTCGAGCACGACCGCGACCGCCGAGCCGGGCGACCCAGCACGACGGTCCGCCAGCAGTACCGCCGAGGGGCTTGCGATCTCCTCGAGCCCGGTGTCGCTCATTGCGAAGAGGGCCAGTTCGAGCGCCGGGCCGAACCGGTTCTTTGTCGAGCGCAGGATGCGATGAGGGTGACCGCTGGCGCCGGAGAACTCCAGCACGGCATCCACCAGGTGCTCCAGGGCCTTGGGCCCGGCCACCAGGCCCTCCTTGGTGACATGCCCGACCAGCACCACGGGCGGCCCGTCGCGCTTGGCGAGCTCCAGTAGGTTGGTCGCCACCTCCCGCACCTGGCTGACGCTGCCGGGAACCGCGGGCACCCTCTCCGAGTACATGGTTTGCACGGAGTCCACCACCACGAGGGCCGGCTTCAACCGGCGTGCGGCAGCCACCACGGACTCGACGCCCGGTTCCGCCAGCAGCAGAACGTGGTCGCTCGAGCAGCCCAGCCTCTGCGCCCTCAGGGCCACCTGGCGAGCCGACTCCTCGGCGCTCACGTAAAGTACCGGCCCGAGCTCAGGGCGCCGCGCCGCCGCCTGGAGGAGCAGGGTGGACTTCCCCACGCCGGGCTCGCCGGCCAGCAGGACGACGCTGCCGGGCACCAGGCCTCCTCCCAGCACGCGGTCGAGACCCGCGATCCCGGTAAGAACCCGCGGCGCGTCCTTGAGCTCGGCAGCAGAGAGCGGAACCGGAGCAGGGACCTCGGTTCTACCTTTGCTCGTCGTGCGCAGCTCGACCGGGAGTTCCTCGAGCGTGTTCCAGCCTCCGCACGACGGGCAGCGGCCGAGCCACTTCTGCGAGCGCTGGCCGCAGGCGGTGCACTCGAAGGTCGCGCCCTCGCGCACCATCCCTACCTCGGGGCGGCCGCTGCCGCCGTGCCGAGCAGGTACTTAACGTCCTCGTCTCCCCAGGTGATGCCCGCACCGAGCAGGTAGGACGAACGCTGCGACCAGATGGGGTCGTCCCAACCCCCGAACGCGAACAGATTCTTGTTGAAGTACCAGCGGCCCTCGAAGCGGAGGTGCGGGGGCTTGACCTCCCGAGTCCAGTCGTAGGCCTCGAGCGTCAGCAGGAGCTTCCTCTTCGCGAGCGTCTGATCGATCCCGATGCCGCCGGTGGACTCGAACAGGCCGGCCCGCAGCACCGTGTTGCTGTAGTTGTAGCCGACCTGGAAGTTGACCGAGTACGTGCTCGAGGTCTTCACGATCGCCTGGGAGGTCGTCTCGGTATGGCCGTCGGGGTACAGCGTCGTGCGGGTCTCCGTCGAGGTGTAGACCCGCGGGAACGGGGAGTCCACGAACTCCAGGCGGAAGAACCGCTGGGGGCTCGTCGCCAGGTCGAACCCGATTGTGCTGCGGGAGTTTTCATGTCCGGAGAGTTGTGGCAGCGCCTCGCTTCGTATGTTGATGTTGAGGCGCCAGCGCTCGGTCCTGCCGAGCGTGTTCTTGAGACTCTCCATGCCCCCCTCGGCAGACTTGAGGGCGGCGTTGAGGTTGTCGACGGTGGTCTTGTCATTCACGAGCTTCCCGATGCTTCCCTCACCACGTGCGATCTTGCCCGAGATCTCGTTCAGGTTGTCGGCCGATGTGCGCAGCTTCGCGGAGATCTCCTTGATGTTGGCGATCGACTCGGTCACGTTCTCGCGGTTGGCCGCGACCACGCTGTCCACGTTGTCGGCGAGACGGTTGATCTTCTCCGCTATCTTCGGCAGTTCGGTCTTGAGGGTCTCCGAGAACTCCCGGAAGTTCCCGACGGTCGCGTCCACGCTCTTGCGGTTGGCCTCCACGGCCCCCTTCAGGTCGGCCGAGAGCTGGCGGATGTTCTCGATGATCTCGTCGAGGCGCTTCTGGCCCGCCGGTCCGCCGAGCGACTGCCGCAGCGACGCCGTGATGCTCTTGACGTCGCCGCCGATGTCGTTCAGGTTCTTCATCAGCTCGTCGAAAGCCACCGGGCTGGTCCCCGTCAGCACGGTGTCGCGGGGGAGGCGGGGACCGGAGAGCTTGCCGGGGTAGAGCTCGATGTACTTGTCGCCCAGCATGCCGAGGCTGGTCACTTCGGCCGTTGCGCCCTCGTGGAGCACGACACTCGGGTCGAGCGCAAGCGTGACCAGCGCACGGTCGCCCTGCAGCGCGATGGACTCCACGATGCCGACGCGGACGCCGGCGACCCTCACCGGGCTCTTCTCGTCAAGCCCCGCCACCGAGGGGAAGATCGCCTTGACGCTGACGCGGCCGCCTTTCGTCCCGATCGGGATCTCCTCGATCTTCACGATGAAGATCCCGAGGACAATCAGAGCGACGAGCATGAAAAGGCCCACTCGGGCGGTATTGCTCATGCGACATCCTCCTCCAGCGGCTCCCCGGCCAGGAACTTTCGGATGTACGGGTCGGGGAGGGAACGGAAGACCTCCGGGCTGGCCTCGGCGACGATCTCGCCTGCGCGCAGCATCGCGATCCGGTCCGCAACGCGGAACGCCGACTTCATGTCGTGGGTGATCGTCACCATGGTGACGCCCAGGGTCTCGCGCATCTCGACGATCACGCTGTCCACGACGGCGGCGGTGATCGGGTCGAGTCCCGTGGTGGGCTCGTCGAACAGGAGGATCTCGGGCTGCAGGGCGATTGCCCTCGCGAACCCAACCCGGCGCCGCATACCCCCGGAGAGCTCGTTGGTCGCCTTGTTCTCGACGCCCTCGAGGTGCACGAGGGCGAGGCATTCCCGTACGCGGGCGGCGACCTCCGCTTCCGCCATGTTGGTGTTCCGCCGCAGGGGAAAGGCGATATTCTCGAAAACGCTCATCGAGTCGAACAGAGCCCCCTCCTGGAACGACATGCCGAACCTGCGGCGGATCTCCAGACATCTGGCTGAATCCGCCCGCGTGATGTCCTCGCCGTCCACGATGACGTGCCCGCGGTCCGGTGCCATCAGCCCTATGATGTGCTTCAGCAGGACGGTCTTGCCGGCGCCCGAGCCTCCCACGATCACGAGCGACTCGCCGCGCGTCACCTCCAGACTGACACCGCGGAGGACCGGTCGGCCTGCGAAGCTCTTCCAGAGATCGATCACGACGATGAGGGGCGGGCCGGGCTGTATTGCCGACTCTTTGCCACCGGAGCGTGTGTTCGTCACCGTCGCGGCCTCAAAACAGGATCTTCGTGAGGAAGAAGTCCGAGACCAGGATCACCAGGGAAGCCATCACCACGGCGCTTGTCGTGGACCTCCCGACTCCCTCCGCGCCACCTGTCGTGAAAAAGCCCTTTGAACACCCGGTGACGGACAGAATGAGCCCGAAGACCCCTGCCTTGATGAGCCCCGAGAACACGTCGTTGAGGTCCAGGTACTGGAAGGTCTTGTCCCAGTACATGACGGGGTTTGCGCCCAGCAAGCCGACGGCGATCGAGTAGCCCCCGAAGATGCCGAGGCCGTTGGCGAGCGCAACCAGGGGAGGAAGCATCAGAGTGGTGGCACCCACGCGGGGCACCACGAGGTACTGGATCGGCTCGGTGGCCATCGCGTAGAGGGCGTCGATCTGCTCGGTCACTCGCATCGTGCCGATCTCGGCCGCCAGTGAGGACCCGATGCGGCCGGCGATCATCAGCGCGGCCAGAACCGGCGCCAGTTCACGGGTCAACGAGAGCGAGACCACGGACGCGACGTACCCCTCCGCGTGGAAGCGCTCGAAACCGCGGTAGGTCTGGAGGGCCATCACCATGCCGGTGAACATCGCGGTGAGTCCGACCACCGGGATGGAGTCCACCCCCACCCGCACCATCTGGCGCACCCACTCCTTGCCGTCGAAGGGTCTCCGGAACATCCAGTAGATGGTCGCGTTGGCGACGTAAAAGAACCGGCCCACCTCTTCGAAGGCGTGCAGACCTTTGGTGCCGAGCCGCTCGAGGAAGACACCGGCGCGACCGATTGCGGCGGGCTCAGCGCTCATAGGTCGAGAACTCCGGGTTCTCGAAGCGCGTGAATTCCTCCAGGAAGAGCAACCTGAACATGTCCGTCGGGCCGTTGCGCTGCTTGGCGATGATGATGTCCGCCAGACGCCAGTCCTCTTCCTCCTCTTCGCCGGCGGCGGCTTGGAGGGCGCGGTTCTTGCGATTGATGAAGACCACGACGTCGGCGTCCTGCTCGATGGAACCCGACTCGCGGAGGTCGGAGAGCTGGGGGCGCTGGTCGCCCCGCCGCTCGGGGTTGCGCGAGAGCTGCGAGAGCACGAGGAGCGGGACGTTCAGCTGTTTCGCAACGGCCTTCAGCCCGCGGGTGATGGCCGAGACCTCCTGCGTGCGGTTCTCGGCCTTGATCCCGGACGACATGAGCTGGAGGTAGTCCACGACGACGAGGTCGAGCCCGTGCTCCATCATCATCCGGCGGCACTTGCCGCGCAGCTCCAGCACAGAAATGCCGGCTGTGTCGTCCACCCAGAGAGGGGCGTCGGCCAGGCGATCCGCGGCCTCGGCGAGACGCTGCCAGTCGGAGGCCTCCTGGTGCGTGTCCGCGGTCTTGGAGAGCAGCCCGCGGGTCAACCGCTTGAGGTTGATGCGGGCTTCTGCCGCCAGCAGGCGGCGGGTGAGCGCAACGGCGGACATCTCCAGGGAGAACACCGCGACCCGGAGGTTGTGGCGGATTGCACAGTGGGACGCGATGTTGAGCGCCAGGGCGGTTTTACCGACGCCGGGCCGAGCCGCGAGAATGATGAGGTCCTGTTTCTGGAGCCCCGAGGTGAGCTCGTCCAGACGGTAGTAGCCGGTCTCGATTCCGGTATAGGGGGCGGCGGACTTCGAGACCCGCTCGATGTGGCCGACCTCGTCGTGGACCAGCTTGCCGACCTGGCGCAGGCCGCCGCGCATCGCGCGCTCGGCGATGGCGAGGATCTGCGACTCGGCGGCGTCGAGCGCGTCCATGGCCTCGCCCTCCTCGCGGGCGCACGTGGCCATCAGCTCCTGGGAGATCTTGAGCAGCTGTCGCTTGACGGAGCGCTCGCGCACGATCGCCGCGTAGTGCTCGACGTTGGCGGGGTCGGGCAGCCCCTCGGCGAGCCCCGCGACGTACGCCACGCCTCCCGCTGCGTCCAGCGACCCGCTGCGCTCGAGCTGGTCGGTGGCGGTGAGGAGGTCGATGTCCCGGTTGTCGGCAGCGAGGCGCATGAAGGCTTCGAAGATCGTGCGGTGGGTGTCGGCGTAGAAGTCGTCGGGGCCGACCGTATCCACCACGCGATAGAAGCAGTTGGCATCCGCGAGCACGGCTCCGAGCACCGCCCGCTCCGCGGACTCGCTGGCCGGGATGTGCAGGACCTGGCTGCCCTGGGCGGGGGCCTCCGGGCCGGCGGTGGCGCCGACGGCCCGGGCGGAGGCTCCCTTTCCCCTTGCGGTTGCGCTCACGCCTGAATCGTAGCACGGGCACGGGCCCGCTTTCCGACCCCTGGCCCAGCGCGTTCCCGGCGGAAGCGTCCGGTGGCACCGCAGCCTTTCCCAAGTGGGCGCATCCATTTGAGAGACGAGGCGGGACCCGACGGATGCGGGGGTGGAGGCTTTTGCCGGAGGGTTCCCGAGCGTACACTGGAGGTGTCTGTGAGCCGGGCCAGGGGAGGAGACGAAGTGCCCGGTCTCGCGGGGGCACTCGGACGTGCGGGGTGCCGCAGCCGAAGGGGTGCGCGATGATCGTGAGCTGCCCGAGTTGCAAGGCCAAGTATCAGTACGAGGAGTCCCGCTTTGGCGAGAGCGGGAGCAAGAAGCTCAGGTGCACCAAGTGCAGCACTGTGTTCGAGGTCACCAAACCGCTGCTGGCGGGAGCCGATGCCTCGCCGACCGCAGTGGTTCCGGCTCAAGGGACGGAGAAGACGGGTCAGGACAAGGCGGGCGGCAAGTTTGTCGCCCTCGAGGAGGAGTCGGGCCTGGCCGAGCTCGCGCCGCTTGCCGCGCACAAGCGCTACTCGCTGGCGGTCATCATGGGCGCCAACGCCGGGCAGATATATACGGTGGGCAAGCCGCGGACCGTGCTTGGCCGCGGTACTGAGAGCGACGTCCAGCTTCAGGACAGCGAGGTTTCCCGCCGGCACGCCATGCTGGAGATACGGGGCGACGAGGCGACGCTGATCGATCTCGGGTCGACCAACGGGAGCTACGTGGATGGGGTGCGCGTCCAGAAAGCCGCCATCTTCAGCAACCAGGAGTTCAGCCTGGGAACGACGACGCTCATGTTCATCGTGACCGACATGCACGACGCCTCCGTGGACGGGTGAGGGGTCGGCACCAACCTTGAAGGAACGTGTGGTCGTGGCGATGTCGGGCGGCGTGGACTCCGCCGTCGCGGCCGCGCTGCTCGCCCGTGAGGGATACGACGTCATCGGCGTGACGCTCCGCCTTGCCGACCTCGCGGGGAGCGGCCTTGGCGTCTCGCGCTGCTGCTCCCAGGAAGACGTCGAGACGGCCCGCACGGTCTGCCTCCGGCTGGGCATCGGCCACGAAGTGTTGGAGATGGGCTCGACCTTCCGGCGGGCCGTGATCGAACCGTTCGCGCACTCGTACCTCGCGGGAGAGACCCCGCTGCCGTGCGCGCACTGCAACTCGGCCATCAAGTTCGGCGAGCTCCTTGAGGCAGCCCTCCGGATGGGAGCGGAAACCGTGGCGACGGGCCACTACGCGAGGGTTGCCCGTGAGGGAGAATCGTTCGTCCTTCGGCGGGGCCTCGACCGCGGCAAGGACCAGTCGTACTTTCTCTTCGCCCTCGAGCCTTGGCAGCTCGAGCATGTGCGCCTCCCGATTGGCACGCTGACCAAGTCCGAAGTGCGCGCGCTCGCTGCGGATTTCGCGCTTCCCAACGCGGCCAGGGAGGAGAGCCAGGAAATCTGTTTCGTGCCGCCTGGCAGGTCGTACGTCCAGGTCCTCGAGGCGATCGCGCCCGAGCGGCTCCCGGGTGAGGGAGATGTCGTGGACGTCAACGGCCGTGTCTTGGGACGCCATGGAGGATTCCACCGGTTCACGGTCGGCCAGCGCCGTGGCCTCGGGGTGGCCGACGGTCGGCGGCTGTACGTCCTCCAGATCCTGCCCGAGTCGAACCGGGTGGTGGTCGGAACCGACGCGCAGGCGTCGCGTCGGAAGCTGCTCCTCCGGGAGGTCAACTGGCTCGCGCCGCGAGGCGCTGGCGTGATCGAGGCCGAGGTTCAGGTACGGTCGCGGCACGAGCCGGCCGCTGCTACCGTGAAGCTGGGACAGGACGGCACCGCCGAGGTGCATTTCGTCGAGCCGGTGCTCTCGCCCGCACCTGGCCAGGCGGCGGTGTGCTACGCGGGCGACCGCGTGTTGGGCGGCGGCTGGATCACTGCCTGCTCGTAGATCAACGTCGCTCTTCCGGGGGAGGGGGGAGCAGACGCTGCGCTGGGATCCTTCTCCCCCTCCTGCTCGGCCGGAGGGGGCTCAGGATGACCCCGCCGACGGCGGGTTCACATGGTCCGTGCGGTGGGGGCGCCCTGCGGGCCTTCAGCGATCTCACTGAAGTTGCGCTCGTAGATCGCCACGTTCTCGGTGAGGGCGCGCAGCAGCTGTTTCACGTGCACGGGGGTCATCACGACCCGCGCCACGACCTGCACGTCCTCCCGCCCGGGGACCATGCGGCCGAAGTCGATGATGAACTCCGCGAAGTTGTGGACGATGGAGGCGAAGTTCGCGTACGTCCCGAGCGCCTGCTGATCGCTCACCACGATTTTGATCTGCGGCGGACCCTCGTGCTTGTCCATGTCGCCTCCGCGGGCATTGTAGCCTGAAACGCCCTGCTTACCGGCCCATAATCAGCTATCATTGGCCGCGACGGTGAGGGCAAGCGCCAATGGACGAGAGCGGGAGCCGGTCTGAAGGCACGCCGGTCGTGTCCGGGACGGTGGGCGAGCCTCCCCGGACCCGAGCTCCCCTGAGCACCGTGCCCATTGGCACAGTTGTCGAGAACAAGGTCGCGCAGATCCTCGCGGCCGCTGAAACCCCGCTGGTGTCGGTGATCGTTCGAACCATGGGGCGTCACGAGCTGCGCGAAGCGCTCGACTCGGTAGCGGCCCAGACTTATCCGGGGATCGAAGTCATCGTCGTCGATGCGGTCGGCTCCGGCTTTTCCGGCCTCCTGGGGGCTTGTGGGGCCTTTCCGTTGAGGGTAGTGGGCCGGGTGGGCCCTCTTCGGAGGAGCGAGGCTGCAAACCTAGGGCTCGCAGAGGCTCGCGGGACGTACCTGATCCTGCTCGACGAAGACGACTGGTTCCTGCCGAATCACCTTGCGGCCTTGGTGGCGGCGCTGGAGCAGGCGCCCGAAGCGCTGGTCGCGTACGCTGGCGTTTGGCTCATCGGGCCTGGGGAGGAGGCGGGGGACGTCCTGAGCCAGCCGTTCAGCGCCGTGGCGCTGCGGAGCGGGAACTTCATCCCCGTGAATGCCGCGCTCGTTCGGCGATCCGTGGTCGAGCGCGGTTTTCGCTTCGACGAAGAGCTCGATGCCTACGAGGACTGGGACTTCTGGCTTCAGCTCTCGCGCGCAGGCGAGTTCGTGCACGTGGACCAGGTCAGCGCGTGTTATCGCGCAGGGGGCGCGTCCGGCGTTGGTCTGGGCGCGAACTCGGTGCAGCAGAGGGCGGGACGGGAGCGCGTCTACGCCAAGTGGCGGGAGATCTGGACCGCCGCGGAACTCAACGAGATGGGCGAGGAGCGAAACGAGCTTGCGCTGCGGCTTCGCGGCCTCGCCCTCCAGAAACGGGAGACGCTGGCGGAGAGCCAGTCGCGGATCCACGCACTCGAGGAGCAACTGGTCCGCATCGACCAGTCGTGGTCGATCGCTCTCACGAAGCCACTGAGGTCGCTCAAGTCGACTCTGAAGAAGCTGAAGCACGCGCTCGAGACCCTGGCCGAGGGACGGTCGGTCCAACTGGATTATCGACCGCACATCTCCACCCTTGGCGCCGGCGCCGCTACCAGGGCGCTCTCCGGGCCGCTGATCTCCGTTGTCGTGCCCGTCTACAACGCATGCAGGAGCAACTCGCTGCACCTCGTCGAGGCGCTCGAGAGCATCTACCAGCAGACGTACCGAAGGATCGAGATGGTCATCGTTGACGACGGGTCGACGGACGAGACACCGGAGATGTGCAAGCGGTTCCTCGCGGACCATGTCGGGATACCGATCCGGTACTGCCGAAAGGAGAATGGGGGACAGTCGAGCTCGCGGAATCTGGGGGTGGCGCTGAGCCGGGGAGAGTGGGTCAGTTTCCTGGACCAGGACGATGTCTGGTTTCCCGACAAACTCGAGCGCGTCTTGCCGCTGCTAGGTGAGGGTGTTGACCTCGTCTACTCGGACGCAGACACCATCGATGAGCATAGCCGCCGAGCGCTGGTGGGGCTGCACCGAAACTACAGGTTCGGCCTGCCACACCCCAAGCGGAATATCGAGGACGTCCTCTTCAGGGATGTCTTCGTCATGCCCGGCCTGACAACGGTCCGGAAGGCGTTGGTCCTCAAAGCGGGCGGTTTCGACGAGTCGCTGTCGGGATACGAGGACGACGACCTGTTCCTCCGGCTCTTTCCGCTGGCGTCCATGACCTACCTGCCGGAATCCACGTTCTGGTGGCGCATCTACAAGGACAACTACAGCAACACAATCAGGATGGTCAGGAGCCGGACCCAGTACTGGAAGAAGCTGATGGACGGCTACACCGAGGGGGAACGAAACCGGCACCGGGTGATCGGCATCTCGCGGCGGTTCTTCCGCGAGTTCCTGCGGCAGGCGATCCAGCAGAAACGCCAAGGGATGGCGCTCTACCGCGAGAACCTGAAGGCCGGAAGGGAGATCGTTCGCCACCTCCCGCTGTGGGAGAAGCTCGCGTTCGGGTATCCGGCCCCGCTCTGGTGTGTCATCGCGTCACGATCACGCCCGGTCGTCCTCGGGATCGAGTTCATCTGGCGTCACTCGGTGACCCCGACCCGTTGACCAGCCAATTAGGTGCCGTTCGCCCTCGCGTCAATGTTCCAGCCCAGGCCGGCCGCGCCGCGCAGCACCCGGGCATAGGCGCGAGCTGCGGTGCGCTTGGGTGCCGGCGCCGGGGAGAATGGCAGCACGCCGAGACGAAGAAGCATGCCCGCGCACACGAGCGCGCGATAGGCGAGAGCAGCCCACACCCCGTGATGCTTGCGCCAGAAGCGAATCGCGTTGCGGTAGTGGATCGGGAGGAATTGATCGTACCCGAGCGCAGCGGCGGCCGCCCCGCCCCGGTGGACGAAGCAACTGGCAGGCCAGTAGAGGATCGGTCCCACGCGCAGCAGACGAGCGCAGAGGTCCACGTCCTCGAACCAGGCGGGGACGAAACGCTCATCGAAGCCGCCTATGCCGAGGAAGGCCTCGCGGCGCACCGCCAGTGCCGCGGCGGCAGGCTGCTCCACCTCGAACGGCTCCCCCTGATCCCGGTCCAGGTACCGGTCACGGGCGAGCCAGCGGCTGCGGGGGAAGGCCCTGTCGATGAGGAACATCTCGCGGGCAACGTGAGCGAGTGTCGGGAGCCGGCGAAGCTGGGGGACGCGAAGACCGTGCTCCGGCGAAGGATCGCTCTCGAGCAAACGGGGGGCAACCGCCACTGCATCCGAACGATTCGCAAACGCCGCAAGCAACTGGGTGAGGGGCGCGTCAACCGCGCGCGTGTCGGGGTTGAGGAACAGCACGAAATCGCCACGCGCCGCAGCGGCGCCCTGGTTGGCTGCCGGGCCGAATCCGCGATTGGAGTCGTTGACGATGACGCTGGCGCCCGGCCAGTTCTCTTTGATGGGACCCACTGAGGGCTCACGGCTGCCGTTGTCCACGACGATCAGTTCCGGGGAGACGTGTCCCGGTGCCCCGGCCGCGGCCAGAGAGCGGACGCACTCCACAACATCCACCCCCGACTCCCAGGAGACGATCACGATCGAAAGGGAGGGTTGGTGGGGGGCGTCCGGCACGCCAGCATCATACGTGGGTGTGCGCGTCTGCCGTGCGTATTGGCGAGGGCGGTCGCGCCCCCGGTAGGGGCGGGACCATCAACCGCGCCCGAGCAGTCTCCGGATGGTCGCGTAAACCTTCCAGAAACTGGAGTTCTCGATATTCCTCAACCGTTGCTTGAGGTCTTCGGCCTGCGGTTCGAGATCGCTCAACCTGCCCTCGGCGCGCCGGAGCTTCACTCGTGTTTCCTCCACGTGGCGCTCGAAGAACCTCGCCCAGTCCTTGCCGGTGACCTCATCCCGGTGCTTGTCGAACAGGCGCGCGAGGTACGGCCAGCGGTGGTTCCCGGCCATGCCCTTGCCCTGTTGCAGTGGCGGGCAGACGTGGTAGGTCGCGGTCACCGACGCGCAGTGGTAGGGACGGGTGCGGCGCGCGAGGCGCAGGAAGAGGTCCCAGTCCTCGAAGTACTCGAGCTCGGGGTCGAAACCGCCAGCTTCGAGGGCGAGCTTGCGGTCCATGAGCACCGCCATGATCGGGATCGTGTTCTCGAAGAACAGGCGCGAGGCGTCCAGGTCGCCGCCGAAGACGCTGCGCCCGGTCACACGATACCCGCCGGCCCCATCGGGCTCCTCGGTGAGGCACTCCACGTCGGAGTAGGCTACCCGCGCGCCTTCGCTGGTGATGGCCCAGACCAGGGTTGCGAGGTGACCGAGGCGGAACTCGTCGTCGTCGTCGAGGAAGTTCACCAGCTCGCCAGTTGCGGCCTCGAGGCCGGTCTGTGCCGCTGCCGAGCGTCCCCGGCTGTCGGGGTGGTTGACGAGGAAGATCTCGAGTGTGTTCTCGAATTCAGCGAGCACCGGTGAAGGGTCCTTACCGCCGTCATTCACCACCACTACCTCCAGGCGCGGATACGCCTGGGCAGCGACGCTTGCGAGCGCGCGCCGCAGGAACTCGGGGCGGTCCTTGGTACGGACGACCACGCTTACGCTCGGCGCTCCCGTAGCCACCGCCCCGGAGGTCGGAGGACTGCCGAATCGCCGCACCGAGGGCGCCGCGCCGCCCGCCTCGACCGTAGCCGGCCTGATGCGCCGAAGGTCTTCGCGGAGCGCAGCCAGGGAGTCGCTGCCGATCCCTGCCTCGACGAGGCGAACGAGCGCCGCGTGCAGGTCGCACAGCGCACGGGCCTCCTCGACCGCGACCTGGTGCTCCCAGTTCGGGTCCCAGGATTCAGCCAGGAACGCCTCGGCCGGAAATCTCCTCCCAACGGTGGAGGCACACATCCCCGCAAGCTGCAGGGCGGCGGCCTCGGCGGCGGTGTTGACCTCCGCAGGCCACGGCCCACCCGGTTTGTCGTCCGCGATCCCGGCAACGGAGATCAGGGTGCGGAAGGCTGTCTGATACTCCTCGCCCAGGTCCGCCGGAGGCGACGCGAAGGCGCCGAACAGAGGGAGGATCTCCTCGTCGTTACGCCGGCGGTCTCCCTGGACCCTTTTCCTCCTTTGCCGGAGGCCCGGCACATAGGCGGAAAGATCAGCGAGAGCGAGCAGGTGGGCAGCCGCTTCGGTGCTGACAAAGGGCCGCCCGAGATTGCGTAGCGAGCCGCTGCGAGCCCAGGCACGCAGAAAGGTGAGGCCGGTGGACAGGAGGAGCATGACACCCATTCGCTCCTCGTGGTAGTTCTTGAACACCGTGAACAGGGCGTTCCTCTCGGTCAGATATCGCACCAGGGCGTGGGGCTCTTCGGCCCAGGCGCTGCGACGCTTGTGCCGCACAATCGCCTTGGGGGCAAACCACGTCGGGTGGCCGAGCAGCGTTGCCCGCCAGCCGAGGTCCACATCCTCCAAGAACGAGAAGTAGTCCGGGTCGAAACCGCCGATCCCGATGAACGTCTCGCGGTGGAACATCAGAGCACCACCGCACCCGAAAAGCAGTGGGCCTTCGTGGAACTCTCGGTGGTCCCCGGCCTCGCCCAGGCCACGCTGCGAAGCGTGACCGGAGAAGAAGGTGTCCGCCTCCGCGAAGTCGATGCGCATCCCGTCCCAGCTCATGATGCGGCCGGCGAATCCCTTGGCCTCCGGGTGGGCAGCTCGCGCTTCGTGCAGGGCGGCGAGGAAATCAGGGGCGACGCGTGTGTCGTTGTTCAGGAAGACTACGTGTTCCGAACCGCACATCGCGGCAGCCCGGTTATAGGCCCGCGAGGACCCCAGGTTGGACTCGCTCTCGACCACTCGCACCCACGGGAAGCGCTCGACCACGTGCCCGACCGAGCCGTCGGTGGAGGCGTTGTCGATGACCCAGACCTCGTCGCGCGCCGCCGCATCACGCGGCTGGCCGGGCCAGCCGGGGATGAACACGTCCTGCACACCGAGCGAGCCGAGGCACTCATCCAGGTGCTCACCCCCGTTGTAGTTGAGCACGAGCACCGTGGTACGGGCCGGCGCCAGGGCCGTCTGTCGTGGTTCGACCATCGATGCATGATACGCACAAACCGCCAGTAACCGCCACACCCGCAGGGTTGACCCGCAAAGGTGCGCCCTCTATCCTCGCCCCGATCGGGCGTGGCGGAGCTGAGCAATGCTCCGGCGCAATCCAGGCGGGAGGCAACGATGAACGGCGTTTTCCGTGTACCCCAGCCGACCAACGAACCGATTCGCTCGTACGCTCCGGGCTCCCCGGAGAAGCGCTCCATCAAGGCGAAGCTCGCGGAGATGCGTGCGAGAGAGATCGAGATCCCACTCGTCATCGGCGGAGAAGAGGTGCGTACCGGGAACCTCGGGGCCTGCATCGTGCCCCACGACCATAAGCATGTCCTGGCCAGGTATCACAAGGCCGGCAAGGCCGAGGTCGAGAAGGCGATCGTGGCCGCGCGCGAGGCCCACGCCTCGTGGTCGCGCATGCCGTGGTACGACCGCGCCGCGATCTTCCTGAGGGCCGCCGAGCTGCTCGCCGGCCCGTTCCGGGACGAGGCCAACGCCGCAACCATGCTCGGCCAGTCCAAGACCGTTTTCCAGGCCGAGATCGACTCCGCCTGCGAGCTCATCGACTTCTGGCGCTTCAACCCTTCCTTCGTGCAGAGGATCTACGAGGATCAGCCGATCTCCTCGCCTGGCGTGTGGAACCGCGTCGAGTACCGGGCGCTCGAGGGGTTCGTGTTCGCAGTCACGCCGTTCAACTTCACCTCGATCGGCGGCAACCTGCCCACCTCCCCGGCGATGATGGGCAACACGGTGCTGTGGAAACCCGCCTCGACCGCGGTGTATTCGGCCTACGCGATCATGCGGGTCCTGATGGCAGCCGGTCTTCCGCCGGGCGTCATCAACATGGTTGTCGGGTCGGGCGGGGAGGTGGGCGACCCGATCCTGGCCTCCCCGGAGCTGGCCGGTATCCACTTCACCGGCTCGACGGTCGTGTTCCAGCAGATGTGGAAGACCATCGGCGCCAATATCGCCTCGTACCGCTCGTACCCGCGAATCGTCGGTGAGACCGGCGGCAAGGACTTCGTCTTCGCCCACGCCTCCGCCGACGTGGACGCGCTCGCGACCGCCCTCGTACGGGGGTCGTTCGAGTACCAGGGCCAAAAGTGCTCCGCGGCGTCACGCGCGTACATCCCGAAATCGCTGTGGCTGAAGGTCAAGAAGGCGTTGCAGGCGCAGATCGCAGAGATCAAGATGGGCGACGTCGAGGACTTCACCAACTTCATGGGCGCGGTCATCGACAAGAACTCGTTTGGCGTCATCAAGAGCTACATCGAGTTCGCGAAGAAGTCATCCGATGCCGAGATCATCGCCGGCGGCCGCTGCGACGATAAGGTCGGCTACTTCATCGAACCCACGGTTGTCCTGACCACGAACCCGACGTTCAAGCTGATGCAGGAGGAGATCTTCGGGCCGGTCCTGACCGTGTTCGTTTACCCCGATCGCGAGCTCGACAAGGCGCTCGAGCTGTGCGACACCGGCTCGCCGTACGGGCTCACCGGCTCGGTGTTCGCGAACGACCGTGAGGCGATCCTCAAGGTTGCCGACCGCCTTCGCGGCACCGCGGGGAACTTCTACATCAACGACAAGCCCACCGGCGCGGTGGTCGGCCAGCAGCCGTTCGGCGGCGCTCGCGCCTCCGGCACCAACGACAAGGCCGGCTCGCTGTGGAACCTCATCCGCTGGGCGAGCCCGCGCGCGATCAAAGAGACGTTTGCCCCGCCCACGCACTTCGCCTACCCGTTCATGCGCGAAAAGTGAGGCTGCCTCCGGCAGCCTCATCCTGAGTCCCGTCCCGGCCGGGAGTTGGGGACGAAGGATCCCGTCGGCCCGGCTCGTCGGCGGAGAAGGCTGGCCTCGGTCGCTACCCTCTCCCCGGGGGAGAGGGCAGGGTGAGGGGCAGTCGAATCGCGCTACCATTCGTGCACAAAAGCGGGAGGCTCGACAGCAATGCACTATCTGCTTTTCTACGATGTGGTCCCTGACTACGCGGAGCGACGCACGCCGTTCCGCGCCGCGCACCTGGCACTCGCAAGGCGAGCTGTGACACGAGGCGAACTCATCCTGGGCGGGGCCCTGGCCGACCCGGTGGATGGTGCGATGCTGTTTTTCAAGGGCTCGTCGCCCGAGGTCGCCGCCTCGTTCGCGAAGGCAGACCCCTACGTGACGAACGGCCTGGTCACGAGGTGGTACGTCCGCGAGTGGACCACCGTCGTCGGTCCCGACGCCGCCTATCCTGTAGCCGACGCTACCTGAGTCACGCGGGCCGCACAGCGGAACCTCGGTGCAGCCTGAGAAGCGCTTGCAGTGGACCCAGCCGCCAGCGTGCCGAGTTTGAAGCGTCTGCAGGGTTGGGGGAGTATGCTTTGCCCATGAGCCACACAAGGGCGGCCGTGCCGCTGAAGCGCGGCGTCTGGTGGGCGATGGCTGAGAGCTCCTGAGGCCATGGAAATCAAGTCAGAAGCCAGCGCGCTCCGCATGATCAAGCTCGTTCACACTGCCGTGTGGGTGTTCTTCGCCGCGTCCATCTTCGCGATCCCCGTGTGTGCCGCGCTTCAGGAGCACAAGGCGGCGCTCGTCCTCATCGGCGTAGTGTTCGTCGAAGTGCTGATCCTTGTGGTCAACGGCATGCGGTGCCCGCTCACCCGCGTTGCAGCCCGCTACACCGATGATCGTCGTGACAACTTCGACATCTACCTCCCCGAATGGCTGGCCCGGCACAACAAGACGGTGTTCGGTCTTCTCTACGTACTCGGCGCCATCTATGCCATCGCTCGGTGGGCCAAGGTGTAGCCTTCAGCGCCGGCCTGCGACGCCACGCAACAGGCGCTTGCAGCCGGCACGCCGGTCGGCGTGCTTGTGCGGCGTCCCCGCGGGGTCCATCATCGTGCGATGCCGATTCGCGAATCGTCATTGGGCGCCTCAGGACCAGAATCCAACGCTAGGAGCAAACCATGAGCCTACAAAACGCACCCCAAGCCCGTGCCGAGATGCTTATTCGCAAACCCGTGGCGACAGTGTTCGAGGCATTCGTGGATCCTTCCATTACCAGCCGGTTCTGGTTTACGAGAGGTAGCAGCAAGCTAGCAGAAGGCTCCGTCGTGACGTGGCACTGGGACATGTACGGCGTATCTGCTGACGTGGCAGTCAAGTCCGTGGAGCGGGACAGACGAATCTTGATTGAGTGGCCAACCCCTGTCGAATGGGTGTTCACGCCACGAGGCGACAACACGACAATCGTGCGCGTCACAGCTTCTGGATTTACTGGAAGTGACGATGAGAAGGTGGCGAAAGCGCTTGATGCGATGGGCGGTTTCAGTCTCTTGCTTGCCGGCTGCAAGGCGTTTCTGGAGCATGGCATAGAACTTAATCTGGTGCACGATCATCATCCCGATGCGGTTGTCGACGATGGCGCCTGACATGCTGTCGCAGCCGACTGTCATTCGCCTACAGACCGCCGTTGCACGCCGGGCAGGTTCGCGCCCGCGGATGAACGGCGGCGTCAGGCAGCACCATCGAAGGCGCGGCAGATCATGAGCGTTGATGCAAAATACGTCCTCGGTGCAATTGCCATCGGTATCGGCGCAAGCCTGGTCATGGACCTTTGGAATCTGTTCCTAAAGCGTGCGTTCGGTATTCCATCGCTCAACTACTGTCTGCTCGGGCGCTGGCTTTGCCACATGCCGGCGGGCACTTTCAGGCATGCGAGCATCGCCGCCGCGCCGCAGAAACCCTTTGAGTGCACGGTTGGCTGGATTGCCCACTACACCATTGGCGGCGTGTTCGCGCTCGTGTTCGTCGGTCTCACATCAGGTGACTGGCTGGGGCGACCAACCTTGCTGCCAGCGCTGCTTTACGGCATTGGCACCGTAGTGTTCCCCTTCTTCATCATGCAGCCGTCATTGGGCCTCGGCATTGCTGCGTCAAGAACACCCAAACCAACGCAGGCCAGGCTGAAGAGCCTTGCGACACATACCGTCTTCGGGGTCGGGCTGTATGTATGTGCACTTGGCGTGAGCTACGTGCTGCGGGTTCATGTTTGACAACGGCGCGCAGCCGATGCCGCAATGCGGCACGGCTGATGCCAGGCGTTCGGCAGCGGTGCGCCTACAGGAGGGAGGTTTCATGCTCCGGACACCTGACGAGCAGGACCCACGGCTCGCCGCGTGGAGCACGAACAGTCGCGTCACCGAGCATCTGGTCGAGCATCTCCCAGCTGCGCTCTGGCGTGCCACGATCCCCGGTTTCCCGACACGCACCGTCAGGAGCATCGCGGCGCACCTGCACAACGCGCGGTGCAGTTGGGTGAAGACCCTGGGCAGCGAGCACGGGGTCGTTTCGCCGACGAGGGTGGATCAGCGCACCGTCACGCCTCGGCAACTGGTGTCGGCCCTGAAGCGCAGCAGTCGGGGGATCGCGGCCCTGTTGCGGCTCGGCGCGAGTCGCGGCGGCCAGGTCGGGAGGGACCACTGTCATGAATCCAACGCACGGCACATTCGACGACATTCTGGTAGGTACCACCCCGGAGCTTCGGCGCATCTGCGAATCGCTACGTCGTGTCATCGTCTCCCTGCACAGAGATTTTGTCGAGGTCGTCTGGCCGAGGCAGAAGATCGCCAGCTTCGGCGTTGGGCCGAAGAAAATGACCGAGCACTATGCCTACGTTGCGGTTCTGGGCTCACACGTAAACCTCGGCTTCTATCAGGGCGCCTCGCTGACCGATCCGTCCGGTCTGCTCGAGGGGACCGGGAAGAACCTCCGCCATATCAAGCTCGGCGACGTCACCTCCACGAAGAGCCCGGCGATTACCGCCCTGTTGCGTCAAGCAATTGCAGATCGCAAGCGCTGCGCGGCCGGAGCCTGACCGGAGGTGGCGGCGGAACGTGGGCCGGAGTGCTTGTGCGGCAAGCTGCCTCGGTCCATGATCGAGAATGCCCAAGCATGCTTGGTCACGCAGCGTGCCTTCGAAGCGCGGCGCAAGGTTTCAAGAGTGATCGCTGAGGTTGCCATGAACTGCATACGAGAACGACCCGGTCGCCGTACTCCCCAGGGTGACATATGAGGGCGATCACATACACTGAAGACGGATCCCCGGATGTTCTCCAGCTCACGGAGGTGGCAAAACCCACCCCCAAGGACGATGAGGTCTTGATCGAAGTTCGCGCGGCTTCCGTCAATGCACTGGACTGGCGCTTGATGAGAGGTGGGCCTTACATCGTTCGCATGCTGTTCCGGCTGAGCAAGCCAACAGTCTCGCGACCCGGCCGACCCG
>DATKMD010000009.1:0-19551 GCA_035542075.1 Thermoanaerobaculaceae bacterium
AAGGTCGGCGTGATCGACACCGGCGTGGACTACCTCCACAAGGACTTCGGGGGATCCGGCACCTATCGCTCGGACGGCAATTACGTGGACCCCAACTGGCCGAAGAACGCCAAGGTCGTGGGCGGGTACGACTTCGCCGGGGACGACTACGACGCGAACGGCACCCTGGGCTCCACCACGCCACACCCGGACCCGGACCCGCAGGACTGCAACGGCCACGGGACGCACGTGGCCGGCATCCTCGCAGGCTACGGCGAGACGATGGACAACCTGACGTTCACCGGGCCCTACGGTCCGACGACCCCATTCGGGGCGCTCAAGATCGGGCCGGGCGTCGCGCCTGGCGCGCGGATCTACTCGCTGCGCGTCTTCGGCTGCGAGGGCTCAACCGACCTGGTGCTCCCGGCTCTCGAGTGGGCGATGGACCCCAACAACGATGGCGACTTCTCCGACCATCTCGACGTCGTCAACATGTCGCTGGGGGCGGACTACGGCACCGCCGACGACCCGGATTCGGTGGCCGCGGACCGAGCCGCGCTGGCCGGGATTGTGGTGGTGGCGGCGGCAGGCAACTCGGGCGACGGGTTCTTCGTCACGGACGCACCGGGAACGGCGAGCCGCGCGATCTCGGTCGCCTCCGCCGGCGACTCCGGGGCCCTGAGCTACACGGTGCACGTCACCTCGCCTACGTCGATAGCGGGCGACGCCCAGGCCACCGCCGCTCTTTTTGGTCCGGCGGCGCCGGATGCGGGGATCACAGGAAACCTTGTGCTGGCGAGTCCGGCAGACGGCTGCGCCGCGCTGACCAATGGCTCGGCCCTGAGCGGGAAGATCGCGCTGATCAATCGGGGCGGCGACAAGCCCGACGGCTCGATCTGCACCTTCGTCTGGAAGGTCTCACAGGCGCAGGCGGCTGGTGCGGTCGCCGTGGTCATCGCAAACAACCGCGACGGGGACGTGCTGGTGAACATGGCGGACGACAACTCCGGAACGGTGATCACGATCCCGTCCTGCTTCATCTCCGAGAACGACGGCAACGTGATCAAGGGCCAGCTACCCAGCCCCGGGGTGACTGCCTCGATCCTCAAGGGAAGCTTCGAGGATGTCGTGTCCGAATTCTCGGCGCGCGGGCCGCGGCTGGGCGACCTGGCGCTCAAGCCCGACATCACCGCGCCGGGTCTCGCGATCTCCTCCGCGAACGCGGGCACGGGGACAGAATCCCTGACGTTGAGCGGGACCTCGATGGCGACGCCCCACGTCGCGGGTGCCATGGCGCTCCTCAGGCAGCTCCACCCGACATGGTCGGTGGAGCAGCTCAAGGCCCTCGCCATGAACACCTCTATTCACGATCTGTTCTCCGGGGCCAACAAGACGCCACCGCAGGTTGGGCCGGGTCGGGTCGGGGCGGGAAGGGTGGACGTGGCCGCCGCCGTTGCGGCGCCCGCCGTCGCGTATGGCGCTGACAACCCCGGCGAGGTGAGCGTTTCTTTCGGGGCGCTCGAGGTGCTCGGAACCGCGACACACACCGCGAGCATCAGGGTCGACAACCCTTCGTCCTCGGCGCTCGCCTACGACCTCGGCTACACCGAGGTGGCGAGCGTGCCCGGGGTGACGGTCTCGTTCCCGGGGGGTTCGAGCGTCAACGTGCCGGCCGGCGGCTCGGCGACCTTCTCCGTGCAGCTGTTCGCCGACACTTCGCTCATGAAACACACACACGATCCCAGCTTCGTCGAAACGTCGGGCACCGACACGCGGTGGTGGATGAGTGAGGAGGGCGGCTGGGTCACGCTGACGCCGCCATCCGGTCAGCCGCTCCGTGTGCCGCTCTACGCGGCCGTGCGCCCCGCGTCGGCGATGGGAACGGCCGAGAGCTCGCTCGCGCTCGGGGCGGATGCGACGTTCCAGCTCCACCTCCAGGGGCAGGAGGTTTCGACCGGAACCTCGTTCCCTGAGGATGTCGTCTCGCTCGTGAGCGCACTCGAGCTGCAGGAGATCAACCCGGACTCGACGGCGTCGGTGCGCTACCTCGGGGTCGCAAGCGACTACCAGGCGCAGCTCGCGGCGGGCAAGGGTCTGGCGGACAGCTCCCTCTTCTTCGGTGTCGCGGCCAACGCTTCGTGGTCCGACCCCCTCGCCGCGCCGGTGGACATCCTCATCGACGTCAACCGGGACGGGACGAACGACTACGAGCTGACGGTGGACGAGCTCGGCACGGGCAGCGACCTCTTCGCCGCCGCGCTGTGCAAGGTGAACACGACCGACTGCCACTACGCCGAGGTCAACGGGCCGAGCCCCTCGGTGATCGACACCGCGCCTTACAACACCGACGTCCTCGTGCTCCCGGTGAAGGCCTCGTGGTTTGGACTTTCCAGCGGGGCCACCGCGATCAAGTACTCGCTGGCGGGGGCCGGAGCGGTGCACACGTTCGACCTGGCCAATCCCGGCCTGGTCTTCGGGGGCACCGACTACGTCGGCCTCGCGGCGGCGCAGCCGCTCTACCAGGACGTCAACGGGCAGACGATCCAGGTCACATACAAGCAAGCCAGCTACAGGGCGGACGCGGCCCTCGGCGTGCTCCTGCTACACCACCACAACGTGACCGGCGGCCGCGCTCAGATCCTGCGTCCCCTGCTCCGCGTGCCGCGCAAAGAGCTAAAGCGGCAGCTCAGCTAGCAGGCAGCACTCTCTCGGCCTCTCGAAGGGTGACTCGCGGCCGCCAGGCCCTCGCCATCCCGGCCGACACCGTGTTTTGGAATCCGAGTCTATTCGCTATGCTGAGCCATGCCCGAGTCTGAGTATCGTGCCTATCCCTACCGGTGGGTCGTCCTTGCCACATTCATGGTCATCACCGTGATGTCCCAGGCATCCTGGATAACGTTCGCCCCGATCACGATCGAGGCGGCGCACTTCTACGGCACCTCGGACCTGATGATCGGTCTTCTCTCCATGAGCTTCATGGTCATCTACATCCTGATCGTGATCCCGACCGCGTGGGCGATCGACACCTGGGGCCTGCGCACGGCGGTCGGCCTGGGTGCCGCGCTGACCGGGGTGTTTGCACTGACCCGCGGCCTGTTCGCGGGCAGCTTCCCGCTCGTATTCGCCTCCCAGGTCGGGCTCGCCGTCGGTCAGCCGTTCATCCTCGGGTCGATCACCAAGGTCGCGGCGCGCTGGTTCCCGGTCAGGGAACGGGCGACCGCCACCGGCCTCGGGACGCTTGCGATCTACGTCGGCATCCTGGCCTCCATGGGACTCACACCACCGCTCACGATCCGTTATGGCATCAGGAGCATGCTTCTCTTTTTCGGCATCGTGACGGTCGTCGCAACAATCCTGTTCTTCCTCCTCTTTCGCGAGCGGCCGCCGACCCCGGCCGGGCACGACGAGCGCGCGTTGATGCTCGACGGCCTCAAAGGAATGCTCCGGCAGAAGGACTTCATCCTGCTCATGGTCATCTTCTTCGTCGGTCTCGGCATCTTCAACGGCGTCTCGACCTGGATCGAGACCATCATCCGGCCGCGCGGCTTCACGATTGCGCAGGCGGGTACGCTCGGGGCGCTCATGCTGGTCGGGGGAATCGTGGGCGCCATTGCGATCCCGATCCTCTCCGACCTGGGCCATCGGCGTCGCATCTTCATCATCATCTCGCTCATCGGCATGATTCCGGGCCTCGTCGGCATGACCTTCGCCACCAGCTATAAGCTGCTTCTGGCCTCGGGATTCACATTTGGTTTCTTCCTGTTGAGCTCGGGACCGATCGGCTTCCAGTACGGGGCGGAGATCACGCATCCCGCGCCGGAGGGCACCTCCAACAGCCTGCTGCTCGTGATGGGTCAGATCTCGGGCATCGTCTTCGTTGTCTGCATGGATACGTTCAAGTCGCCGAGTGGCGTCATGACCGGTTCCATGCTCGCGCTCATCGCGCTCACGGCGCTGAGCGTCGTTCTCGCCACGGTGCTCAAGGAATCGCCCGTGGCCACCTCGAAAGGCCGGCCACCCACCGGGGAAGAAACCAGTTGACGGGGCGGTGAGCGGGCCGATACGATGCGAGCGCTTTTCGGCGGCGGGTTCGCAGCAGCTGACCTCGCAATCGGGGGGTGACGTGACATCGAGCGCAGGTCGTCTCGAGGAAAAGGCGTCGGGCTTCATCCGTGGGCTCGGGCCGTGGGACGCAACGATGGTGGTCGCGGGCTCGATGATCGGCTCAGGGATCTTCATCGTCTCCGCAGACATCGCGCGCCAGGTCGGCTCGGCCGGTTGGCTCCTGCTTGTCTGGCTGGTGACCGGCGTGCTCACGGTGACGGGAGCGCTGGCCTACGGCGAGCTGGCGGCGATGATGCCGGAGGCGGGCGGCCAGTACGTGTTCCTGCGCGAGGCGTACTCGCCGTTCTGGGGGTTCCTCTACGGATGGACGCTGTTCCTGGTGATCCAAACCGGCACGATCGCGGCGGTCGCAGTGGCGTTTGCGCGCTACCTGGGTGTGCTCGTGCCGGCCATCTCGCCCGGCGCATGGATCGTGAGCCCGATCAACATCTCCCACGGCTACGCGGTGAGCCTCTCGACACAGCAGCTCGTGGGGATCCTGATGCTGGTCCTGCTCTCGTGGACCAACTCGCGGGGCCTCGCGCTCGGGAGGTTCATCCAGGACCTGTTCACGTCCACCAAGGTGCTCTCCCTGGTGTTGCTGATCCTGGTGGGGATCCTGGTTGGCGCCAACTCGGGGGCGATCTCCGCCAACTTCTCGGCCGCGTGGACGCCGCAGAACGTCGCCACGATCACACCGGAGGTCCCGTTCGTCCCCGCGACGAGCGCAACGGCCGGTCTGTTCGGCCTGTTGGTGGCGTTCGGCGTTGCCCAGGTGGGATCGCTTTTCTCCTCCGACGCCTGGAACAACGTGACGTTCGTGGCGGGGGAGGTGAGGGACCCGCGGCGCTCGGTGCCGATCGCCATGGCCGCAGGCACCGGCCTCGTGGTGGTGCTCTACTTCCTGGCCAACGTCTCGTACCTCGTGACGCTGCCGCTGTCGGCGATCCAGCATGCGGTCGACGACCGCGTCGCGACCGCGGCGCTGCAGACGATCTTCGGCGGCGCGGGCGCCGGCATCATGGCGATCGCGATCGTGATCTCAACGTTCGGGTGCGCCAACGGGATGATCCTGGCGGGTGCACGCGTGTACTGGGCGATGGCCCATGACCGGCTCTTTTTCAAGACCACCGGGACCCTGAACCGCAAGCACGTTCCGGCTATCGGGCTGGCGCTGCAGTGCGCGTGGGCATCGCTGCTGATCCTGCCGCGCACGCGGCTGCGGGACGCCGCGGGCAACCCCCTCCGTGACCCGGTCGCCGGCGTCGAGCAGTACGGAAACGTCTACTCCAACCTCCTCGACTACGTGATATTCGCGGTGCTGATCTTCTACGTGCTGACGATCGTGGGGCTGTTCGTGCTGCGGCGGACCCGACCGGAGGCACCGCGGCCGTACCGCGCGTTCGGGTACCCGGTGCTGCCGGCCCTCTACATCGTGGCCGCGACGCTGATCGCGCTGACGCTGCTCGTCTACAAGACGCAGACCACCTGGCCAGGACTCGCCATCGTGCTCACCGGGATTCCGGTGTACATGTTATGGCGCAGGTTCGGCGCCTCGCGCACGGAGGAAGGTGGATGAACTCGTTTCCGATCATGGTGGGCGCGCTGTGCGTGCTCGCCCTCGGGTACCGGTTCTACAGCGCCTTCATCGCCGCCAAGGCGCTGGCACTCGACGATCGGCGTGAGATGCCCTCGCACCTGTTCAGGGACGGCCACAACTACGTCCCGATGAACAAGTGGGTGCTGTTCGGCCACCACTTCGCGGCGATCGCAGGCGCGGGCCCCCTCGTGGGGCCGGTGCTGGCGGCGCAGTTCGGCTACGCGCCTGGGCTCATGTGGCTGCTCCTCGGCGCGGTGCTGGGTGGGTGTGTTCACGACCTCATGATCCTGGTGGCCTCGGTGCGGCACAACGGGCGCTCGCTCCCCGAGATCGCGCGCTCGGAGATCGGGCCTGTCGCCGGCTTCACGGCCGGGGTCGCCGTGCTCTTCATCGTGGTGGTGGCGCTCGCGGGGCTGGGCCTGGTCGTGGTCAACGCGCTGGCCGAAAGCTCGTGGGGCACTTTCACGATCGCGATGACGATCCCGATCGCGATCGTGATGGGCCTCTTCATGTTCAAGTTCAGGCCCGGCTCGATCCGTGGGCCGAGCACGGCGGGCGTGATCGTGCTGATCCTGGCCGTGATCGCCGGTCGCTGGGTGGCCGGCTCGCCGATCGCGGGGTGGTTCCTCTTCGACCATCACCAGCTCACGGTGCTGCTGTGCCTCTACGGTTTCGCGGCCTCGGTGCTGCCGGTGTGGCTGCTGCTGGCGCCCCGCGACTACCTCTCCTCGTACATGAAGCTGGGCACGATCGCGCTTCTCGTCGTGGGCGTGCTCGTGGTGCACCCGGACCTCAAGTTCCCGGCGTTCTCGCAGTTCATCCACGGCGGCGGGCCGATCATTGCGGGCAAGGTGTTCCCGTTCGTCTTCATCACGATCGCGTGCGGGGCGATCTCGGGTTTCCACTCGCTTGTTGCCTCGGGCACCACGCCCAAGATGCTCGACAGGGAGAGCCACGCCCGCTTCATCGGCTACGGTGCGATGCTCATGGAGTGCCTGGTCGGGGTCGTGGCGCTGATCGCGGCGTGCTCGCTCCACCCCGCGGACTATTACGCGATCAACGTCTCGCCCGCGGTGTTCAAGACCCTCGGACTGCAGCCGGTCAACCTCGCCGAGCTCTCGCGAGAGGTGGGGGAGAACATCACCGGTCGCGCCGGGGGGGCCGTCTCGCTCGCGGTCGGGATGGCCCAGATCTTCTCGGCGTTCCCGGGTATGAGGGCGCTGATGAGCTACTGGTACCACTTCGCGATCATGTTCGAGGCGCTCTTCATCCTCACCACGATCGACGCAGGAACGCGCGTCGCGCGTTTCCTGCTGCAAGAGTTCCTGGGCAACTACCACAAGCCGTTCGGCAACCCGTCCTGGCTGCCCGGCAGCGTGGTGACGACCACGGCGATCGTGTTCTCGTGGGGATACTTCATCTACACGGGTTCGATTCGGACCATCTGGCCGTTGTTCGGGACCGCGAACCAGCTCCTCGCCACGGTTGCGCTTTCGATCGCTACCACCTTCCTCGTCAACATGGGTAAGGTTCGCTACACGCCGATCACGGTGCTGCCGATGCTCTTTGTCGCGGTCACAACGCTCACCGCCGGGTTCCTGAACATCACGGACAACTACCTGCCGCTGACCAGGCAGGGACAGGCGTTTCAGGGCTACCTGCAGAGCGGCCTGACCGCGATCATGATGGTGGCGGTTGTCGTCATCCTCATCGATTCAGCCAGACGGTGCGTCGCGACCCTGCGGGGCGAACCGCTGCCGCCGAGAGCGTTCGGTCCGGCCGTCGTGCCCGAGGGCGTCCCCCAGCGCTGCTGCTGAGCCCGGCAGGGGCATCGCAGCGTTTCGCCCCTGACGTACACTTGCGGCATGTGCCTCCAGGCAAGTGCGGTGCGGCCGTACCAGCGTTGGCACTGGGCGGGGGACGAGATCGTCCACGAGCCCGTGATCCCAGCGTCCCGGGTCGTGCCGGGAACGGTGAAGAAGCGCTACCCGATCGACATCCGCGAGTACCTCTCGATCGAAGGAAACGCGGTGATCCGGCAAAGGCTTCGCGGTCTGGTGAGGGGCCTCAAGGGGACGGAAAAGGCTCGCTTTCTCTCGCGGCACCGCGGGGCGTTCGACTTCCGAGCCCGCACGGTCGCGGCGTACGTCGGGGGACTTTCCTACATCCCTGCGGGCCGCGGTTTCGATCACTGGCTGTTCCCCGAGGAGACGCTGGCCAACGGCGGCGGCGACTGCGAGGACCTCGCGTTTCTCCTTGCAGCGCTCCTGGAAGCGAGCGGCGTCAGCTCCTACTGCATCCGGGTCGCCCTCGGCGCGATCATCGACCACAGCGATCCCGCAGACCTTCGGCGGTGGGATCACGCCTGGGTCGTCTACTTCAACGAGGGCGGGGCGTGGGAGATCCTGGAGCCCCTGGCCCTGGTCGCGCCGGCGCGTGCTGCGGCAGCCGCGCCGAACGTGAGAGACCTGGAGTACGTCCCGCACTTCGTCTTCAACCGCCACCATCTATGGCGAGTTCGCTCGCGGGAGACGGCTGCCGCGAGAGCGTTCGCGGAGTACGTCGCGGACCGCAGGTTCTGGGAGGGGTTCGATCCCACCTTCGCCGGGGCGGTGCACGCGGACATCTTCGACGAGGCGCTCGAGGGGATGCCGAGGTCGCAGCTGTTGCGGGTCAAGGCGGCGAGCACGCTGGTGGACGTCAACGTGCTGGGGTACGACCCGCGCGACCACTTCGACTTCGCCTACCTCGACGAGGCGTGGCAGAGAGTCGGCGAAAGGCTGGCCGGCCGTGCCCTTTCCGGTTTCGCGCTCGCCGCGCACGCGATCGGGGATTTCTACGCGCACTCCTTCTACGCGCACTTCGCGGAACGCACGGACCCCACGACTCTCGTGCTCTACGATCCCGCCCACCCTTTGCCGAAGAAGAAGCTGGTGTACGACTTCGCCCCCTTCGCCCCGCTGCCCGGCTGCACCTCATCGGTAGCCGAGGCGGAGTCGACGTGGAAGGGTCGGCTCATCAGCGGACAGTGGTGGCGCTGGTACACGACGTTTCCGCAGGAGCTGGAGCGTGCCGCGGACTTTTCCTCCCGACGCTGCCTGCCCGACCATGACGCGGTGGCGGTGGACGGCCCGGGGCGAAAGCCGGTACATCGCCTGTACACCAACGAGCCGGAGTACCGGGAGCAGTTCGACCTCCGGAAGAAGGCGGCGGTGGAGCACATCCGCGCCGCCTACAAGCGCTGGTCTCATCCTTAGATGTTCCACTGCGTGGCATTCTTTTGCCCCGCGGGCCTGCTTTTTCTTTCTTCACTGCGTGAAGGCTCCTGTTTTGCCGGTGCCGCGGTGGCTAGGGTGCGGCCTTGCGTCTCCCCAGCCGCTGCGGCCGCACACTCCTCCGCCCGCGACCGGAGGGGCGCGATCCGCGCCGGGGCCCCTCTGCGTTCCCATGAGACCGGGCCGCCGTCTCCCCAGCACGGCTCGCGCGTCCGGTGCCCGTGGGCTCCGGAGTGATTTGCCACCCGCGGCACCGGCGGATTGAAAGCCCACCCTCCCGAACAACGTTCTTCTCCTTCCGGGTGGGGGGTATTCAATCCGCCTGGCGGGTGGGGCGGCCATCTCTCCGGAGGCCACGGGGTCCCCAGCGTGCGGACCGGGGTGGGGTCTCGGTGACGCGGTTTCATGCGGACACCGAGGGGCCCCACCCCGGGCCGCGCTGCTGGGTCGTGGCCTCCGGAGTCGAGGCGCGATGCGAGCGGGGGCGAGCAAGCGCCGAGCGGCCAAACACCCGCCGGGCAAATCAGACCTCCATGGAATGGAAATAGAGAATTCCTAACGCAGCGCGTGAAGAAAGCGGTGCCAGCGCGGGAGGTAGTGATTGCCCGGGTCCACCGAGGCGGCGACCGCGGTCACGCGCCCGGGGATGCTGGCCTCCGGCACGAAACCGAAGACCCGGGAGTCTCCGCTCTCGTCGCGGTTGTCGCCCATCACGAAGTATTCACCCGCCGGCACCTGGATCGGGCCGAAGAAGCGCATGGCGGGTACCCCCGGAGTGATCATCACGGGGTGATCGTGGGCGCCCAGCTTCTCGGTCGCCAGGATCCTGGTGCGCCGGCCGTCTGGCGATAGGTAGTCGGCCGCATCCTGCGGCGGCGGCTCGTAGGCCACCGGCACGTCATTGATGAAGAGGCGGTTGTTGCGGAGGACGAGGCGGTCCCCCGGCAGGCCGACGACTCGTTTCACAAGGCGCTTGCCGTCGCTGGGCGAGAACAGCACCACGATGTCACCCCTCTGGGGCGACGCCCAGCGCCACACGCGCCAGGAGGTGAAGGGGACCTTGAGGTCGTATGCCAGCTTGTTGACGACGATTCGCTCGCCCTCCAGGATTGTGGGCTTCATCGAACCCGTCGGTACGTCGTTCCAGTCGGCGACGGCGGAACGGAAGCCTCCGACCACGAGCAGCGCCACGAGCAGCGCTTTTCCCCACTCGTTCCAGAGCCAGCTCAGCCTCTCGTTCCACGTCTTGGCCATGCGACGGTCGGGTCCTCCCCGGGCGCAATGCTACACCGCTTGTACGAGCCGACCCGGCCGGAGGTTGTCCCGCACTCAGGACGAGGCGGAGCGGCTTGGGTCTGCGGAAGTGTCCGCAGCAGCCTGCTTGTGTTCGTTCACTGTTGCGCGCGCCCGAGAGTGCCACGCATGGACCAGGGCCATCTCGACGTCGCCCATTGGGCCGATCGCCGTGTCGGAAGGTAGGTTGTCGCCGTAGAAGATGGCCATCACGTCGCCGCCCACGACCGCCGGCACCACGATGACCTCGCGAGGCACCCGACCTCCCAGCTCCTTGATGAGGTAGTCGTTCCAGAAGGAGTGCGGGAGCAAGCCCCGGTACGTGCCCTTCTTGGACGTCACGTCGGCGAGGATCGACGGGTGATCCCTCGGGATGGCCAGCCTTCGAATGTGCTCCTCGGCCCGGCCTCCCGCAATGTCGATTCCGAACTCGGCCATGCCGGCGAAGCTGTGGCTGCCGGGGATGAAGAGGACGCCGCGTCTCACGCGCGTCGCCGCGCGCCTGAGGAAACCGAGGGTGGCCTCGCCCGTGAGCGTGGGGGAGGAGATGTCGGCCATGACGGCGGAGAGCGAGGTGGCGACCCTGGGCGGCACGAGCGGCTCGCCCCTGCGTAGCGCCGAATCCCAAGGGGAGTGCGGCACGGTAGCCCGCGTGGCCGCCGCGTACTCGTCTCGCCAGCTCCTGGCCTCGTCCACCCTCTTGACGACCTCGAGCACCAGCTGCTCGGTGCTGAACCCGCGCTGCAGGAGGAAGTCCCTGGCGTCCACCTCCGGTTCGCCGCCCTGCGGGATCTCCATGGCCTCGAAGCGAAAGAACCCCGACTGCCACAGGAAGAACTCGGTCATCACTTTCTCGATCTGCTCGCGGATCACCATCTCGAGCGTCTTGCCCGTGAGCGCCCCCATCTCGATGAGGATGGCTCCCAGCCTCCGCTCCTGCTCCGAGGCGTGCTGCGTCTCCAGAGCCTTGACGAGCGTGTCCTCGCTGAGCAGGTTCCTGCAGACCAGGATGTTGCCGAGCGCCTCGCGGGGGGAGTTGGAGGCGGCGTAGATGATCCTGCCGGTGCGGAAGACGATAAGCCCTTCGGCATCCTGGCGGGCGAGGACGAGCTTGCCGGTCTTCTCACCCCACGAGACGAGGTGGAGGAGTTCCGGGATCGAAACCTCGTCCAGCCTTCCCATCCAGCTCACGTCGCGCCTCCCGAAGCCCATAGTCCAACCCAATAACGCTGGCAGGCCCGTCGCATTTCCAGGGTGGGCAATGCGAGACGCTCTTGGGGCGGCGGCAACGCAGCCTAATCCTGGCTCCCGAGAATGGCAAGTCCGGCAGTCTGAGGTTGCTTGTGAAGAATCTCACAAGCAGCCCAAGCCCCTGTCAAAAACCGTGCTTCCGTGATGAAGGCAGGATCGGCTAGGCTTTGGAGGAACCGGAGGTGGGCGATGGGGCCGAGCGTTCGCGGGCTGGCGTGGTGGTGCGTGGCGGGTCTGGCGACCGCGGCTCTCGGGGCCGCGCAACCGGCGGGGCAGGCGCTCAAGGTCGCGCCGGACATCAAGGCGCGGAGGGCCCAGTTCATCGCAGAGACCCTCGACGTGGACACGTCGGGCCTTTCAGCCGCGGATCTCAGGGCCCTGAACCACCTGGTGAAAGCCGCGAAGATCATGGACCAGATCTTTGTCCGCCAGGCGTCGACCGGCAACCCGGCTTTCGCGCCCAGGGTCGCGGCGCTCACCGGCCCGGACGCACAGGCCGCCAAGGACTACTACCGGATCATGGCCGGCCCTTGGGATCGCCTGAAGGAGTTCGAGCCGTTTCTCGGAACCGGGTCCCGTCCGCCGGGTGCGGGTTTCTACCCCGAGGACATGACCAGGGAAGAGTTCGAGAAGCACTTAGCCGTCAACCCGGCAGCCAAGGCGCAGTTCACGTCCACGACGACGGTGATCCGACGGGAGGGGGGCACGCTGGTCGCGGTGCCGTATTCGAAGGAGTACTCGGCGCTCCTCAAGGAAGCTGCCTCAGAGCTGCGGGCGGCGGCCTCGGCGACGAAGAATGCGAGCCTCGAGAAGTTCCTCACGCTGCGTGCGGACGCGTTCCTGTCCGACGACTACTACGCCTCGGACCTCGCCTGGATGGATCTGGACTCGCCGATCGAGGTCGTGATAGGCCCGTATGAGACCTACGAGGACGGGCTGTTCGGGTACAAGGCGGCGTTCGAGGCGTTCGTGTGCGTCGAGCAACCCAAGGACTCGGCAGAGCTTGCGAAGTTCAAGCAGGAGCTCCCATTCCTGGAGAGCCGGCTCCCCATCCCCGACCAGTACAAGAACACGAAGCGCGGCACCGACTCGCCGATCCGCGTGGTCGACGAGGTGATCACCGCAGGCGATGCCCGGCGCGGGGTGCAGACCTTCGCGTTCAACCTTCCCAACGACGAGCGGGTGCGCGAGGCCAAGGGTTCCAAGAATGTGCTGCTGAAGAACATGATGCGCGCCAAGTACGACGGCATCCTGGCGGCGGTCGCGGGGCTCACGCTGCCAGCGAAGGAGCCCACGCACCTGACCTTCGACTCCTTCTTCGACCACACCCTCTTCCACGAGCTTGCCCACGGCCTGGGTCCGGGGCGGATCAAGGTGAACGGCCGCGACACCGAGGTGCGCCTGGAGCTGAAGGAGCTCTACCCGGCGATCGAGGAGGCCAAGGCGGACGTGCTCGGCGTGTACTGCCTCGCGGTGCTCGCCAACAAGGACCTCGTGCCGGTGAGCGTGGTGGACCCGCTCCCCTGGACGTACATAGCCGGCCTCGTCCGGGCTGCTCGCTTCGGGACCACCGACGCACACGGTCTCGGGACCGTCATCCAGGCCAACTATCTGCTCGCTAAGGGCGCAATCGCGGTCACACCGGACGGACGCTTCCGGCCGGTGCTGGAAAAGTTCGCCGGCGGGATCAAGGAGCTCGCCCACGACCTGCTCATGGTCCAGGCGCAGGGATCGTATGCCGGTGCTCAGGAGCTCGTGAAGAAGTACGGCCAGGTCCCCGAGCCGATGGCCAAGCTGCTCGGCGCGCTCAAGGGCATCCCGGTGGACGTTGACCCGTCCTTCGCGGCGGACGCGCAGAAGTAGGGAGGCACCGGTGCCCCCCGAGCGACCCCAGGACCGGGATCGGTCCGACGTTTGAACCTTTGCCACCCGTGCGGTGTCTAATCGGATGTGGAGACGGTCACTGACTTCGCAAGCCGTGACTCGTTCGTCGTCGCCGGGGGCGCCGTGAGCGTCAAAGCCGGCCCCAACGGCGAGCTCGAGCGGGTCCGCGCGGCGCAGGCGGGCGACGTGGCCGCCTTCGAGGTCCTCTACCGCTCCACCGTGAGCCTCGTCCATGCGCTCTGCCTGCGGATGGCCGGGAACGCATTGCTGGCGGAGGAGTTGACCCAGGATGTGTTTGTGCGCGCATGGCAGAAACTCCCCTCCTTCCGCGGCGAGAGCGCCTTCGCTACCTGGCTCACCCGTCTTGCGGTCAACGTCGTGCTCACGGAGCGGCGGAACCGGGGGCGGAGGGACGCACGCTTTTCCTTTTCGGACGACCTGGACTCGTTGGCTCCGTCAGTGCCGGCGGGTCACCCCGGTACGGCGCTGGACCTCGAGAAAGCCATCGCCGGGCTGCCGGACCAGGCGCGTCACGTGTTCGTCCTGCACGACGTGGAAGGGTGGGGGCACGCCGAGATTGCGCGCTTCACCGGGCTCGCCGTCGGAACCTGCAAGTCGCACCTGCACCGCGCGCGGGCCCTGCTGAGGGAGGTGCTGGGGTCATGAACTGCCGCGAAGTACGAGCGCTGCTGGACGAACTGGTAGATGGGACCCTGCAGGGGGAGGCCCGTCGCGCGGTCGAGGGGCACTTGCGAGGCTGTGTCGAATGCCGCGCCTCCGAGGAGGGGCTGCGCGCTCTCCTGGCCAGGGTCGGGGCGCTGCCGCGCAGCATTGCGCCGGCGCGCGACCCCTGGCCTGACATCGCCAGGCGGATCACGACAGGGGAGCTCATTCCGCTCGACTTTGCGGGTCGGAGCCGGCGCTGGTACCCGCTCGCAGCCGCGGCGGCGGCGGCAGCCGTGCTGATCGTCGCGATCTCGCTCGCGACCGCTGTCCTCGTCCGGAGGGAGCGCACATCCCCCGTCGCAGCCGGTCCGGAGCAGCCTGCGGCCGTGGCCGGCGTGACGTTGGCGTCGGTCCAGCTCAGCCAGGCGCAGGCCACCTACGACGCCGCGCGCAGACAGCTCCTGGCGGTCGTCGAGGCCCGGAAAGGTTCGCTCTCCCCCCAAACTCTGGCCGTGGTGGAGGAGAACCTGAAGATCATCGACCGGGCCGTCGGCGAGATGCAGGCGGCCCTGGCCCGCGACCCGGGCAACCGCGAGCTTCCCGCGCTGCTGCTGACCGCGTACCGGCAGGAGATCGACTTCCTGCAGCGCGTGGTCCGCCTGCCCAGCCGCGGGTAGGAACTGGAGGACGACGATGAGAAGGCTCGGAATACTTACGGTGGCTCTGGCGATGGCCGCGTTGCCCGCGCTCGGGCAGCAGCGGGTGGACGAGAAGAAGTCGGCCGCCAAGGACGGGGTGGTGGAGATCCGCAACGTGGCGGGTCTGGTGAGGGTGACGGGGTGGGATCGCGAGGAGGTCGCCGTCACTGGCACACTGGGCAAGGGCACCGAGCGTCTCGAGTTCTCCGCGAGCGGCAACCGGACGCTGGTCAGGGTCGTGATTCCCCATGACTCGCGGCACGTGGAGGACTCGGACCTCGAGATTAGCGTGCCGGTCGGCAGCAGCCTCGAGGTCGAAACGGTGAGCGCCAACATCACCGCGGGCGGCGTCAACGGCGACGTACAGCTCAAGTCGGTCAGCGGAGACGTGGCCCTGGCCGGCAACCCCCGCAAATTCGGCGCCAAGACCGTGAGCGGCAACATCGAGGTCACGGCAGAGAACGCACCGGGACGTGCCAAGTCGGTCAGCGGGATCGTCAGGTTGCGGGGCGTATCCGGTTCCGTCGAGGCTGGCTCGGTGAGCGGCGACATCTCGGTGACGGGCGGCACGGTCTCGAGCGCGGGGCTGGAGACGACATCGGGGAACATCACTTTCGATGCGGGGCTGGCCAAGGACGCACGGGTCGAAGCCAAGTCCATCAGCGGCGAGGTCGAGCTGAGGCTGCCGGCCGGAGTCGCCGCTGACTTTGACGTGACGACCTTCTCGGGGGAGATCAAGAATGAACTGGGCCCGCCCGCGCACCGCACGAGCGAGTACGGTCCCGGCATGGAGCTTTCCTTCACCACCGGTACTGGGGGCGCGCGGATCGTGGCCAAGAGCTTCTCCGGCAGCGTCTACCTGAAGAAGCGCTAGCCTGCATCCTTCTTTTTCACTGCGTGAGGCTTTTGTTTTGCCCGGCGGGTGGGTTGCCTCCCGGCGCTTGCTCGCCCCCGCTCGCTTCGCGCCTAGACTCCGGAGGCCACGACCCAGCAGTGCGGCCCGGGGCGGGGCCCCTCGGTGTCCGCATGCAACGGCGTCACCGACACCCCACCCGGGATCCGCACGCTGGGGACCCCGTGGCCTCCCGAGAGATGCCCGCCCCACCCGCCAGGCGGAATGTTCTCCGCCACCCACTCTGGACAGAAATGGTCACGAGTTCCGGGCACGTGAGAGCTTGTCGTTTCCAACCTCACGGTCTCAAGTCAAAGGGTGGGGGGTTTCAATCGCCGGTGCCGCGGGTGGCGGATCACTCCGGAGCCCGCGGGCACCGGACGCGCGAGCCGTGCTGGGGAGACGGCGGCCCTGTCTCATGGGAACGCCGAGGGGCCCCGGCGCGGATCGCGCCCTCCGGTCGCGGGCGGAGGAGTCTGCAGGCGCCGGGCGCGGGGGCGCCCAAGCCTGCAGATGGACACCGCGGCACCGGCAAGATCAAGCCTCAGGCAGTGAAGGAGAGAGGCAAGTCGCGTGCTACCTTTTCCCCATGGTTCTCAGGGTTGTCGCATCGCTGGCCGTAGCCGTCGCGGCGGGTTCTGCGATTGCGCAGCCGCCGAGCGCCGACTGGCGAACCGTGACGACGAAACACTTTCGGGTGCACTACACCGCGCCGGCCGAGGCATGGGCGTTGCGCGCGGCCTCGCGTCTGGAATCGGTCCGGGAGCGCGTGGTCGGCGAGGTCGGCTACGACCCGCCGGAGGCAACGGACGTGCTGGTAGCCGACCCGGTGGCCCAGGCCAACGGCAGCGCGTTCCCGCTGCTGGGCTCGCCCCGCATGGTGCTGTGGACCAGTCCCCCGGGGCCGGCGTCGGTGATCGGGTCTTTCAGCGACTGGCAGGAGCTCTTGATGGTTCACGAGGACACCCACCTCGTGCACCTGCTGCGCCCATCCCGCAACCCGACCCAGCGGTTTGCGGAGGCGATTCTTCCCCTGGGGCCGATCGCGCTGCGCGCGCCGCGCTGGGTCATCGAAGGCTACGCGACGATGGTCGAGGGGAGCCTGACCGGCTCGGGACGACCGAACAGCGACCTGCGCGCCGCGATCCTCCGCCAGCGCGCGCGGGCCGGCAGGCTCCCCGGTTACCGGCAGCTGGCCTCCGACTCGCAGAGCTGGCTGGGGATGTCGATGGCCTACCTGGCGGGCTCCGCCTATCTGGAGTGGCTGGTGGAGCGGGGCGGTCCGGACAGCCTGAGGCGCCTCTGGGCGCGCATGACTGCGCGCTCGAACCGGAGCTTCGACGCCGCCTTCGAAGGGGTGTTCGGCGAGCCGCCGGCGAAGCTGTACGACCGTTTCAAGGCCGAGCTGACTTGGCGCGCGATCGAGGCCGAGCGTCGGCTCGCGCGGGTCGAGCGCGAAGGGGAGCTCTGGCAGGACCTGAGCTGGAGCACGGGCGAGCCAGCGGTGTCCCAGGATGGGAAGCGGCTCGCCATCGTCCTGCGGGGCCGCGACGAGCCCGCGCGCCTGGTCGTTTGGTCGACGGCGCCCGACGAGGTGGCCGAGAAGAAGTTGAGCGAGCGAATCGAGAAGACGCTGGCAAGGGACCATGAGGACGTCGCGCCCGTGCGGACGAAGCCGCTTCCCCGGGAGCCGCTGCACGAGCTGGTCACGAGGGACGGTGCGGAGCCTTTCGCGCCGCGCTTCCTGCCGGGAGGGGATGCGATCCTGTTCGTGCGGTTCATGCCCGACGGTGACGGCTTCCTGCACCCGGACCTGTTCCGCTGGACTCCGGCCACGGGCGAGGTGGAAAGGCTCACCCATCTCGCGGACGTGCGCGATGCGGACCCGTCGCCGGATGGCGCGTGGGCCGTTGCCGTCCGCAACCGGCACGGCTTCTCCCAGCTCACCCGCGTCGAGCTGGCCACCGGACAGGTCACGGAGATCACGCCACCTTCTGTGGAGGTCGTGGTCGCGCAGCCCCGGGTGAGCCCGGACGGCGCGCGCGTAGCCTTCGCGCGCAACGAGGGGGGCGCGTGGAAGCTCGTGGTGCGGGATCTCGCGAGCGGCCGCGAGGTGGAGCTGCGCACTCCCAAAGGCGCCACGGTGGCGTACCCCGCGTGGGGTGCCGACGGGAAGGCCATCTTTGCATCGGTCGGCGAGGGCGGCTTCGTCGATGTCCTCGCCTTCACCCCCGATGAGGACAGCGCCGGCGAGCGCGTCACCTCCACGATCGGCGCAGCGCTTGCACCGGCGCCGGTCCCGGACGGTTCCGCCCTCTTCTTCCTCGGGCTTCAGGCGGACGGGCTCGACCTGCGGGTCATCGGGCTCCCACAGCCTCCCGCCGCGCCCCCCGGGGCCGCACTCGCGGCAGGACTGGCGCCGGCAGTCCGACCGCCCCCGCCGCCAGAACCGGCGCCGCTCACCGCGGCCCCGGTCGGAAGCGGCCGCCCCTACGGTGTCGGGCGGCAGGAGTGGGCTCCCCTGATCGGGGGGAGTCTTGCGCCGTCCTCCCACGCCCTCGAGGCCGGCGTGCGGATGGGAGACGTGGTCGGACGCCTGGACGCGCTGGTGATCGGCTCGTTCGCGGACGCCGCCGGGCCGCAGGGCGGCACGCTCGGCGCTGCCTGGCGGGGGTGGCCGGTCCAGCTCTCGGCTCGGCTGTTCGACGCGACCGAGAACCCCTCGCAACAGCCCAGGAAGGTGCCAGACCTCGACCGGCGGCTGGACGCGCAGCGGCAGGGCGTGGAGGTCGAGGCCGCTTGGCGGCACCAGTGGCTCGCGGGGAGCATTGCTCTCGCAGCGGGGGCGTATGTCGGCCGTGTCGAGGTCCGGAACGCAACGGGGGAGGACCAGCGCCTGGGGTTCGTGAGGGCTGGGATCGAAGAGCAACCCTCGCGAGGTCTGTGGCGATTCCCCGCGTCGGTGAGCGCGCGCTTCGACGCCGGTCAGACCGGTGAAGACAAGTGGCAGCGCATGCGGGGTGAGGTGGCCGCGGGTGCGCTCTACCGGAGCACCGGGCTGGTCCTAGCCTGGCAACGAGCGAGCGTGCGCGGGGCGGCTTCTGACCTCGATCGCCTGCAGCTCGGTGGGGTCCCGAGCTCCGTCCTGCCGGATGCGGTGCTCGCAGGGCGAATCCTGGTGCCGCCGTTGCCGGTGGGCACCCTCGTCGGCGACGACCATGAGGGCCAGACCGCGAAGCTGCTCCTGGGAGGGCTGCCGATCCTCTTCGAGAGGCATCGCATGTGGTTTCAGGACGAGCCGAGGAGCGACTGGCTTCGTCTCGTCGGCATCGAGTGGGACGTCGCCGGGGACCCGGTGCCGCTGGTGCGCCTGCCCGGTTTCCACGTCACCGTGGGAGTGGCCTATATCCTGGACCCACCGTTCGAGGATGTGACCGAGGGGTGGCTCGGCCTCACGTGGCGACCGTAGGGCGCGCACGGGAAACATTGCGGCAGCCGCGACGTTTAACGATTTCAAGGGAGGGGTGCACATGAGAACCAGAACTGTCGTGTTGGCCTTTTGTCTCGCTTTGTGCGTCGCGCTGGCCACGCCTGTTCCGGCGGGTGCCCAACAAAGCGAGAAGAAGTTGACCCCCGAGCAACAGGCAGCCATGGATGCCTGGATGAAGGTGGCCACGCCCGGCGAGGGTCACAAGGCGCTCGAGCCCATGATCGGGAGCTGGAACGTCAAGTCCACCATGTGGGAGAAGCCCGGCGAACCCCCCCAAGAAGGGGGCGGGGTCGCCGAAAACAGCTGGGTGCTGGGTGGACGCTTCGTCAAACAGGAGTTCCAGGGTGAGTTCGGCGGGATGAAGTTCCAGGGCCTGGGCTACACGGGGTACGACAATTTCAAGAAGAAGTACGTCGGTT
>DATKMD010000010.1:0-2633 GCA_035542075.1 Thermoanaerobaculaceae bacterium
GCGATCGCCCGCGAGCCTTCTCTGGCACTGCGGCGGCCACGGCGGCTCTCTGGCACCGCCCACATGGAGTGTTCGTGCTCGCGGGCAACGGAGTGGCCCGGCTGGGGAGGGTTCCGACACCGCCGTCCGTCTCCGACGTGGCACCCACGGTGGCGGCCCTCCTCGGTCTGCCCCCGGGAGCCGACTGGCGGGGCACGCCGCTGCCAGGCTGCCCGCGTCCCACGCTCCACCCGGTGAACTGGCGCGCCGTCGTCCCGCCCGAGAGCTACCGCGTGACGGTTGCCCCCGCCCCGCCCTCCCCCGAGTACATCAGGCAGCTCAAGGCCCTCGGCTACATGGAGGGCGGCGAGGGAACCGGGTCCGGCGAGGGACACACCGAGGGGGAGCTCAACAACCTCGGCCTGGTGTACTTGGAGGCGAAACGCTACGCGGAGGCGGAGAAGGCGTTCCGCGGTGCGATCGGGCTGAATCCGACCTATGCGTCTCCGCACTACAACCTACGCCGGCTCTACTTCGAGACCGGGCGGTACGAGGAGGCAGACGCCGAGCTCTGGAGGGCCGTGGAGCTGAAGCTGCGCGACGCGCCCGGGGCAGTGGATCGTGCCGCCACCGACTACGAGGCCCACGGCGAGCGAGAGCGGGCCGCCTCGTTGCTCGACGAGGCACGACGCCGCTTTCCGGCCGAGGCACGTTTCGCGGTTCACCTGCTCGCGGTCCTCGTACGTCTCGGGCGGTGCCCCGAGGCAGTAGTTGACGGACGCGCAGCTGCCAAGACCTTCCCCGCCGATGCCCGCGTGCATGCGTTCCTCGGGCTGGCCGCGGCGTGCGCTGGCGACACCATGGCCGCGAGGCGGGCGTTCGAGCGCTCCCTGCGACTGGAGCCCAATCAGCCGGAGATCCGCCAGGCGCTGGATGCACTTCCCTGACGCCAAGCCCGGGCGGCGGAAGTGGCCGCTCTTGCTCCCCGTGGCCCGACCCTGGGCGATCGGGACGGCGGTCTTGTCGGCGCTGCGGACCGGAAGGCCTCTGCCCTGCCGGTGCTGGGACAACGACTCCCCTGCCAAAGTCCCGCGCGTGAGCTAAGTCGTGGTGCCGGAGGAGGGAGTCGAACCCTCACACCCTTGCGGATACGGGATTTTGAGTCCCGCGCGTCTGCCATTCCGCCACTCCGGCACTCGACGGTTCGATAGCCAAGACGCGGATAGAGTCTACCAAACGCACCTCCAGGACGCGCCCGATCTCGCGGAGGTGAACGCACGTCGGCAAGCGGGTAGGTTTACTGGATCCCCGCCTCCGCGGGGATGACCGCAATCAAGGCGTCAGATGGTTCACCGAAGGTGGGGCAGGAACCGTGTTCACGGCGATTGCGTCAGGAAGCAGGGCAGGCCCCGCTCGATCACGATGTAGGCCCCGGAGCACCGTCGGTCAAGTACAATTCAGATATGGCCACAACCGTTGAGCAAGTCGCGACCGCGCTCGCCAGCGCCTACCCCCTGATCGTGGTGCTCTCCCCCGAGGAGGACCGGATCGAGCGGCTGCTGCAGCGTTTTGCGTCATCGGCGAAGCCCCAACCGCTCCCGGTCTCGTTGTGGAACTGCCTGGACGGACTCGCCGGCCGCGCCGACAGTCGGGACCCGGTGGCCGCTCTGGCCTGGGTCGCGTCCGAGGGGCCACAGGGCTTTTACATCTTCAAGGACATCCACGCGCTCCTGCCCGGCAATCGCGGGCTGCTGCGCCGTCTGCGCGACACCGCCGCTACCATCCGCAACACCGGCCGCTTCATCTTCCTGCTCGGCCCCGCTCTCGATGTCCCCGACGAACTGAAGCCACTGACCTACGTGGTGACGTCACTGTTCCCGGACGAGGGCGAGGTCACGGCAACGGTCAGCGCCGTTCTGCAGCAGGCCCGTCGCACACCCGAGGCGGACAAGCTGCCCCTTTTGATCGGCTCGCTTCGCGGGATGAGCCTGCTCGAGGTGGAGCACCTCCTGCGGCGCCTGCTCGCGCGCCACCAGAAGATGGACGAGGGTTTCATGGCGGAGGTGCTGGCCGAGAAGGAGCAGGTGATGCGCAAGGAGGGGATCCTGGAGTTCGTCCCCCCCGACCGCGGGATGGCCGACATCGGCGGGCTCGATCAGCTCAAGACCTGGGTACAGCACCGGGCCAGTCTGTTCACGCCCGAGGCGCTCACCCAGAACCTCCCCCGGCCCAAGGGCGTGCTTCTTATGGGCATGTCCGGCTGCGGGAAGTCGTTGGCGGTAAAGGTCATCGCGACCGAGTGGAAGCTACCGCTCTTCCGCCTCGACATGAACCTGGTGTTCGCCGGCGTGCAGGGATCGCCGGAGTGGGTGTTCCACCGGGCCCTCGAGGCCGTGGAGGCAGTGGCGCCGGCAGTTCTGTGGATCGACGAGATCGAGATGGGGATCGCGGGGTACAGAGAGGGAGAGGGAGGCTCGGGGACACGCATCTTCTCAACGTTCCTGACCTGGATGCAGGAGCACCGCGCCGATGTCTTCGTCGCCGCGACCGCCAACCGCATCAACCTGCTCCCCGCCGAGATCATCCGGAAGGGGCGCTTCGACCAGGTGTTCTTCGTCGAGCTGCCCAACGAGGAGGAGCGCAAGGAGATCCTC
>DATKMD010000011.1:0-21540 GCA_035542075.1 Thermoanaerobaculaceae bacterium
CCCACTCTCGAAGGCCAAGACGGAAGGCACCCGGCGCAGGCACCTGGTCGAGGCGTTGGGGCGGGGCAAGGCGCTGCAGGCCGCGGCGTACCCCATGGGAGCGGGGGGCCGCCCGTCCGACGGTCGCTACGTCTACCTGCGCCCCGATCTGAAGGAACAGACCCGCGTGCTCGGCGTTTCGGGCGAGGACCCCGAGGTGCCGCCGGCGTTTCGTTCCGCAGTGGGAACGATCCTCAGCGCCTGGGACAGCGGCAGCCTGTTCCCGCGCCTCGAGCAGGCGGACACGGGGGAAGAGCCGCGTCGCTGCTCCTACTGCGAGGTACGGGATGCATGCGTGCGCGGCGACAGCGGGGCGCGCCGCCGCCTTGCCCGGTGGGCGGAGGCCCGGGGGGAACGGCACGACGCGGCCTCGGCCGCGGAGGCCGCGCTCCGCGCGTTGTGGAGCCTCGGGGTGGGAGAAACCGAGGGCGGCGAGGAGGACGTGGAGTGAGCGGCCGCCCCACGAGCGCGACGGCCAGGGCTGCCGACCAGCGAGCGCGCCTCGTCTCTCAGACCGTCTTCGACCGCCCGCTGGTGCTCGAGGCGGGCGCGGGGACGGGCAAGACCGCCACGCTGGTGGCCAGGCTCCTCGCGTGGTGCCTCGGTCCGGGGTGGCTGCGGGCCGCGGAGGAGCTGCGCGCGCAGCACGAGCGACGTGGGAGCCACGACCCGGTTGCCGTGGACCGGATCGCCGCGCGGGTGCTCGACGGTGTCGTTGCGATCACCTTCACGGAGGCGGCCGCCGCGGAGATGGCGAGCCGGGTTGCGGCGTCGCTGGCCGAGGTCCAGGAGGGGACCCTGCCCACCGGGTTCCTGCCCGAGGCGATGAACCTGGCTGGTGGCGAGGAGCGCGCGCGGGCGTCGTCGTTGCTGGTCGCGCTCGATCACCTGGTTGTGGCCACCATTCACGCGTTCTGCCGCCGCCTGCTCGCCGGGTTTCCGCTTGAGGCGGGGCTGCACCCGAGCTTCGCGGTGGACGCGGAGGGGTTCGTGCTTGCCGAGGTGGTGCAGGAGACCGTGGAGTCGGCGTTCCGCAGGGCCCTGACGGCGCCACGAGGGGACGCGGTGTTTGCCCTCGCCGCCACGGGCGTCGATCCCTCCACCATGGCCGAGGCGCTCGTGAAGCTGGCCGGCAACGGGGTGCCGCCCGGCGCCCTGGAGAGGGACCCGCTCGAGTCGGAAGCCGTGGCCGCGCTCGCGTCGCAGGTGCGCGTGCTCGCCGATACCATTCGCGGTCTTTTCGGTCCGCGTTTGACCCCAGGCACCAGGACGAAGAACGCGGGAAAGATCGCGGCAGCCACCAGCGTGTTGGCCCGCACCCTGGCGGGCAAGGGCTGCCCGGACACCATTGCCGGGCTAGTCGATGCGGTTGGCGAGGCGCTGCCCGAGAACCTCGTCAAGCACCTCGCCAAGTGGGGTGCCGACAACTTTACCGACAGCGAAGCCGACCTGCTCGGCGAGGCCCGGGTGGGTCTCGTCGGACCGGCGGCCGCGCTCGCCGGGCTAGCGCGACACCTCACGAGGCTCCAGCCCGAGCTTCTCGATCTCGCGCGGCGCGCCCTCCTGCCGTTGCTCGCCGAGGTGCACGGCGCGATGCGGGCGCGCGGGGCCGAGACGTTCTCCGCTCTCCTGCGCGACGCGCGCGACACACTCGTGCGTCACCCCGCGGTGCGGACGCGCCTGCGCGGCGAGATCACGCAACTCATGGTGGATGAGTTCCAGGACACCGACCCCGTCCAGTGCGACATCCTTCGCCTGCTCGCGCTCGACGGCCCCCCGGCGGAACGCCCGGGTCTCTTCCTGATCGGGGATCCCAAACAATCCATCTACGGCTGGCGCGACGCGGACCTCGCGGCGTACGACGGCTTCCTCGGCCTGGTGCGGGAGGAGGGGGGCGAGGTGATGGGCCTCTCCGTCAACTTCCGCTCCACGCCGGCGATCCTGGCCGAGGTTGAGAGGGTGGTGCGGCCGGTGATGCGGCACGAGCGCGGGGTGCAGCCCGCGTTCCAGACTCTCCTTCCGTGCGACGAGCGCTCGGCGGAGCCGGAGCCGGTCGTGGGCCACCGCGCGGCGGTCGAGCACTGGGTCTCGTGGACCCCGGCCACGGACGACCCGGCCCGACTCGAGGAAGCCTCCATACAGGCGGCAGCCGAGCTCGAGGCGAGCGCCCTGGCGGCTGACGTCCTGGAGCTGCACGGGGATGGGGTGCCGTGGCGGGAGTTCGGTGTGCTGTTGCGGAGCACGTCCGATCTCGACGTCTATCTGCAGGCGTTCCGCGATGCCGGTGTGCCTTACCTCGTGGAGCGTGACCGCTCGTACTACCGCCGCCGCGAGGTCATCGAGGCGGCCGCACTCGTGCGGGCGGTGCTCGACCCCGGCGACCACCTGGCGCTGGTGACGGTGCTGCGGTCCAGCGTCGTAGGTGTGCCGGACGCGGCATTCATCCCGCTCTGGAGCCGTTCGTTCCCGGACCGCGCGAGCGAGCTCGGCGCTCGGGACAGTGACGCGCTTCCCGCGTTGCGGGCGCTGGTTTCCGAGGTGGCGGGCGCGCTTCCGGCGGACGTCCCGGGGATCGAGCGGGTCGCAGGGTGGGAGCGAAACCTCTCGCTGTTCCTCGATCACCTGGCTCGACTGCGCGTGTCGTTCGAAACCGAGGCCGCGGCCCTCTTCGTCGAGAAGTTGCGGACCCTCACGCTTTTCGAGGCGAGCGAGGCCGCGCGCGCCCTCGGAAGGTACCGTGTCGGGAACCTCGACCGCTTCTTCCGCACGCTGCTGGAGGCGATGGAGGCCGACAGCGACCCGCACGCGGTGCTGCGTGCGCTCCGCACGGCAGTCAGCGAGGTGCGCGAGGCCGAGGAGGGTCGTCCCCTCGCCGCGGCGGAGGACGCGGTGCGCGTGATGACCATCCACAAGGCCAAGGGTCTGGACTTCACCCATGTGTATCTGATGCAGGCGCAGAAGCGGTCGCGGGGCGAGGCGCCAGCGGAGCTCGATGTGGCCGAGATCGAGGGCCGGTTCGAATACGTGCTTTTCGGCGCGGCCACACCCGGTTGGCACACCGTCGATGAGCGCAGGCAACGGGTCGCCGCGGCCGAGCTGGTCCGCACGCTCTACGTCGCGATGACGCGGGCCAAGGACCGCCTGGTCGTGGCCGGCATCTTCCCGGCCGAGGGTTCGCCGCGACGCTCGCGAGCGCGGTCGCACATGGACATCCTGTCGCACCGGGAGACACCGGAGGGTGGGCTGAGGGGCGTCGCGGCCAGGGTGCGCCTCGGGGGTGGCAGCCACGAGGACGGTGCCGGGGCGCGCTGGGTGTTCCCGGCGCTCAGGCCTGGCCCGGCATCCCCCGAAGCTCCCGGTCCCGCCTTTGAGCTCCCCTCGCCGTCGGAGGTGAGCCGACAGGCGGAGGTTCTGGCGCAGCTGGGGCGGGACGCGGAGGCACGCCAGGCGAGGGCGTTCGCGGTACCCGCTTCTGGCGAAGCGCACGCCCGCCTGCGAGAGTCCCTCATCGAGCGCGCTGACGAGGAGGAGGTCGCACCTCTGCGGGCGAGCGGTGCCGAGTCTCGTCGCACTCCTTCCGCTGCCGTCGGTGTGGCGGTCCACCGTGTCCTGGAGATGCTCGATCTCGGCGGGGACCTGTCGGCGCAGATCGCGGTCGCAGGGCGATCGCTGCCGACGTTGCTGGAGGGGCTCGTCCATCCGGGCCGGCGGCGTGAGGCGATGGAGCGAGCCCGCGAGGTTCTGGGGCGTCTGGCCTCGGGCCGGCTGCTGGCGCGGCTGAAGGCGATCGGCCCGAACGTGGTGGCGCGCGAGCTCCCGGTGCTGCTGCCGCCCGGCGCGGGCCCCGGGGCCCCGGTGGGGTTCGTTTCCGGGACCATTGACCTCGTGTACCGTGACCCCTCCAGCGGCGAGTTGGTGATCGCGGACTACAAGACCGACGAGGTCGCAACCGACGAGGACGTCGCGAGGAAGGTTGCCGCCTACGCTTCGCAGGGCGCAGCGTACCGTCGCGCCCTCACCGAGGCGCTGCGCCTCGACACTGAGCCCCGCTTCGAGCTCTGGTTCCTGCAGGGCGACCGGATCGAAACGCCCGGACCTTGAGACGTTTGACCTCCCCGGGCAAGCGGCAGCTTGGTCGGCGTCTCACGCTCAACTTTCGGGTGTTTCTGTGGCAAGATGAGCCCCGGCGGGGGGATGCGCTGGCGCAGGAGAGTGATCGAGATCTTTCGTGCCGAGGGCGATGAGGCCATCGGCCGTGCGCGTGTCCTCTTCCGCGAGTACGCCTCCTCGCTCGGCGTCGACCTCTCGTTCCAGGACTTCGCACGGGAGGTCGCAGAGCTGCCCGGGGAGTTCGCCCCGCCGCACGGCGCGCTCCTGCTGGCGACCTGCGATGGCCAGCTCGCTGGGTGTGTCGCGTTGCGTCCCTTTGCCGAAGGCACCTGCGAGCTGAAACGCCTCTACGTCCGCCACCAGTACCGCGGCAAGGGGCTCGGCAAAAAGCTGGCGGTGGCCGCAGTGGAGCGGGCGCGGGAGTGCGGCTACCGGCGCATCCGCCTCGACACGTTGCCGTGGATGAGGGAGGCGATCGCCGTCTACCGCTCGCTCGGCTTCAGGCCGATCGACCCGTACCGCCCCAACCCGGTCGAGGGCGCCGTGTTCATGGAGCTGACGCTTGCCTAGCTCTTTGCGGGGCCGCGTTCGAAGCGCACGGTCTTCACCCAGGTCCGCCGCTCGCGCCTGACGACGTCGAGCCACAGCGCGCGAGCGACGACGACCAGCCACAGCTGGCAGTAGGTGAAGTAAGCGAGCACGATCAGACCGATCTTGCTGAAGGAATCCTCGCGGTCGTAGGAGAGGGCGAGGAGGATCTCCATGATGAACAGCAGGACAGCCAGTGCCCAGACCGCAGTGTACGGCCCCGGCAGTGGGATGGCGACGAGCCGCAACACGCTGGCCAGAAAGAGAAGGTCGGAGGCCACAATCGCGACGAAGAAGACGTAGTAGAGCGAGAACAGGTAGAGGACCTCGACGGCCAGGGCCTTCTTGCGGAATCGTGGGATCTGTCGGAGAAACTTGGTGGCGACGTAGTTGTTTCCCCGAACCCACCGGGTTCGCTGCCCGAACCACACCTTCCAGGTCTCAGGTTCCTGCTCGTGCGTCACAGCGTACGGAATCGGCTTGATCCGGAATCCTTCCACGTAGATGCGGATCGAGAGTTCCGAGTCCTCGGTGATCGCGGCCTCGTCCCAGCCACCCATTGCGTCGATGAGTTCGCGCCGGATCACGAAGTTGGTGCCTGGCAGGGTCGAGACCCGAAAGAGCTTCCAGCGCCCCGCCTGCACGATTGACTGGAACGACAGCGTCTCCACGTTGATGAAGCGGGTGAGCAAGTTGTGCTCCCGGTTGACGGTCCGGAACTTGCCCAGCACGGCCCCTAGGTCCGGGTGGAGGACCAACTGCGCCACCAGGTAGCGTAGCGCGGGCGCCTCCGGGGTGTTGTCGGCATCGTAGACGGCGATGAGCTTTGCCTCGGTGTGCGCCAGACCGATGTTGAGCGCCCGGGACTTGCCACGTCCTCCCTCGCCCTCGGGGACGTTCACCAGCTTGACACGGCGGTCGCGAGTGGCGAACTCCTGCACGATCGTAGCGGTGCTGTCTGAGGAACCGTCGTTGATGACGAGCACCTCGTAGCGGTCGGACGGGTAGTCGAAGGCGAGCATGGCCTCGAGGGTGCCGCGGATCACCATCGCTTCGTTGTGGGCAGGGATCAGCACTGCAACCGGCGGGTAATCGAACGCCATTCCGTCGACCTCACGCTTCTCCTTCGCCGAGCGCAGCACGTGGGAAAAGCCCGCCACCGTGAGGATGAGCTGGTAGGCGATCATGAACCATATGAGGATCACCGCGACGACGAAGACGACGGACAGGTCGAACTGGAGAGCGGTCTCCGTCATGATGGTCGTCCGGCGGCGTGGGGGCGCAGACGGACGGCGAGGTAGAGGCTGGCGAGCAAGCCCACGGACACCACGCCGAAGATCACGATCACGTGTGAGGACCAGAAGCTGGTCATGTCCACCCGGTAGGCGGCGGCGCTCTGGGTGACCAGGAGGACCGAGTGCTCCCCCGGCGGCAGGAGCAGCGCCTCTCGGCTGTTGCCCCTGAGGGCTTCAAACGGGGTGTCGTGGCCGTCGATGAAGAGCACAAACGGCCGGCGACCCAGCGTGGCAATGCATCGGTTCTCGGAGCGATAGGCGAAGCCGACGCTGCGCTGCGAAGTCCTCTGCGAGAGCAGGTCGCCGGTGATCGACAGGAGATGCGACTCGGGAACCTTGGGCTGGAGCGCCTGGAGGGGGGGTTGCGCCGGGACGACGGTGTAGCTCCCGACCGGCAGCAGGAACCTCCCGGCGCCGATCGTCCGCATGCGCTGGTCGTCGCGCAAGATCTCGCCGACGTCGCTTGCCAGCTGCAGCACGATCGGGGTCGGCGTGTCGATCGCCCAGCCATCGGCGGTGCGCCTGACGCGGGTGCGCGCGGCGTAGGCGGAAGGCAGGAACGTGAGATCCTGCTGGTCGATGCTGGACTCGGAGTAGATCGCAACCCGCGGCGCTCCCCGGGCGGCCGAATTCACGAGCCACGCGCTTTCGGTTCCTGTCTGAATTCTGGATGGGAAGGGCGTGAGCACCGATTCGGGGCGGAACGACAGGATGTTGAGGTCGAGGGCCAGGTCACTCGGTCCCACGAGCCCTGCGTATCGGGCGGCGATTTCCTGGTAGCGTCGCGGATCGCTGGACCACATGCTCTGGGGGTCTTCCACCTGCACAGTGAAGTCGTGCTTGGCGCGAAGGGCGGTGATCTGCTTTGCGTCCACACCCAGGTTCGCGCGCAGTTCGGGCGCGGCGAGGTTGTCCAGGATCGTCACAACGATCCGGAACCCGGGCCTCCCGCGCGCTACCGACTCGGCGACGGTCAGCAGCGCATCGTGCAGCTGCACGGTCTTGGCGACTCGGTAGCCCGTGAACGCCGACAGCGACGCAGCGTCTCGACGCCAGAAGCGCTCCGATGACGGGTTGAAAAGCTCCACGGGGTCGAACCCCGCTTGCCGCCGGAACTCGGCGCGCGCCGAAGGGTGCATGGGGGTGAACAGCTGTGGGTCCCTCATCCCGCGGCCGGATTCGAAGTAGAGCTCGCCGATGTTCACACCGTCCCAGTCGAATCCGGTCAGGAGCGTTCGGTAGTGTTCGAGGGCGGCTGCCAGACAGGCGGGGTCGGTGAGGGCCACCGGGTAGCGCCACGAAGGACGCACATCCTCACCCTTGTAATTCTTCTCGCGCCAGGCGGGGTGCTCCTGCCAGAACTTCTGGCTCACCTGAGGCGGCTCCAGCCAGGCAAAGACCAGAATGCCGTTGGCATGGGCGACCCGGATCAGGTGGGCGTAGTCGTAGGTGTACCTCGGGTATTCGTGCCACCCCCCGATGTAGATCGTCCGGATTCCCGCGGCGGCCCACCGCGACGTCAGTTGCTCCTCGCTCACCGTGTGGCGGAAGCCGGGGTCGAAGTACATCTCGAGTTGCTCGCGGCGGAGGAGCGGCACCAAACCGAAGAACTTCTCGACGTAGTGCGCGAGATAGGGGAAGCGGGAGAAACCACCTGTGCTTGCGGGGTCGAAACGGGTCCCGAAAAGGATGAAACCACCGCGCCCGTACCGCCTGCCCACCACCACCGGGATCTCCGTGACCTCATCGACCGCAAGGATGTCGTCTCCGTCGAGCGTTTCGAACTTGTTCATCACCTCGCCGGAGTTCCAGTGCAGCGGCTCGTCCGGGAACAGACGATCGCGGATGCGCTCGATGAGCACAGTGGAGTTCAGGAAGCGCACCCCGAATGCCGTGGCGAGGTCGTTGCGGAAGTCCGTGACCAGGCCGCCTCCCCGGGATACGAAATCCTTGAGCGTCTCCACCTGGGCCGCATTCAGGCCCTCGGTGATGTTGTAGGGCGCGAGCACGAGGTTGTGGGCCTTGAGATCGATGACCGTGTCGGGCGTCGCGGGCACCCTCTCGATCGGGATGTTGAGGGCCTCGAACGGTGCCGCGAGGCTCGCCTGGTCGTTGGCGGCTCCACCCGTCGCCCGGGGGTCGAAGAGGAACAGCACGTCCGCTGGCTGGTGATACCGCTCCGTTCCGGCCATCCGGCTCAGGAATTTGTTGGCGCGCTGCTTCGTCCTCTCCCACAACGAGACCGGGCGCTCCTTGTACTCCCTCGGTTCGGCGACGTAGATCCATCCTGGCGGGAGCTTGAGCTGCCTCTGTAGCGCTCCATGCAAGCGGTCCGCCGAAAACTCGCGTCTGACGACTTGCCCACTCGCGTCCACGTAGATCTCCCGGAGGTACTGATCGTTCATCGTGAGCGTCACGCTGGCGCTCCCGCTCACGACCGCGCAGTCGGGGAGAGTCACGGTGTTGGAGGCTTCGCGAAGGTCGAGAAAGGTGTACCCGAGTCCCCGTATCCCGTCCACGAGGCGGGCCAGGTGCTCGAGTCTGACGAATGGGTGGAAGAACGCCGACACGAGACCGTCGCGCACGGCCAGGTTGACCTTGGCGTAGGAGAGCAAACGGTCAACGGCCTCCTGCTCCTTGGTCGGATCGGCGTCCAAGGGGATGTACCCGAGGTTCTCGGGGTAGATGCGCTGACCGTACATGTCGTGCTCGATGAGGTAGGGGAAAAACTGGCTGTAGTCCAGGTTGTTCAGGACCAGGCGCTGTTCGACCGCCGTTGAGTAGTGGCGCGCAATCTCGGCGTAGTCAGTTTCGGAAGCGCTGTAATGCGGGGTCTCCCAGAGTAGTGGGTAAACACCGTTCTTGAGGCACTCGACGACACCATCCCTGAGCTTGCGTGCGACGTAGTCGGGGGAGTCCATCGGCAGCACCCGGTCCCGGCTCTCGTCCCAGAACTCGTAGTCGCTGGCCGTCTCTCCCTTGTACTGATGGGTGGTGCCGTGGAGCACGATGGCGCCGCCGTGCTCGGCCATGTAGTGGAGCGCGTCCACGTAGTCGGGCTTCTCCGACATCGCGACTCGTGTCCCCGTGGCGGGGTTGACGTAGAAGGGGATCACGCCGACCAGGAACGGCACCTTTCGCTCGGCAAGCAGATCCGCAATGGCACGAAGACTGTCGGGCTCGGTAAATGGGTTGGTGTCCTCGATCCGGATGAGCGCCGAGTGGGAGCGCGGGTGATCCTCTCCCAGAATGTCGTGCAGGAGATCTGCGAAGTAGAGGTACCGGTCTGCCTCGGTCGCGTAGGAAAACGGTGAATCCGCCACACACCAGAATTCGCCGCTGCGGACGACGTACGGGATCGTGAGACCCTTCCTGCTCGAGGTCGCGGTGGCAAGGACAACGCAGCGCCGGGCGTCCGTGACGCGGAGCAGATTGGCATTCGGTTCGGTCTTCGTGAAAAGTGTCTCCCCAGCGGTCACCGAGTCGAAGACGGAGGTGGTGTCGAAGCCCTGGACTTCGAAGCCGAAGCGCGTGGAGAGGTCGAATGCCCGGCCGAACTCTACCAGGCCGGTGTTGAGCCAGACCAGAGGTGCCGCATCGTTGTACGCGTCATAGAGGAACATCTGCGGCGGTATGTACGCCTTCGTGTACCCGATGAAGAACGTGATGTCGAACGGGCGCATCTGCCCGGTCCGGTAGGTGTCTGCCGGTTGGAGGGTGACCGTCGTGTGGAAGTGCCCGAGCAGTTGGCGAAGCTGGCGCGCGTCCCCAAGGCCGCTGGCGGCTTGGCTCGGCCCAGGCTCGTACAGAACGAGAACACGCTTCGGGTCACCCGACCCGGAGGCCTGAGCCATCGCAACTGCCAGCAACGCCAGCAGCCCGAGGACGAACGTGCGGCCGGCAGCGCACGGCACGCCAGGATCCTAGCACGCCGACCGGCCCGGGAGCCTTGTGCTACCGTCGCCGGATGGGCACGAAGCTCCTCGCGCTGTGCTGCTCGGCAGCGGCAGCCTGGGCCGCTGCGGCAACCCCCGCCCGGCCACTCGTCGGCTTCACGGTGCACTGGGATTTCTTCTCATCGGCGGTGGAGGCCGAACGCCTCGTGTCCTTTGCCCTGGACAACGGGGCCGAGGTCCTCAACGTCGTCCCGCCCCCGCGCATCTGGGAAGACCCCGAGAGCCTCGCGATCCTCAGGCGCATCTTCGTGCTCGCGCGGGAGCGCGGCGCCGGGGTGGTGCTCAATCGCATTGACGGCAGTTCGCTGCCCTCACCCTCCGGTGCACGCTCCAACTGGCTATACGCGCACGTCCTCACCGAACGCGGCAGGCTACCGTCGGGCCGCCCGACTCCCGAGTTCTTCCTGGCGACGGTCGGCAAGGAGGCGTACGAGCGGTGGTTGCGCGAGGAAACCGCCTACTACGCCGACGCATTCTCGGGAGAGCCCAACCTGCTGGCGTTCGGGGTCGGCCTGTTCAACGAACCGTTCGTCTCGCAGCGCGGCAGCCTCCTTTGCTTCGACGGCGGCACCGAATCGTACGAGGTCGGACAGTACACACCGGACTGCGCTGTCTATTGGCATCGCTACCTGTCGGAGAGGTTCGGCGCCATTTCGGCCGTGAACGCCCGCTACAGGGCCAACTTCAGCGCGCTGGCGGCGGTTCCCATGCCGAAGAGCGAGCGCGACCCGGCTTTTGGCGACCCGACCGCTGCGTACTTCGACTTCGTCTCGGCGATCAACGCATGGGTCGTGGCCCGCCTCGAGGAGTGCCGCTCACTGTGGCGCGCGCGGGCCCGACGGCCGGTGCCGTTCATGTTGCAGTTTTCCGGTTTCGTTCCGGAAAAGTTCGAGAAGGGGCGCCCGGCGTTCGTCGCACTCGATATTTTCGACTGGATGCAACGGGCCGACGCCCTCGGACTGTCCGCTTACACCAACTGTGGCTACCGCGACTGGGGCCACGCGTCCGCGTCGGCGATGGTGAACTTCCTTCGGCTGGCGTCGTTGATCGGCAAGCCGGTTTTCGTGCTCGAGTGCGGCACGGAGTGCGACGGCGCGGTGCTCGACCCGTCGGAGTTGGACTTCGTCGTGACCGTTGCGCGGCCGCTCGGGCCGGCGAGCGTGATCTACGAGTTCCTCAAGACAAGCTACGCGGAGCGCTTCGCCACCTCGGCGGGCAAGCTCCTGGGTGCTGACTTCCGGCCGCGGGCGGCCGCGGTGACCGCGATCCGCGCGGCGCTGCGGTCGGCGCAGCAGCCCGCCGCGGCGCCAGCAGTGGTGTACGTCCTCGACGATCTGGTCGGGTTGCCCGGCGATGCTGCCCTGCTGGCCGCACGTGGCCGCCTGGCGCGGCTGGCCATGCAGCGACCCCTAACCTTCGTGCCGGAGCAGGCCCTGGAATTCCTCCCTCGCGGTACCACGCTGGTCGTGCCCTCGGCGTCCCGTCTCGCGGTGCTCCGCGAGCGCCTCGCCCCACGCGGGGTTGCGGTGCAGGGAGCCGAGCTGCTGGGCCGGGAGGAGCGCCCACCCAGCGGGCCGGCGAGGTAGACTGTCGGCCTGGAGTCACCATGACGGAGAACACCGCTCGCGTCTTCGTGCCTGTGCCGGTCACGGGTCCGGCACGTCTATGGTTTGCCATCATGCTGGCGGCACTCGGTCTGCCGCTGGTGTGGCTGCTGTTCACGCTGCTGCGGTCACCCGTGATCAGCTACCGCATCGGCGGTGGCCAGCTCGCGATCTCCAGCTCCTTGGGTTCCTCGCAACTGGAGAAGACGCTCGTGCTGGCGCGCGTCAACCAGGTCCGCCCGGAGTGGCTCCGGGGGGGTTCCCTGCGCTTCGGCACCGAGAAGCCAGGCTACTGCGTGGGATTCTTCAGCTACCCCACGCTGGGCGAGGTCTGGCAGGTGTCGGACTGCTCGGACAGCGCGGTCGTGATCGGCGCGAGCGGGGAGACCCACCCGGTGGTCGTGACCCCGTCGGACCGCGAGGGCTTCATGAAAGCGCTCGAGGCGGGGACACCTTCCACCTTCACACCGGCAGGCAAGCGAACCAGCTCATGGTGGTTCACCCTGATCTCCCTGGGTGCGGTCCTCGCGCTGGTGGTGCTGGCCCTCGTGACGGTGTTCTTCGTGGCACCCGCGCGGCTTCGCTACACGGTGCGTGACGGGACCCTTCAGGTGGGTACACTGTTCTCGCAGCGACAGATCCCTCTTGATGGCGCTCGGGCCTACAAGCACCGGCCGCTTCTGGGCGCGCGGCTCTCGGGCCTGCCCCTGCCGGGGTACAACGTCGGCTCCTGGATCCTCGACACGATGGCGACGACGGCGTATGCCTCGGCCCGCAACGATGGCGTGCTTCTGGAGCGTGACGGCAGGTTCTTCGTGAACCCCAGCGATCCGGACGGTTTCCTTGCTGCGCTGGCGGAGGAGGGGGCGACGGTGGTCGCCGATCTGAAGCTGCAGAGGCGACGGTAGACGCCGCGCCACCCAACGCGGTCTGGAGTCGCTAGCTCTTCCTGGGGCGCCGGGAGCCGGGGTGTCTCACGACCTCCTGTGACTCCCGCAGCTTGATCACGCCGCGCTGGAGGAGGTCGTGGATGATCAGGTGGTTGTAGAGCTTGGCCCCGGGTAGCAGGGCCAGGATCTGGGCGATTGTGTACATCCCGTTGATGCGCGAGAGGACAAACCCCTCGTCAGGGGAGCACTTGAGCTGCACGATGTCCTTGGGCGCAAGGGCCAGCTCCAGCACTGTCGCGGGCGGGAGTTGCGTCTTGTTGGCCTCCACGCCGATCTCCTGCTCGAGCGCGTCGGCGGCCTCGCACGCCGCGGGTACGTCCGGGTACCTCTCACGGACCTCGACCACCTTGCGGTACGCATCGAGCGTGTCTCCGAGGGCCATGCTGTTCTCGGCCTGGAGGATGCGGTCGCGCCAGGTGGAGCGCTGAAAGCCGGGGACCCGGCGCGGCGGCTTGGCCGGGGGCTGCAGGTCGAAGACGCCGGCCTCCATCCCCTGGTACACGAACGCGAGGACGGGAAACTCGGGGACACGGCAGCGCAGAGCGATCTCCTCGATGCATCTGGCGCCGTCGATCTGCTTCAGCACGGCAATCCCCGTCGGAGTCAACTGAGCCTCGTCGAGGGCGCGACGAACTTTCGGGATGTGATCCGAGTCGGGTATCAACTTGGAGATGCGCCGACGCTCGTCGGCCTGGCGGGCCCCCTCGAAGATGAAGTGGGTCACCGGGAGGTCGAGCTCCTTGAAGTCCCGGCGCGGCTGGACGTCGTCGAGGAAGAAGAACTCACCCTCCTGCCAAAGCATCAGGTCGTAGATGGTCTCCTCGGTCTTGATCCGGACCATGTGGTCAACCTGCTCGCGCGTCAGCCGGCCCGCCTGGACGAGGGCCTCGCCGAGCATCACCTGTTGCTGCTTCTGCTGGTCGAGGAGCTTCTCGAGCTCGTCCTCGGAGAGGATGCCCCACCCCACGAGGTAGTACCCCAGGTGCTCCCTGGGGTTGTTCGAGGTCACCGCCGACACCGTCCCCTTCTGGAAGAGGATCTTCTTGGTGTATCGCTGCCCCTTGATCACCAGAGTACCCGTCTTGCGGCCCATGGAGATCCACTCCATCAGGTCCGGGAAGGGCATCGTGCGGAGGTTGCCGGAGACCGCCATCGTTTTACACGGCGGGCGATGGCCCGGCCGCCTCCCGACCCCACGTCATAGCCGCACCGGGCGACCGAAGTCTAGCCACCTTTTAACGATACCTCAGTTTGCAACCAGGCCGGGTGCGGGGCGCATCCTACTGCGTCCGATAGTTCCCAAAGGCCAACTCGACCCCGAAGTCCTCCCCCTTCAGCACGCCGATCACGGCCTGCAGCTCGTCACGGGAGGGAGACGAGACACGGAGCTGGTCACCCTGGATGGTGATCTGGACCTTCTTGAACCTGCGTTCCTTGACGAACCTCACGACGGCGCGTGCGGTCTCATCGGGGATGCCCTGCTGCAGCGTCACTTCGAGACGGACGGTGCCACCCGCCGCGGGCTGGATCGTGCCTGCCTTGAGGTTCCTCACCGGTACTCCGCGGCGGGTCATCCTTCCCAGCAGGACCTCCCACATCGCCTTCAGCTTGTGCTCGTCGGGGGCGGTGAGCACAAGCAGGTTCTCCTTGCGGCGCAGCTCCACGCCGATCTTGAGCCCCTTGAAGTCGAAGCGCTGGGCCAGCTCCTTGAGCGTCTGATTCACGGCGTTGTCGACCTCCTGGAGGTCGCAGCCGCACGTGACGTCGAACGACTGGTTCACGGCCATCGACTCAACCCCCCTGGACCGCGGCGCCGGCACCGACCTTGCCGGCGCGTCGCCGGCGGCGACGCCGCTTCTTCGCCTTCGTACCTTCGCCCGCCCCGGTTTGCGGCACGGCCTCCGGGGTCGCCGCGGTCTCCGTGGCGCCCCCCGTACCGGGGGGTGTTGCCGCGGATTTTCTATGCCGGCGGCCGCCCCGCCTCCTCCTCCGGCGTTTCTCGGCTGCCTTTTGGGGCTCCTCCTCGGCTGAAGGCCCCGGCGAGGCGGCCGCCGCCGGGACCAGCCTGGGGCGCGCCTCGTCGGCGTCGCGCTGGATCCACTCGACGTTCTCCTCGGAGCGGTGCAGGGAGGTCATCGCGATGATCTCGATGCGCATGTCGAACTCGCGCTCGAGCGCCGCGATCTCGTGGCGGCGGAAGTTCTGGATGGCGTCGGCGAGCTCGGGGTGCAGGCCGACGCGCGCCCCCCGCAGGTGGCCGCCCGCCGCTCGCGCCTCGATGCGGCGCAGCAGGTTCACGCCCACGAACTCGGGGGACGGAATGGTTCCGGTGCCGCCGCAGGTCGGACAGGGGCGGTGGGTGCGCAGCCTGAGCGCCTGCTTGATGCGCTGTCGGTTGATCTCCAGCAGGCCGTTCGGGCTGATCCGGCCCACGGTGGCGCGGGCCTTGTCCGCCTTCATCGCCTCCCTTACGGTCTTCTCCACCTCGCGCTCGTGCTTGCCCGAGCGCATGTCGATGAAGTCCACGACCACGAGGCCGCCGATGTCGCGCAGCCTCAACTGGCGCGCGACCTCCCTCGCGGCCTCAAGGTTGACGGCGTACGCGCTGTCCTCCTGGGAAGCCCCGTGGGAGGCCTTTCCGGAGTTGACATCGATCGCGGTGAGCGCCTCGGTTGCGTCGATGACGATCGAGCCGCCGCCGCGGAGGAGGACCGTGCGTGCGTAGATGCTGTCGATCTGAGGCTCGACCTCGAAGCGCGAGAACAGCGGCATGCGCTCGGTGTAGCGCACCAGGCGAGTCTTGCCGCGCGGCATCGAGGCGTGCATGTAGGCCTGGGCTCTCTCGAACACGTGGTCGTCATCGACCAGCACCTCCTCGATGGAGCTGTCGAGGTAGTCCCGCAGCGCCTGGACCACTAGGTCCTGGTCGGAGTAGAGCAGGCGCGGTCCCTTGCCACGGTCGGCCTCGGCTGTGACCCGCTTCCACAGGCGAAGCAGGCCGGCCAGGTCGCGGCTCAGGTCCGCCTTGGTCTGGCCCAGCGCGTTGGTCCGGAGGATGAGGCCGAAGCCTTCGGGGATGGTGAGCCGGCTCGCCTGCTCACGCATCGCGGCGCGGACCTCCTCGTCCTCGACCTTGCGCGAGATCCCCCGGGTGGCGTCGAACGGCATGAGAACGAGGTACCGGCCGGCCAGGCTCAGGTTGGTCGTGAGCGCGGCCCCCTTCGACCCGGCCGGGTCCTTGGTGACCTGCACCAGGATGGGCCGACCCCGCTCGAGGATCCTCTCGATGCGGTGAGAGGCCTCGCCAGCCGGCGGCTTGCGGTGGTGGGCCTGGGGGACCACGTCGTGGGCCGGAAGCATGCCGTCGCGCTCGGCGCCGAAGTCGACAAAGGCGGCGTCGAGACCCGGGTTGATGTTCGCCACCACGCCGCGGTAGATGTTGCCGCGGGCGAGGCCCGCCTCCGCCACCGCCACCTGGTAACCGTCGAGGGTGTCGCCGCTCATGATCGCGACGCGCACCTCCTCGGGACGCTGCGCGTTGATGAGCATTCTCTTCGTCAAGCGGCCTCCAGTTTTGGGCTCCGCCTGAACCCGCGGCGGTAGGGTAGCATCGGCGCCCCCTCACGTGGAGACGCGGTTACGGCCTGCTCGTTTGGCGCGGTAGAGCGCCTCGTCGGCGGCCCGGAGGACGTCCTTGGCCTTGAGAAGCCGACCGCCCTGCTCTGCGACACCCGCGCTCACCTTGATCGGCAGCCGCAGCGGTCCGCCCGGTCGCGGCTCGACCCGTTTCGGCCTCTTTTTCGGGCGGTCATGACCACGAAGGGCAAAGCGGTCGTCCGCAATCTCCCTGCGCTTCTCTTCCAGGGTGCTCACGGCCTCGCTGCGTGACGTGCCGGGAAAGATCAGCACAAACTCCTCACCCCCAAAACGGAACGCACGCGCCCCATCGGTCTCGGCGAGTCTGGTCCCGATGAAACGCAGTACCTGGTCGCCCACGTCGTGGCCGTAGCTGTCGTTCACCGCTTTGAAGTGGTCGATGTCCACCATCGCAATGGCGTAACGGCCCGAGAGTTGGGACAGGGCCTCCTCGAAAGCGCGTCGCCCGGGGAGACCCGTGAGCCCGTCCCGATAGGCCATCGCGAACGTGGCCTCCACGAGGACGAACACCATGATTAGGCCCGCTGTGACGAGGTAGGCGGTGGTTCCCAGCCCTTCCGCCGCGAGCGCGAGGTAGGACGCCGCGACCGCCCACAGGAATCCGCTTTCGATGAAGGTTCGCTGACGCGCCCATGAGAAGGCCGTCGCAGCGAACGCGAACGTAAACGAGGCCAACGCCAGGTGCGGCACAACCGTCGTTGGAACGAGGGGCGTCGGGAGGATCTGCCGCTCGAGGAGCGCCGTCAGGCCACCGTCGAATAGTCTCCAAAGCATAGACGCGAGGCCGAACTGTAAGAGGACCATGGCCAGACGTAGGAGACCGGACCGCGTCAGCGTGCCGCGCTCGCGGGCCAGTGCCAGCCACCCGAGGTTTGCCGGAAGAAGGAGCGCGACGGCCGCGAAGACGAAGCGCCCCGCATCCTCGGTCGCCGGGGTGTGCGGGTAGGTCTGGAGCGCCCAGTCGGCGAGCCCCAGCACCACCAGTGCAAACACAACGCGCCCACGGCGGAAGCGCACCCCGAGCAGCACGCCGAGCGCCAGCACGACCCGAGGAAAGATCTGCAGGAACGCCGCAAGCGATGCCTCGGGCACCCATGGGAGGTTGAGGACGAGGACGGCGAGCGTCAGCAGCCCGGCGGGGAGGAGGAGCGACGGGAGCGTCGTCATGCCCGGAGAACCCTCTCCACCACGCACGGGGAAATGCTTGGTCACCACTCCTTCCAGCATACCTTCACCATCCCTGGCGACGTCCTTTTCGGGCTGGACATGGGCGTCGTCGCTCTTGGTCCGGAGTGCACGCACGGCCGGGCTTGCTAGAGTAGTCGAGTTCTGGGGAGGCTAAGGCATGACTCGAGACATCGCGTCCGCGGCGGCACTGGTGATCCTGGCGGTGGTCGCAGCACAGGCGGCTCCGATCCCACTCGACTTGCCGCCTGGGGCGCAAGAGGCGGCCAGGGTCATCAACAGGGCCACGCTCGAGGGGCCGACGCGCTTCCTGGCCGACGACCTGCTCGAGGGTCGGGGGGCGGGGCAGCACGGTGACGTCCTCGCACGCAACTACGTGGCAAGCGTGATGGAGCTTCTCGGCCTGCAGCCGGCCGGACCGGCCGGCGGCTGGGAGCAGCGCTTCGATATCGTCGGCATCACGACGCACGCGCCTGAGACGTGGACGTTCCGCGCCGGCGGCAGGGAGCTTGCGCTGCGTTTTTGGGACGAGTTCATCGCCGCCGCTGGTGTGCAGGCCCCGGAGGTTTCGGTCGCCGATGCCGAGCTCGTGTTCGTTGGATACGGGATCCATGCGCCGGAGTACAACTGGGACGACTTCAAAGGGGCGGACCTCAAGGGCAAGATGCTCGTGGTCATGAACGACGACCCCGACTGGGACCCCGCGCTTTTCGCCGGCAAGCGCCGTCTCTACTACGGGCGGTGGATGTACAAGTACGAGAACGCGGCCCGGGCGGGCGCCACCGGTGCCATCATCATTCACACCACGCCGTCGGCCGGCTACGGCTGGCAGGTCGTCCAGAACTCCTGGACCGGCGAGCAGGTCGAGCTCCCGGACGAAGGCGAGCAACGGGTCAAGGTGCGGGCATGGACGACCGAAGACGCGATGCGGCGGCTGCTCGCGCTCGCCGGGTTCGATCTCGACGCTCTGGTATCAAAGGCGCGCAGCCGCGATTTCAGGCCGGTCCCGCTCGGCATCAGGACCTCGCTGGACCTCGCCAACACGCTCCGTCGCGGGGAGACCGCCAACGTCCTCGGCATGATTCCCGGCAGCGATCCGAAGCTGAAGGAACAGGTGGTCGTCTTTACCGCCCACCACGACCACCTCGGGATCGGAAAGCCGGATGCCAAAGGCGACGTGATCTACAACGGTGCCAGAGACAACGCAACCGGCGTCGCCCAGGTCCTCTCGATCGCCAAGGCGTTCACGGCGCTGCCGCAGCGTCCGCGGCGCACGCTCCTGTTCGCCATCGTGACCCTCGAGGAGTCGGGGCTGCTGGGTTCGGCCTACTACGTTGCCCACCCGACGTTCCCGATCGAGCGGATCGTCGCGGACATCAACTTCGACGGCGCCAACATCTTCGGCAAGACCCACGACGTCGAGCTGGTCGGCAAGGGGATGTCCACCCTCGACCAGGTGGTGGAGGCCGCCGCGGCGCTGCAGGGGCGAGTGGTGACCGACGAGTCGCACCCCGATCGCGGCTCCTACTACCGCTCCGACCACTTCAGCTTCGCCAAGGTCGGCGTGCCAACGCTCTACTTCAGCAGTGGGCTCGATTTCGTCGGCCGGGAGCCCGGGTGGGGGAAGAAGGTCACCGAGGAGTGGAACAACGCCCACTACCACCAGCCCAGCGACGAGTTCAGCCCGGGCTGGAACTTCGACGGTATGGTCGAGGACGCGCAGCTGGGGTTCCTCGCGGGGCTCGCCGTGGCCCAGGCCGACGCGGTGCCGTCCTGGCTCCCCGGTGCGGAGTTCGGCTCCCTTCGCCAGGCGGCGCCCGCGCCTCAGCCCAGGTAAGCACCACGCCTGGCGGGGGATGCGGGAGCTCTTCCGTCGCCGGGTGTCGCGGAAGCGATCGAGGAGCTGCCGCGTCCGCAGCGCTGGAGGGATCGGGTTGCAGGGGTGTTTGCCCCTCCGAGCGAACCCCTTGCCGATCAACGGATTGACCTGCAACCGGTCCACCACGGCCCCGGGCCATAGCCGTCAACGCCAAGCCGCCGGCACGTTTCGCCGAGGGCGCACGGCGGAACATCGGCCGAGCCCGGGCGTGTGCGCTGCTGACGGTGATCGCCAGCCCCCCGCTTTTCAGCAGCAGCCGACAGCATGCTCCTGTGTTACCGCCGGTTGAGGACCGGTTCGGACCATGTACCTTGCCGTGGCCTCGGGGGACTTGCGTCACCGATTCTGCTAGACTCTCCAGACAGCAGCTAACGGGTATGGACCTAGTCTCAACGGAGGAGGGGACCGTCATGAAACATGGATCGGCGTGGCGGATCTTGGGAATCGTCGTGCTCGCAGTGTTTGCGGCGGCCATCGGGGCGCCATGCTTCGCCCAGGAGGCCGGGCAGACGGGAAAGGAGGCGGTGAAGGAGGAAGAACAGGCCCAACCGGTCGGTAGGGTCGTCGAGGAGATGATCGTCACGGCGGAGAAGCGCCCTGAGGACATCCAGAAGATTCCGGTCGCGGTCTCGACGCTTGCCGGCTCGGATCTCAGCATCATCATGACGGCCGGTCCGGACATCCGGGCCATCTCGGGCCGCGTGCCGAGCCTGGTGCTCGAGTCGTCGTTCGGCCGCGCGTTCCCGCGCTTCTACATGCGCGGCCTGGGCAACAGCGACTTCGACCTGAACGCCTCGCAGCCGGTCTCGATGGTGGTCGACGAGGTCGTCATGGAGAACCCGATCGTCAAGGGCATGCCCCTGTTCGACCTCGACCGCATCGAGGTCCTGCGCGGTCCGCAGGGGACGCTGTTCGGGCGCAACACGCCCGCCGGCGTGATCAAGTTCGATACCAAGAAGCCGAGCCAGGACTTCGACGCGGGCTTCAAGGTCTCCTACGGAACCTACAACAACGTCGACGTCAACGGCGGGATCGGCGGCGCCCTGAGCAAGACGTTGTCTGCACGCTTCTCGGTGTTGTACCAGTCGGAGAGCGACTGGGTCGACAACAAGGCGCCCACGTACACCGGCAAGAACCCCGCCCTCGGGGGCTACGAGACCGGCGCGCTGCGCGGGCAACTCCTGTGGCAGCCCAGTAAGGATTTCAGCGCCCTGCTCAACGTGCACGGCTGGCACGTGGACGGCACCGCGCGCATCTTCCGTGCCAACATCATCAAGCCGGGGACCAACGATCTCGTGGACGGTTTCAAGCAGGACGTCGTCTATCAGGACGGCTTGAACGCGCAGCTGATCAGCTCGCTCGGTGGCCTGTTCCGATTTGATTGGAACCTCGGCGGCGCGACGCTGACCTCGATCACGGGGTACGAGAGGCTCAACAACATGTACAGCCGGGGCGACATCGACGGCGGCTACGGTGCTGTGTATGCGCCGCCGTCCGGACCCGGACTAATCCCGTTCCCGTCGGAGAGCGCCGACGGGATCCCCCACCTCGGACAGACCACCGAGGAGCTGAGGATCGCGAGCAACAACGCCGAGGTGGTCAACTGGCTGGTCGGCGCGTACTACTTCAACGAGAAGGTCGACATCGACTCGTTCAGCTACGACAGCCTGTCGCCCGGAAACCCCCAGAACGGGTACGCGACCCAGCACCAGACGACCGACAGCTATGCCCTCTTCGCATCGCTCGACTTCAAGCTTGCGGAGGACTGGAGCCTCAAGGCGGGCGTGAGGTACACGAACGACAAGAAGGACTTTGAGGCCGACCGGCCGCAGCCGCTCTTCCAGCCGCCGCTGACTCACCCGATCACGAGGCACACCTCGGACAACAACGTCAGCTGGGACCTGAGCGCGACCTACCGGGCCAACCCCAATGTGAACTGGTACGGCCGGCTCGCCACGGGCTACCGTGGGCCCAGCATCCAAGGCCGCATCATGTTCGCGCCCGACTTCGAGGACGGCCAGAACCCCGCCACCAACGGTGTCTCGGTGGCCGATGCGGAAACCATCAAATCGGCCGAGATCGGGGTCAAGTCGATCCTGGCCGACCAGCGGCTGCGTCTGAACCTCGCCGCCTATTACTTCCAGATGGACAACCAGCAACTCACAGCGGTCGGTGGCCAGTACAACGTCGCCACCCTGCTCAACGCCAAGCACACCAACGGCCACGGCTTCGAGGCCGACATCGAGTGGATTCCCTCGTCCTACGTCTTCGCGACCT
>DATKMD010000012.1:0-18332 GCA_035542075.1 Thermoanaerobaculaceae bacterium
GGGGAACCACGGCGAGGACGTCAAGGAGATGTACTTCTTCCTCGACGCCACTCCCACCGCCTCCTACCTGAAGGCGCTCTACAAGTATCCGCAGGCGGAGTTCCCGTACGGTGAGCTCGTGGAGGAGAACCGCCGGCGCACGCGCCAAGACCCCGAGTACGAGCTCGCCGACACCGGGGTCTTCGCCGACAGCCGGCACTTCGACATCCTCGCGGAGTATGCCAAGCAGTCGCCCGACGACATCTTGATCCGAATTACCGTCGCGAACCGGGGCCCGCAAGCGGCCACCCTCCATCTCCTGCCGACCCTGTGGTTCAGAAACACCTGGAGCTGGGGGCGCACCGGCGACGAGTACCCACCGAAGCCCGACATTAGGCCGGATGGTCGCGGCGGCCTCGTGGCCGATCACGCGACGCTCGGCCGCTTCGCGCTCGCGTTCGGACCCCATCCGGACGGCACGGCGCCGATGTTGCTGTTCACGGACAACGAGACCAACGTCGAGAGGCTGTTCGGTTCGAAGAACACGAACCCGTTCGTCAAGGATGCATTCCACGACGTCCTCGTCGGCGGGCGTACTTCGGCGGTCAACCCGGACGCGCACGGCACCAAGGCGGCCGTCCACTACCGCCTCGACATCCCGGCAAACGGCGAGGTCACGGTCAAACTGCGTCTGGCCGCCGCAGCCGAGATACCCGCAGAGCCCTTCGGGGACGCCTTCGACGCGGTTTTCGACGCCCGCATTCGCGAAGCCGACGAATTCTACGGCGGGGTGATACCGGCCGACCTCAATGCCGAAGAACGTCGTGTGGCTCGCCAGGCGTACGCGGGACTCGTGTGGTCGAAGCAGTTCTACGGTTATGTGGTCAAGGAGTGGCTCGAGGGCGACCCCTCCGAACCGAGCCCTCCAGCGGCGCGCCTGAGGGGCCGCAACAGCGACTGGCGGTACTTTCACGCGCGCGACGTGCTCTCGATGCCCGACTCCTGGGAGTACCCGTGGTTCGCGGCGTGGGACCTCGCCTTTCACATGCTTCCATTCGCCAGGCTCGACCCCGAGTTCGCAAAGGCGCAGCTGGTGCTCCTGTTGCGGGAGTGGTACATGCACCCCAACGGGCAGGTCCCCGCCTACGAATGGTCCTTCGACGACGTCAACCCGCCGGTGCATGCGTGGGGGGCCTGGCGCGTGTACAAGATGACCGGCAGGCGTGGCGAGCGGGACCACCTCTTCCTCGAGCGCGTCTTCCAGAAGCTGCTGCTCACCTTCACCTGGTGGGTGAACCGCAAGGACGTCGAGGGGAACAACCTGTTCGGAGGGGGTTTCCTCGGGCTGGACAACGTCGGCGTGTTCGACCGCTCCAAGCCGTTGGCGATCGGCGCCGTACTTCAACAGGCCGACGGGACCTCGTGGATGGCGTTCTACTGCGGGACCATGCTCTCGATCGCCCTCGAGCTCGCGGCCGAGGACCCCGCGTACGAGGACGTGGCCTCCAAGTTCTTCGAGCACTTCGTGGCAATCGTGGACGCCATGAACGGAATCGGCGGGTCCGGGCTCTGGGACGAGGAGGACGGCTTCTACTACGACCAGATCCACATGGACGGCCACCACGTCCCGATCCGTCTCCGCTCGATGGTGGGTCTGGTCCCGCTGTTCGCCTGCGAGGTGCTCGAGGCCGAGGTGATCGATCGCCTGCCCGGCTTCTCCAAGCGGATGCGGTGGTTTCTCGAGCACCGCACCGACCTTGCGCGACACATCGCGTACATGGAGTCGGGCCAGGGGGACGGCCACGGGCACCGGCTCCTCGCCCTACCCTCGCGCGACCGACTTCTTCGGGTCCTGCGCTACCTCCTCGACGAGGACGAGTTCCTCTCGCCATACGGGATCCGCTCCCTGTCCCGTGTGCACCAGGACCGACCCTACGCGTTTTCCCTCGGTGGCACGACGACCAGCGTGGGCTACCTCCCTGGTGAGTCGGACTCGGGGATGTTCGGCGGGAACTCGAACTGGCGTGGGCCGGTCTGGTTCCCCGTCAACTACCTGCTGATCGAGGCGCTCCAGCGCTACCACCACTTCTATGGCGACGCGCTCAAGGTGGAATGTCCGACCGGCTCGGGAAGAAACATGAACCTCAACCAGGTCGCCGAGGAACTCGCGCGGCGCCTCGTGAACCTCTTCCTTGCCGGCCCTACCGGCGGGCGCCCCTGCCACGGTGGAGACCGCCGCTTTGCCGAGGACCCCGCCTGGCGCGATCTCGTGCTCTTCCACGAGTACTTCCACGCCGAGACCGGCCGCGGGTGTGGGGCATCCCACCAGACCGGGTGGACCGCGCTCGTGACCAGGTGCCTCGAGGACCTCGCCGCTTCCCGCGGGCGAGCGTGAGGGCCGGGGCAACCGCACCGATCCCGCTGCGTACAATCGGGAGAAACCACGGGCAGACCCGTGTCACGGGGACCCGGCCGGTCCTGCGGAGGTGTGGGTAATGAGTCAACGTACGAAGATCATCATCGTGGCTTCCGCGATGGTCGTGATTGCGGTCGTGATCGCGGCAGTCGTGAGCGGCCACAAGGGCAAGGGCATCCGGGTGCGCACAACCAAGGTGGAACGCAAGGACCTCGTGCAGCTCGTGACCGCCAATGGCACCATCCAGGCGAAGACCAAGGTTGAGCTGTCGGCCAACATCATGGGCCAGATCACCAAGCTGAACGTGGAGGAGGGAGACCACGTGAGGCAGGGCGACCTCTTGCTCGTGATCGACCAGGCCCGCTACGCCGCCGCGGTCAACGGGGCCAGGTCCAGCCTGCAGGCGCTCGAGGCGGAGCTGGTCCGGGCTCAGGAGGCGGCCGCCCAAGCGAAGCGCGACCAGGAGCGTGCCGACCAGCAGTTTGCAGACGGCATCCTGCCCACGGCCGACCGTGAACGCGCCCGAAGCACCTACGACCAGGCCGTGGCATCCGCCCGACGGGCGGAGCGCCAGGTCGAGCAGGCCGGGGCCGACCTCGTTTCGGCGCAGGATTCCCTCGAGAAGACCGAGATCCGCGCCCCGATGGACGGGATCGTCACCGCGCGCAATATCGAGCAGGGCGAAGTCGTGGTCACCGGCACCATGAACAACCCAGGCACGGTTTTGATGACCATCTCGGACATGTCTGCAGTCGAGGCAGTGCTCGAGGTGGACCAGACCGATGTTCCACAGCTACGGATCGGCCAAAAGGCCTCGATCCGAATCGACGCCTTTCCGGACGAGGCGTTTCCTGGGGAGGTGTCCGAGATCGGTTCGAGCCCGATCCGCGGTACCTCGGCGCTCGGCGGTGCCGCAACCGGAACCGACTACGAGGTGAAGGTCGCGCTCCTCAAACACCCGGAGCGAATCCGGCCTGGCCTCACGGTCACTACCGACATCACCACCGCGACCCGCGACAAGGTCCTCACGGTGCCGGTAGGGGCCCTGGTTCTTCGCCAGCCCGGCGCCAAACCGACGGCCGCAGTGAAGGGGGCCCCGACCCCCGTGCCGACGCCCTCAAAAGTGGCCGCGACTGGCTCCCGGCCCAAAGACATCGAGGGTGTGTACGTCGTAGTTGCGAAGAAGGCGGAGTTCCATCCGGTCACCACCGGGATCAAGGGCGAGATGGACGTGGAGGTCGCGAGCGGTCTCGCGGAGGGGGATGAGGTCGTGGTCGGGCCGTTCAAGGCGCTCCGCGACCTCAAGCCCGGCGCACAGGTCGTCGTGGACAACGCCGAGAGGGCGGGGGCGGAGCGCTGACAATGACTCGCCCGCGCTTTGGTGAGCGAGCCACAAGGGTTGCGACATGATCCTCAGCGATCTCGCGCGCATCGCCATCAGGTCGATTCGGGCCCACAAGCTGCGGTCGTTCCTGAACCTGCTCGGCATCATCATTGCGGTCACCACGATCATCGCTGTGATCTCCGTCGTTTCCGGCCTCAACAAGTACGCCGCCGACGTGATCAGCGGTCTCGGCCCCAACACGATGATCTTCACGAGATTCGGGATTATCAGAAGTCGGGCTGAATTCTTCGATGCACTCAAGCGCAAGGAGATCACCGACAAGGATGTCGAAGCAGTTCGGCGGCTCGTGCCGCAGGCGAAGCGTGTGACCGGGAGGGCGTTCTCCCAACATCCGGTCTATGCAGATGGGCGACGCCTCTCCGACATCTTCGTGCTCGGTTCGGGCCCCGAAATGCCGTGGATGATTGGCCTCGAGCTCGAGGACGGGCGCTACTTCACCGAGACCGAGGCCGACGCGGCGCGACCGGTAGCCGTGATCGGGTGGGACATCAAGGACGAGCTCTTCCCCCACGTCGACGCAGTCGGGCGCATGATCAATGTCGAGGGAAAGCCGTTCCGGGTGATCGGGACGATGGCCAGGCAGGGGAGCTCGTTCGGCCAGAGCCAGGACAGGTTTGTGCTTGTCCCGCTGCCATCGTTCAGGCGGGCGTTCGGGATAACCCGCGGCATCGACATGTTCGTCGAGGCCCCGACTGAGGCGTCACGCAAGGACGTCGAGGATGCCGTGCGGGTCGTCCTACGGGGACGCCGGGGCACGCCTTTCGGCGCGCCAGATCCGTTCGGAATCGTCGATGCGGACGCCCTCAACACCTTGTGGAAGAGCATCACCTTCTCCGCGTTCGCCCTGGTGATCTGGATCTCCTCCATCTCGCTGGTCGTCGGTGGCGTCGCGATCGCCAACACAATGTTCGCCTCGGTGGTTGAGCGCACCCACGAGATCGGAGTGCGCAAAGCGCTGGGCGCCCGGCGGCGCGACCTGCATCGGCAGTTTCTATTTGAGGCGGTGCTCCTGAGCTTCGTCGGTGGCGTGCTGGGCGTTGCTCTCGGTTGGCTGGCGGCGCAGGCCGTGGGGGCTTGGAGCCCGTTTCCGGCGCGCGTCACGCCGTTTCTCGTGACGACCGGCCTGACCGTCGCGACGCTCTCGGGTCTGTTGGCAGGTTGGCTGCCGGCAGTGCGAGCCGCGCGTCTTGACCCCATTGTCGCCCTCCGGGAGGATTGAGGTGGGGCGCTGGGACAAGATCATTGCCGCCCGGCGAGAGAACGTGCTCGCGGCGTTGCGCGCGATCCGCGAGCAGAAGCTGCGCTCGTTCCTCACCTGTCTCGGCATCATCATTGGCGTCGCAACCGTGATCGTGATGGTCTCGCTCATCCAGGGGTTCAACCAGAGTTTCGTCGCGCAGTTCCAGAGCTTCGGCGCCACGCTCGTGCAGTTCCAGAAATATGAGGACCGCTTCGGGGGCGGGGGGCCACCCCCCGAGGAAGAGCGTCTTCGCCCGGTTCTCACCCTGGACGACGCCGACGCGATCCGCCGCTATGCCTGGTGCATCGCCTTCGTCTCGCCCGAGCGCTGGTACTCCAACAACCTCGACGTCCGCTTCCGGGCGAATCGGACGAACAACGCCACCATCGGAGGGGTCACTCACTCCTACCCCGACGCCAACAACCACTTCGTCCAGAGCGGCCGCTTCTTCAGTGCCGGCGAGGAGCTCCATTCGGACCAGGTGGTGGTCATCGGGATCGGCATCGTCGAGGCACTCTTCCCGACCGTGGATCCACTGGGCCAGGAGATTTCGATCAACGGTCGGCCGTTCCGCGTCGTCGGGGTATTCGAGAAGAAGGGCGGCTTCCTCGACCAGGGATCCGACCAGCAGATGGTGATACCGATTGGCGTCTTCGACCGGATCTGGCCCGACGTCCAGCGCACCTACGGCTGCGTCATCGCCACCATCCCGAAGAAGCCGGAATGGGTCAACCTCGCCATCGAGCAGGGAACCCAGATCCTCCGCGAGCGGCGCGGCCTGCGCTTCAACCAGCCCAACAACTTCGCCATCCGCACCCCTGACCGAACGATCCGTATGTTCCGCCAAGTGACCGGCGGAGTGAGCGCGGCGATGGTCGTCATCGCCGGCATCTCGCTGATCATCGGCGGGGTCGGGGTGATGAACATCATGCTCATGAACGTCACCCAGCGCACCCGCGAGATCGGCGTGCGGCGCGCCCTCGGCGCGCGTCAGACCGACATCCGCCAGCAGTTCCAGACCGAGGCGATCACGCTCTCCGTGGCCGGCGGAGCGACCGGCGTGGCTGTGGGACTCGCGATCTCCAAGCTCGTTGGCGTCGTGAGCCCGTTCCCCACCAGCATCTCGCTGCCGGCTATCGTTGCGGGGCTCATCGTCTCCGGTCTGGTCGGCTTCTTCTTCGGCACCTACCCCGCGTACAAGGCTGCTCGCCTGGACCCGATCGAGGCCCTGAGGTACGAATGATGAGGTTCGGCACACGGCAATCGCACGAAACTGCGCACGACGGCGTCGCCCGAGGACGACCAGAACCCCAAAGGAGGAAACCATGAGGAGAGGTCACAGGAGGCTGTTTGTCGCGGTGGTATTGATTCTGTTCTTTGCGGGAGCCGCATTTGCAGAGATGCCTCCGCTGATCCCGCGCGAGATCCTGTTCGGCAACCCGGAGAAGGCATCGCCGCGCATCTCGCCGGACGGCACGCAGCTCGCGTACCTGTCACCTTCGGACAAGGGCGTGCTGAACGTCTGGGTGCGCACGATCGGCAGGGCCGACGACACCCAGGTCACCAACGACACGCACCGCGGAATCCGAATTCATTTCTGGGCCGAGGACGGTAAGCACCTCCTCTACATGCAGGACCTCAACGGCGACGAGAACTTCCACGTGTACTCGGTGGACCTCGATGCTAAGGTCGTGCGCGACCTCACTCCGTTCCAGGGGATCCGGGCGCAGGGCGTCATTACCGACAAACACTTCCCCAACGAGATGCTGGTCGGGCTGAACCTGCGCGACCGGCGTGTATTCGACATGTACCGCGTCGACCTCACCACCGGCGCGATCGCCATCGACACCCAGAATCCCGGCGACGTGGTCGGATGGCAAACCGACCCCGGCTTCCAGATCCGAGCCGCCACGGCGATGAGCCTGAAGGATGGCAGCAAGACCCTCCGCGTGCGCGACGGAAGGGACACCGCGTGGCGCGACCTCATCACCTGGCCGTTCGGTGAGAACGGCGGGGCTGATGACTTCACGGCCGACGGGAAGGAGTTGTACATCGAAACCTCACTCGGGTCGGACACTACCCGTCTTGTAAAGGTGGGCCTCACCTCCGGCAAGGAGATCGAAACCATCGCGACCGACCCCAAGGTGGACGTCGGCGAGGTGGTCATTCATCCGGACACCCACACCGTGCAGGCGGTCGGCTTCACCCGCACGAAGAACGAGTGGCGGGTTCTCGACCCGGAGGTCAAGTCTGACTTCGAGGTGCTCGCGAAGCTCGGCCACGGTGAGTTCTACCTGACGGGCCGCGACCGCGCCGACAAGAACTGGATTGTGACCTACCAGACCGATGACGGCCCGGTTGCCTACTACGCGTACAGCCGCGAGGCAAAGAAGGCCGAGTTGTTGTTCGTCAACCGGCCAAAGCTCGCCGGGTTCACGCTTGCCAAGATGGAACCCGTGATCATCAAGTCCAGGGACGGTCTCGAACTCGTGAGCTACCTGACGCTGCCCGTCGGGGTTGCGACCAAGAACCTCCCGCTCGTTCTCAATGTGCACGGTGGCCCATGGGGACGCGACAGTTGGGGGTACGACGGTGAGGCGCAGTGGCTCGCCAACCGCGGCTACGCCTGCCTCCAGGTCAATTTCCGAGCCTCCACCGGCTTCGGAAAGAAGTTCCTCAACGAAGGCAACCTGCAGTGGGGCGCCAAGATGCAGGATGACCTCACGGACGCCGTGAAGTGGGCGATCGGTAAGGGTATCGCCGATCCGAAGAAGATCTGCATCTACGGTGGCTCGTACGGGGGCTACGCCACGCTCGCCGGCTTGGTGTTCACACCCGACCTTTACACCTGCGGTGTGGATATCGTCGGCCCTTCCAACCTCGCCACCCTGCTCGCCTCCATCCCGCCGTACTGGGGCCCGGCGAAGAAGGAGTTCACCCTGCGCATGGGTGACGTCGAGAAGGACCCTGTGTTCAACCAGAAGATCTCGCCCCTGTTTCACGTCCAGAACATCAGGGCGCCTCTGATCATCGCCCAGGGGGCCAACGACCCGCGCGTGAACATCAAGGAGTCCACCCAGATGGTCGAGGCGATGCGGGCCAGGAACCTGCCGGTCACCTACGTCGTGTACACCGACGAGGGGCACGGCTTTGCGCGCCCCGAGAACCGCCTCGACTTCTACGGCCGCGCGGACGAGTTCCTCGCCAAGTACCTGGGCGGCCGGTCGGAGCCCTGGAAGGAGGTCAAGGGGGCCAGCGTCGAAGTGCGCTAGGCACAAGCGCTTGAGGTAAAGGAGGGGCAGGTGCGGTGGCCTGCCCCTCATTCTTCGCGCCATGCGCAGCGGCGAACCGCTCAGCTTGCGGTCGTCGTGACTGGCTCGACGTCGATCACGGGGCCCTGCCCCACCTCCCACCTGAGGAACGAGTCGAGGTCCTTCCGCAGGCGGCTCGCCACCCAGAGCAGCACCGCCGCGTCGTCGGCGAACCCGAACAGCGGCAGGAAATCCGGGATCAGGTCGAGGGGGTCCAGGAAGTAGATGAGGGCGGCCACGATCGCGATCAGCGACCGTTTGGGGAGTGCGCGGTAGCGGCCCGCGACCACCGCGCGCGCCATGCGCAGGAGCGCTTCGGCATCCCGCCGCACGACGCCCAGAGCGCCTCCCCGTCCCTGCAGCGCCGTGCTCGCGGCGCCCAGCAGGCGACCCAGACGCCTGTTACCGGTGATCAACCCCGCAGCCCTCTCGAGGGCGCGGCGGAAGAATGCGGAGGCGACGGCGCGCGTCACGCTCCGATTGTACGCTGCGGGGCTATGCCGCCGGCTGCTGCTCCGCCGCCACGGCCACGACCGAGGGTACCGGAGTGCGGACGTTGAACCGGTAGCCGAGGTAGACCAGGGAAAGGCCGATAAGTTCGGTCACGTAGAGCACCTCGGTGTAGCCGAAGCGCGTGAATGCGCCGCCGATCCCGGGCAGCAGCGCCCCGACCGCAATGAACACGTTCCCCACGAAGCGGTGCCGGGTCTCCCGGCGCCTGCTGTAGCGCCAGGCCGAGAGCGCCGCGCCTCCGACCAGGAAGATCAACGCGTAGGTGTTAATGAACGGAGAGAACAGGCGCACCCAAGGCCAGGCGAGGACCTTGCCCGAGAGCCGGTGGGGCTCCACCAGCGCGGTGTTGATCGGCGCGGCGAGCACACAACCCGCCGCAACCAGAAAAACCGTGAGCAGCGCCGCAGTGAGGCGGTTCGCGGTCCGGCGACGTAGCAGGAGGTACACGGTGCCCTGCGCAAGCGGCGCCCCGCCGAGGAGTGCCCCCGAGATGTACCAGGCGCGGAAGATCGTCTCGTTCCACCCGAAGAGCGTCGTGAAGCTCTCGGTGAACGTGCCCACGGCGTAGATGAACACCCCAAACGCCCACCACAAGAGGTGGGCGCCCCGTCCCTTCTCCCTGTACCGCCGCAGCAGGAGGACCGAGAAGACGAGTGAAAAGACCGTGGTGACGATGGGCACGTACAGGATCGGATCGGGCATGACGACTCCCGGCCGTTCCCAACCCGCGGGAGGAACCCGGCCATTCCCGGAGCCGCGCTTGTGAAAAGTGGGTATCATTCCGGTCGCCGAAGGAGGCGTCCCTTTGCGGCCGCCCCGGGAAGGAAATCTCCATGCCTGTGAGGCTCGACGGACAGCATCTGAAGATCGAGGACGTGGTGAGGGTTGCGCGCCACGGCGACAAGGTCGAGCTTGCGCCCGACGCGCGCGAGCGCATCACGCGATGTCGCTCGGTGCTCGAGAAGAAGATCGTCGCCCACGAGATCATGTACGGGGTCAACACCGGGATCGGCGAGTTCTCCGAGGTGGTGCTTTCCGACGAGCAGGTCAAACAGTTCCAGCGCTACCTCATCTACAACCACGCCGCGGGTATCGGCGAGCCCGCGCCGATCGAGCATGTGCGGGCCGCCATGGTCTCGCGGGCCAACGTCCACGCGCGCGGCTACTCGGGCTGCCGTCCAGAGATCACCGACACCTTCGTCGAGCTGCTCAACAAGGGGGTCACCCCGGTGGTGTGCGAGAAGGGCAGCGTGGGGGCCTGCGGGGACCTCTCGCCGATGAGCCAGCTCGCCCTTGCCATGATGGGCGAGGGGGAGAGCTTCTACCAGGGCAAGCGAATGCCCACCGCGAAGGCGATGCAGATGGCGGGAATCCCCGTGCCGGGGTTACAGGCCCGCGACGGCCTCGCCGCCATCAACGGGTCGAACCTGATCACCGGCATGGGCTGCCTCATCCTCTACGACGCCGAGCGCTGGATCAAGCAGGCCGAGATCACGGCCGCCATGACGCTCGAGGCGCTGCTCGCCAACATGAAGCCGTACCAGAGCCTCCTGCATGAGCTGCGCGGCTTCAAGGGCGCGGTCACCTGCGCCGCCAACCTGCGCCGCGTCATGGAGGGCTCCGACCTGGTCACCGGCAAGCTCAAGGTCAAGGTGCAGGACGCTTACTCGATGCGCTCCACTCCGCAGGTGATCGGCGCGCTGCGCGACGCCATGGCGTATGCCAGGACCCAGTTCGAGATCGAGCTGAACGCGGTGGCGGACAACCCGATCTTCGTCGCCGACGAGAACCGCGTGCTCACCGGCGCCAACTTCCAGGGCAGCCCGATCTCCCTCCCGCTCGACATGATCGGCGCGGGTCTCACGATGGTGAGCGTGCTCTCCGAGCGCCGCCTCAACCGACTCCTGAACCCGGCGCTGTCGGTGGGGCTGCCGGCGTTCCTCACCAAGGGGGCGGGGATGTTCTCGGGCCTCATGCTTTCCCAGTACACGGCGGACATGATGATCGTGGAGCAGCGCATCCTCTCGACCCCGTCGTGCATGCAGTCGATCCCGGCTGCGGCCGACCAGGAGGACTTCGTCTCGATGGGGATGAACGCCGCTCTCAAGACCAAGCAGATCCTGACCAACGCGTACGGCGTTCTGGGGATCGAGCTGATCGCCGCGGCCCAGGCGCTCGACTTCCGCGAGTTCACCCCCGGCAAGGGCACGCAGGCAGCCAAGGCCGCCGTGCGCAAGGTTGTCGCACACCTGGAGGAGGACCGCCCGCTCTTCCCCGACCACAACGCGATGATGGCCGCCGTCGAGCGCTGCGAGCTGCTGGACGCGGTCGAGGGCGAGGTCGGCGCGCTTACCAGCTCGTGGTGAGACCGATCGGGACGAGGCATGCTGTCGATCCGCCCGCTCGCCGCCGCTCTCAACCCCCCGGCCCAGGTCGCCGCGGCGGTCGCCCGCGTCTCCGAGCATTTGGACCGACGCCGGGTTGCCCACCGGTTCGTGACCGGGGAGACCGACCTGGCCGACGTTCTCCTCATCGTCACCGGGGGCACCGAGAGCCTGGCGCTTGCGGCGATTGAAAGGGTGCCGGGGCCGGTCTTCCTGCTCGCCCACACGGAGCTCAACTCACTTCCCGCCGCGCTCGAGGTACTGAGCTACCTGCGCCAGCGCGGACGCGGCGGCCGGATCTACCTGCTCGACGATCGCGACGATGAATCACTCTCCCGCCTCGCCCGCCACCTCGAAGTGCGCCGGCGCTTGCAGTCCGTGCGGCTGGGCCGCATCGGTCCCCCGTCCGACTGGCTCGTGGCCAGCGTGCCGGCGGCGGAGCTCGTACGGACGACGTGGGGCCCGACAGTCGTCGACGTTCCGATGGAGGAGGTGTTCGAGGCGCTGCGCGACACTGACACCGGCGAGACGGAGCGCGTCACGAAGGATGCGACGGCAGGTGCCGAGGCGATTCGCGAGCCGTCACCGTCCGACATCGACACCGCCGCACGCGTCACCGTGGCTCTCCGCGCCGTAATCCGGACCCACCGCCTGGACGCGTGCACCGTGCGCTGCTTCGATCTCGTGACCGAGGCCCGCACGACCGGTTGTCTGGCGCTCTCGTGGCTGCAGGACGAGGGTGTCGTGGCAGGGTGCGAGGGCGATGTGCCGGCGGCACTGACGCTGCTCTGGATGCGGTTGATGACCGAACAGCCGGGGTTCATGGCGAACCCGCAAGACGTCGACCCGGCAGCCGGCACGCTGTGGTTGGCGCACTGCACGATTGCACGCCGCCTCGTCTCGCGCTACTCATTGCGCTCGCACTTCGAGTCCTCGCTCGGCGTCGGCATCGCGGGCGAGATCCCGCCCGGGCCCGCCACGGTGGCCCGCGTCGGCGGCGCCGACCTGCGCGCCCTGTTCGTCTCGGATGCCGAGATCGTCGCGAACGGCGACAGCCCGGAGCGCTGCCGCACGCAGGTGCTCCTGCGCCTCGCCGCGGACGTCCGCGAGTTGCTCACCCGCCCGCTCGGCAACCACCACGTGCTGGCGCCCGGCCACTGGGCGGACGACCTGCGCGAGTACCACGAGCTCTTCGTGGCCGCCGGCTAGAGGCTTGCGAGCTCCTCGTAGGCGCTGCGGCGGAGCAACGCTACTTCGTCGACGCTGTTCCCTGTCCCCGGTTCCCTGTTCTCTGCCTTTTCGGGAACCACGGGACGAAGGCGCTGGTGGTGCGCTGGTACTCCCGGTAGTCGTCGCCGCGTGAGGCGAGCGCCTGCGCCTCGGTGGCCGGGATCCCGGTGACCTTGAAGAGGAAGAACAGCATGAGCGCCGGCCCCACGAGGGTGAGCGCCCACCATGCAGAGCCAACGCCCAGCAGGACGTACGACCACCAGTGCAGCCACTCGAAAAAGTAGTTAGGGTGGCGCGAGAGGCGCCACCAGCCGACCCGGCACGTCCTGCCGCGGTTCGCGGGGTCGGCTCGGAACGCCGCGAGCTGCCGGTCCGCCAGCGCCTCGCCTGTCACCGCCACGACCCAGACCAGGACACCGGCCGCGACCCATGCGCCCAGCCCGTGGCGTCGAAGCGTCATCGCCACCAGGAACGGGATTGAGAAGATCACATCCACCACTGCCTGCAGCTGGAAGAACACGAAAAAGCGGCGCTGGGCGTCGTCACCCCACTTCGAGCGCAAAGCCTGGTAACGGCCGTCCTCGGGTTTGCCGAGCACCCGGTTGACCAGGATGTACCACGCGAGGCGCAGCGACCACGTCCCAGCCAGGACGGCCACCAGCAGCCGCCGCGGCAGATCACCGGACGCAAAGACCGCGTAGAGGACGGCCAGAAATCCGAGTCCGGCGGCCCAGCCGACGTCGACGATCCCGGCGTCGCGGTGCGCGCGCTGCACCGCCCAGAGCACGACCATGACCGCCGCCATCACCAGCCAGCCGATGAGAACCAGCGTCACCGAGCTCACGGCTGCCGCCCTCCGCCGCGATGGTAGCGTACTTGCCTACAAGGGGACTCCCCTGCGCTCACGTTGCGCTCCCCGAGTGACATTCTGGCGTGCGCCGCCACAGCTCAAGTACCGCCTCGTGACGTTCTCGCTCACGTGCGGTCCAGGGAGGTGGCGAGGGATCGGTGAGGTTGATGCCTGACCGTGCACACGTTCGCTGTCCGGAATCAGCCTCGCACCGTGTTTCGACGCCCGCGACCTTGACACAAACGTGACACCCCACGCCCTGGCAGGGCGTTTGCACGCACCGAAGCCGAGTTTCCCGCGGCCAGGCCGCTCGGGAACCCACCGGGGGGTGCCATGAACTTCACGCGGTTCGAGCACGCATCGGTGTTTCCAGTCGAGGTCGAGGTGCTGTGGGGTTTCCACATGCGGCCCGACTCGCTCCGGCTGCTGACCCCGCCGGAGTTGGACATCACAATCTTCGACACCCAGACTCATGTCGCGGAGGGCTCCGTGGTTCACGCAACCGTCGGTCGCGGCGTCTTGCGCGGGCCGTGGTCAGAGCTCTTCACCGGATTCGACGTCAACCGCGGGTACACGGACGTCGCGCTCGAAGGACCGTTCCCGTTCTGGGAGCACCGCCACGAGTTCGAGGTCGTGGGACGCGGCCGGGCGATGCTGCGCGACGTGATCTGGTACTCGGTTGAGGGACTCACCCGACACGCAATAGGCGGCCGCGTGGTCAGCCAGTCGCTGCGCGAGCTGTTCGCCTGGCGGCACGCGCGCACCCTTGACCTGCTGAGGCGCGCCAGACCGGCGCGGCCCCGCCGCGCCGTCCACGCGAGCCGGGCACTGGTACAGCCGATCCCGCCCCACGCGTGAGACCGCTCCGCGACCTGGCGTAGCGGCGGACGACCGCAGGCAATACACTCTCGCAATGGCCACGGTCACGGAGCTGCGCTCGGTGAGCAAGCGCTACCGGCGCGGCGACGAGCTCGTCCACGCGCTGCGTGATGTCTCCTTCGCCCTCTCCGCGGGCGAGATGGTCGCTCTGGTAGGCCCCTCGGGTTGCGGCAAATCCACCACCCTCAACCTCGTGGCCGGAGTGGACCGCCCCGATGCGGGTCAAGTGATCGTCTGCGGCAGGGACCTTGCGAGCGCGGGCGAGACCGACCTCGTGGAGGCGCGGCGGCACTGCATCGGGGTCGTGTTCCAGGCGTTCCACCTCCTGCCGCACCTCACGGTTGCCGAGAACATCGCGCTGCCCCTGGCCCTCGACGGGCACCGCGACGCCGCGCGCGTGAACGACCTGCTCCGCCGGGTCGGCCTCGAGCACCGCCGCAGTCACTTCCCGGCCGAGCTCTCGGGCGGCGAGCAGCAGCGCACCGCCGTCGCACGGGCGCTCGTGCACCGCCCCGCGGTGGTGCTGGCCGACGAGCCAACCGGCAGCCTCGACTCGGCCTCCGGAGCGGCGGTGCTGCAGCTCATGGACGAGCTGCGTCGCCAGGAGGGCAGCGCTCTCCTCCTCGCCACCCACGACGAGAGCCTCGCGACGCTCGCCGACCGCGTGGTCCGCCTGCGCGACGGAGAGATCGAGGCGGTGCTCTGACGATGCTCCTGCGCACGTTCTTCCTGCGGCCCGTGCGGCGGCGGCCCCTGCGATTCCTCACCACGGTGCTGGGAGTGGCGGCGGGAATCGCCGCGGTGGTCGCCACCATCTCGTCGAGCCAGGCCGCCGTCGCCTCGCTGCGCGAGGGGGTCACCGAGATCGCCGGTCGCACCCGGTTGGAGGTCACGGCTCCGGCGGGCGTGCCCGAGGACCTGCTGGGAACGCTGCGACCGCTCGCCGGGGACGCGGTCGTGGTCCCGGTGATCGAGGAGATCGCGCTCGTCCCCGCCCTCGGGGACGCCGTTCGGGTGCTGGGCGTGGATCCGCTCCTCGACGCTCAGGTTCGCACCCTCGAGATCTCCGCCGAAAGCGGGACCCCGCTCGAGGTCGCGAGGGAGATGCTCGCGGGGCGCGGCGTGCTCGTGCCCGCGCCCCTGGCCGCACGACTCGGCCTGAAGGTCGGCGACGTATTTGAGGTCTCGGTGCGGGCGCGCCGAGAGTCGCTCACGGTCGCCGGGGTGTTCACGCCGAAGCGCTTCGCGTCCGCCTGGGATCGCGTGCTGATCGTGGACGTCGCGCTCGCCCAGGAGATGTTCGGCCGAGTCGGCCGGGTCGACCGGATCGAGCTCGTCCCCCGCAGGGGGGTCACGCTGGGGAGGCTCGCCGAGTCCGCCCGCACGCTCCTGCCGCCCGACGTCCGGGTCGAGGAGCCCGCCGAGCGCGGTGCCGGAACCTCGCGCATGGTGCGCGCGCTCCAGTTCAACCTCACGGCGCTCTCCGGGGTCTCGCTCGTCGTCGGGGCCGTGCTGGTCGCCACGACGCTCGCGACCTCGGTCGTGCAGCGGCGCACCGCGCTCGCGATCGCGCGCTCGCTTGGCGGATCGCGGCGCCAGCTTGCGACGGTGGTCCTGGCCGAGGCGCTTGCCATCGGCGCGCTGGGCGGCACCCTCGGCGTGGCGGGCGGCCTCCTCGGCGCCCGCGCCGCGCTCGCGAGCGTGCGCTCTACCGTTGCCGCGGCGATCCGGGGCGTGCCCGCCACCGCGATCCAGCTCCCGTCCGGCCTCGCCGCGGCGGGGTTGCTCCTGGGGGTGCTGGTCTCGCTCGCTGCCGCCGCCCTGCCGCTGGCGGAGGCGGTCGCGACGCCGCCGGTGCAGGGGCTCGCGAGCGAGCACCCGGCGTTCCTCGGCCGCTCCTCGCGCAGGCGTGCGGCGCTGCTCGCGGTCATCTTCCTGGCCGCCGCCGTGGCGCTCGCCCGGGCCCCAGCCTGGCACGACCTCCCGGTGGCGGCGCTCCTCGGGAGCCTGGCGCTGCTCGGGGCCCTGCTCGTGGCCGCCTCGCCGGCTCTCGACGCACTGGCGCGCCGGAGCGCGGGCCCGCTCGTGCGCGGGGCCGCGACCACACCGCTGCGCCTGGCAGTGGCGGCGCTCGCTGCGGGGCGTCGGCGGGCCAGTTGGGCGGCGGGTGCCGTGGGGGTGGCGGTCGCGCTGGCGGTGGCGATCGGCACGATGGTGCACTCGTTCCGCGCCACCGTGGTGGACTGGGCCAACCAGGGGATGCGCGCCGACATCTGGGTGCGGCCGATGGCTGCCAGCACCGGCGTCCAGGTGGGGAGGCTCGACCCGGAGGTCGTGCGGACCGCGGAGCGCCTGTTCGGCACGAGCGTCATCGATCCGTTCCACACCGCCCAGGCCAACATGCGGGGTGTGCCCGTCACGCTCGGGGCCGGCGTCTTCGCAGTGGTGGCGAGGCGCGGGGGCGTTCCGTTCCGGGACGGACGGGACTCGCGCGCGGTGTTCGCCGCCGCCCTGCGCCATCACGCGGCAGTCGTCAACGAGCCGTTCGCCAACCGCTTTGGAGTCAAGGAGGGCGACACGCTCCGGCTCGAGGTTCCCGGAGGCGAGCTCGTGCGAACCGTCGAGGCGGTGTTCTTCGACTACTCCCACCAGCAGGGGATGGTAGTGATCGACCGCAACGACTTCCTGCGCATCTACCCCGACGACGGCCCATCGGAGCTGGCCCTCTTCCTGCCCCCCGGGCAGGACCCGGCCGCCGCCCGCGAGAGGCTGCTGGCGGCCCTGGGCGGCCGTTTCCTGGTGGAGGCGCTCCTCAACCGCGAGCTGAGGGCCGAGGTGGTGGGGATCTTCGACCGCACCTTCGCGATCACGCGCGCCCTCCAAGCAGTGGCGGTGGCGGTTGCCGTGCTCGCGGTGCTGACCGTGCTGTTCGCGCTGCTGGGTGAGCGCCGCCGCGACCTCGCCCTCTTGCGGGCCGTGGGCGCCTCCCGCGCCCAGGTCGCCACCGTGGTGGCGGCCCAGGCGGCGCTGCTCGGCCTGACCGGCGCCGCCGGTGGCCTGGGCATCGGGCTCGCCATCGGGCTGGTGCTGGTCAAGGTCGTGAACCTGCAGTCGTTCGGGTGGACGCTGCGCTTCCTGCCCCCCTGGCCGGCCCTCGCGGCCACCGCGCTTCTCGTGACCCTTGCATGCCTGGTGGCCGGGCTCGCCCCCGCACTGGCGGCGGCGCGCATGCACCCGAGCGAGGACCTCCGTGAAGAGGGGTAGCCGGTTCGCCGCCCTGGCTCTTCTCGTGGCCGCCCCGGCGACGGCGGCTGAGTGGGCGCGCGTCGCCGAGGCGCCGACCCTCGCTTTTCCCAGGGATCACGGCTCCCACCCCGCGTTCCGCACCGAGTGGTGGTACGTCACGGGACAGCTCGCCGACGCCGACGGTCGGCGCTACGGGTTCGAGCTCACGTTCTTCCGGCAGGGCCTCGACCCTTCGCCCCCGGCGCCGGGCTCCTCCGCGCTGCGGGCGCGCCAGGTGCTCGCCGCCCACCTGGCGGTGGCGGAGATCGGCAAAGGCACGATGCGGTTCGCGCAGAGGGTGCGCCGGATCGCCGCAGGGATGGCGGACGCCCGGGAGGATGACCTGAACCTCTTCCTCGACGACTGGGAGATGCGGCGCCTCTCGAACGGGGCCATCACGTTCGGCGCCGGCGATCGCGACACCGGCACCGCGCTGACCCTCGAGCTGCAGCCCGGCAAGCCAATCGTGCTGCAGGGCGAGAACGGTCTCTCCCACAAGGGCCCCGAGGTGGGGAACGCATCGGTCTACGTGAGCTTCACGCGCCTTGCGGCCCGCGGCCGCCTCACCCTCGACGGCCGGGCGCGCACGGTGAACGGGGAGGCGTGGTTCGACCACGAGTGGGGAACGAGCCAGCTCGGCGCCGGCGTGGTGGGTTGGGACTGGCTCGGCCTGCGGCTCGCCGACGGTCGCGAGCTGATGCTCAACCGGCTGCGCTTCGCCGACGGCTCTGCCGCACCGCAATCCGCGGGCACGCTCGTGGAGCGGGACGGCACGACCCGCCGCCTTGCGGCGAGCGACTTCACGCTCGAGCCCCTCTCCTGGTGGACGAGCCCTCGGAC
>DATKMD010000013.1:0-62163 GCA_035542075.1 Thermoanaerobaculaceae bacterium
ACCCCGAGGCGGTGGCGGAGCTTCCCCTCGATGTCGTGGAAGGTCTGGCACAGCACGCCGCCCGCGAGCTTTGGCGGCGGGTAGGCGTACACGGTGAGGAGCAACGCAAGCTCGCGGACGCCTGCGTGCGGCTTGCCGGAGTAGCCCGGCAGGTCGAGGCCCGCGCCGCCGAGATCAATCCGATCGTCCTGACCACCGACGGGCGTACCGTCGCCCTCGACTGCCGGGTCACCGTAGACGATGCGTCGGTCTTCCGTCACGGGGAACTGGGCATCGGCGTGGCCCGGGAACTGGGTCACCCGCCCACTCCGTTAGAACGTATCGCCTGGGACGTGGAAAAGGACGACTACCGCGGCACGTTCTACTTCCTTCAACTGCGAGACGGGTTCTCGCGTGGGCAAAGGGTGGTGGCGTTTCACGGCGCCGGCGGCGGCGGTTCGATGATGGGGATGGACGCGTTGGCGCGCCACGGTTTCATCGTCGCCAACTTCTGCGACACCTCGGGCAACCCGCCGGCCTCGAAGGTCTACCGCGCCGCGCGCATCCTCCTCTCGCAGCCGGGTGTGGACGGGTACTTCGGGACCGGTTCGGGGGTCGCCTCTCAGGAGCAGTTCCACTCCGCACGTGGTCTCGTGAAGGCGTTCCTCGAGGAACCACTATCGGTCCCGGCGGTGGTTCGGCTCGGGGGAAACGGGGAGGAGAAGGCGATCGAGATCCTCACGGGTTTCACCAAGGGACTCGGCGTGCCGGTGGAATGCTACGGCAAGGACACGCCGGTGGACGCCTGCGCGCAGCGGCTGGCGGCACTGACCGCCGAGATCTGCCCGCCTGAACCGCGACCCGCGCGGCCTGGACCGAGAGCGGCGGCGAAGCCTTACACCTTCGCCACACCGACCGGGGAGATCGCCTACGACCATGCCGTTTGTGCTCGCTGCGAGAGCAAGGTGTGCATCTCGGCCTGCGTGCCGCAGATCCTGAAGCTCACCGAAGACGGTCTGCCGGTGCTCAAGGTCACCCTGGAGGAGGCGCAACGCGGGCGTTGCACCGAGTGCCTGGCGTGCGAGGTGGACTGCCGCGCTCTGGGCGCCGGCGGTGGACACGTGCGGCTCCCGGTGCCCGGCCTCGACGAGTACCGGGCGACGCGGGGGTTGGAGTAAAGGATGGCGATCCTCGTCAACGAGGGGACGCGCGTCGTGGTACAGGGGATCACGGGCCGTGAGGGCCGCACCCGCGCGAAGCTCATGCGCGAGTACGGGACGAGGGTGGTCGCAGGGTGCACCCCCGGGCGCGGGGGGGAGACGGTCGATGGCGTCCCCGTGTACGACACGGTGCTCGAAGCCGTGGAGGCGCACGGAGCGCTGGACGCCAGCGTGGTCTTCGTGCCGGCGCCCTTGGTCAAGGACGCCGCTCTCGAGTCGATCGCGGCGAAGATACCGCTCACTGTGCTGGTGGGCGATCGGGTCCCGGTGTGGGACGTGCTCGAGATCGCGCGCGCGGCCGAGCGCGCTCGGGTGAGCTTCCTCGGCCCCAACACCTTGGGCGTGCTCTCGGTGGGCAGGGGCGTCCTGGGGATGATCGGTGGGCGTGCGGAGTCGGCCCGGGCGTGGTTCAAACCGGGTCACGTGGGCGTGGCCTCACGCTCGGGCGGCATGACGTCCTCCACCGGGTACTACCTCTCGCGGGCGGGCATCGGCCTGTCAACTCTGGTGCACGTCGGCGGGGATGGCATCGTGGGCCTCCCGCTGCCGGATGTGGTGCGCCTCTTCGAGGCCGACGGCGAGACCTCGTGCATCGCCATGTTCGGGGAGATCGGCGGCTCACAGGAGGAGCGGGTGGCGGAGATGCTCGCGAGCCGGGAGGTCACCAAGCCGGTGGTGGCGTTCATCGGCGGCCGCGCCGCGACGTCGGGTGTGCGCTTCTCGCATGCCGGTGCAATCGTCGAGGGCGGACGCGGAACCCATGAGGGGAAAGTCACCGCGCTGCGCGCGGCAGGCGCGACGGTCGTGGACGCCTTCGACGGACTGGCGGCCGCGGTGGCCGAGGTCATGGAGGGGTGACGATGGCTGAAAACAAGTGGGCGAGCGCCGTGACGTCGGTGGTGCCCAACGAGATCCGGGTGCGCGGCTACCGCCTGGACGAGCTGATGGGACGGGTTTCCTTCGGGGAGGCGGTCTACCTGATTCTGCGGGGCGAACTCCCCGGGACCGCGGTCGGCCGCCTGATGGAGGCGATGCTGGTGGCCTCGATCGACCACGGGGTCACGCCACCCTCGACGCTGTCGGTCCGCAACGCCGCGACCACCGGTGCGCCTCTCAACGCCTGCCTTGCAGCGGGCGCCCTCGCGGTCAACCGGCACCACGGCGGTGCGGTTGAGGACTGCATGAGGCTCCTCGCGCGCGGGGCCGCCCGGATCGGAGCAGGCGAAAGCGCGGGCGCCGCCGCCCAGGCCCTCATGACCGAGGAGAAAGCCGCGGGAAGGCGGCTCCCGGGTTTCGGCCACCGGCTGCACACCGACGACCCGCGCTCCCACCGCCTGCTCGCGTTGGCGAAGGAGGCGGGCGCGGCTGGGCGGCACGTCGCGTTGGCGGAGGCGATCGTCGCGGCGCTCGCGTCCTCGGGCAAGCCGCTGCCACTCAACGTGGACGGTGCGATCGCGGCCGTCCTGGCGGATCTCGGTTTCGCACCGGAGCTGGCCAACGGGTTCTTCATCCTGGCTCGCACCGCAGGGTGGATGGCGCACGTCGCCGAGGAACTCGCGCGCGAGAAGCCGATGCGGCGGATCGACCAGCAGGCCTGCGCTTACGACGGCCCCGGACCGCGGGAGCTGCCCGCGCACTGAAGAGAAGAGCGCACGGTCGGTGCTCAGCCCAACCTCGGGTGGCGACGACCTAGCTGATGGGAGGTTCGAAGATGGCCACGTACCGCATCGCATGGTTGCCCGGAGACGGGATCGGAAACGACGTCATGGAGGCCGCGCGTCTCGTGCTGGACGCGCTGAAGCTGGATGCCGAGTACATCGACGGCGACATCGGCTGGGAGTTCTGGCGCACCGAGGGAGACGCCTTCCCGGAGCGCACGATCGAGCTCCTGAAGAACGTGAACGCCGCCATGTTCGGGGCGATCACGTCCAAGCCCGTGAGGGCCGCGGAGGCGGAGCTCGTTCCCGCTTTGAAGGGGAAGGGCCTCGTGTACCGGTCGCCGATCGTGCGGATGCGGCAGCTATTCGACCTGTACACGTGCCTGAGGCCGTGCAAGGCGTACCCCGGGAACCCGCTCAACTACCGCGAGGGGATCGACCTCGTGGTGTTCCGCGAGAACACCGAAGACCTGTACTCCGGCGTCGAGTTCTCCCCGGTGCCGGACCGGCTCCGCGACACCCTCAAGGAGCTGGCTAAACCGTTCGCTCCCTTCGCTGGGCTTCCGGGTGATCAGTACGCCGTCACCTGCAAGATCAACACCCGAAAGGGTTCCGAGCGCATCATCAGGAAAGCCTTCGAGCACGCCTCGAAGTACGGCTACAAGAAGGTCACGGTGATCCACAAGGCCAATGTCGTGCGGGCCACCGAGGGGTTGTTCCTGGAGATCGGCAAGCAGGTTGCCAAGGACTTCCCGGGAATCCAGACGGACGACGCCAACATCGACGCGATCTGCATGTGGCTGCTGAAGGATCCCGACAAGTACGGCGTGCTGGTCGCGACCAACATGTTCGGCGACATCGTCTCGGACCTGTGCGCCCAGATGGTGGGCGGCCTGGGATTCGGATGCTCGGGCAACATCGGCGAGAAGCTGGCGGTGTTCGAGCCCACCCACGGGTCGGCACCCAAGTACGCCGGCCAGTACAAGGTCAACCCGATCGCCACGATCCTGGCGGCCAAGATGATGCTGGACTGGCTGGGTGAGAAGGAGAAGGGCGACCGAGTCGAGAGGGCTGTCGCCGCGGTGATCGCCGAGGGAAAGGTGAGAACGTACGACATGGGCGGGTCCTCCTCGACGCTGGATATGGCCAGAGCGATCGTCGCCAAGCTCTAGCGGCTGACACGGGTCGGTGCAACCACGGGCGCAGATGGGGACGAGCCGTGCCGCCGGTGATTGACATCCACATCCACATCGCAGCCAAGAGCGAGCCGGGCTGCTCGATGTCACGCGAGATGGAGAGCGAGCCCGCCTTCATCTACATGCTGCTTGCCGACCGTGTGAAGCGCAGCGCCCTCCGCCGGGACTTCGACGGCACCATTCGCGATCACATCCTCTCTGCACTCTCGGGTGCGCCGAGCGTGCACTACGGTGTGTTGCTCGGACTGGACGCCGTCTACGACGAGGACGGGCGGCGTCTCGCGGAGGCGAGCCACCTCGTCGTGAGCAACGAGTACGTTCGCTCTCTGGCGCGGTCGAACCCTAAGGTGCTAGTAGGAGCGTCTGTCCACCCCAACCGCGGTCCGGTCGCCGGACGGCGTGAGCTCGAGGAGTGCATCGATGGCGATCCGCCGGCGGCGCTCGTGAAGCTGCTGCCGAACTGCCAGCTCATCGACATGGCGAGCCCGCGCCACGACTGGTTCTACGAGGTCCTCGCCGAGCGAGGCGTGCCGCTGCTCTGCCACACCGGGCCCGAGAACACGATCCCGATCCCGCCGCCGGTGGATGAGCACCAGCGTCTCGGGGATCCGCGTCGCCTGCGGCGGGCGCTCGACATCGGGGTGACGGTGATCGCCGCCCACTCGGCGATGCGCGTGTTCCCGTTTCAGGATGACCACCTCGGGGACCTGGCGGCGATGATGCAAGAGGCCGAGGACAACGGCCGCTGGAAGCTGTACGCCGACGTCTCAGCGATGTGTCTGATCTGCCGAATCGGCACCGTGGACAGGGTGCTCGAGAGCATCCCCGGCGAGCGCATGATCCTGGGCAGCGACTACCCGGTGCCGGTGAGCGACATGCCACCTGTCGTCTTCAAGAACCTCTCCCTCGACGAGTACCTGGCGCTCCTCCACATTCGCAACCCGATCGAGAAGAACCTCCGCCAGCTCCTGGCGATGGGGTTCCCGGCAAGCATCACGACGAGGGCCGCCGATCTCATCCCAGCGCGGGCGTTTGTCCGAGCGGGGTGTGTACTCTGACGCGTTGGGCCGGTAGACTCCTGACGGTGCCAAGAGACTCGTTCTCATCGAAGCGCGGCTGGCTTGTCGTCCTCTCGCTGCTCGCCGTGTACGTCGTGTGGGGGTCCACGTACCTCGCGATCCGCGTCGCGCTCGAAGGGTTTCCGCCGTTCCTGATGGCCTCGGTGCGCTTCCTCCTTGCCGGAGGTGTCCTCTACCTGGTGCTTCGGCTGCGGGGTGTGCCCGGTCCCCGGCGTCACCAGTGGGGGAGCGCGGCGCTCGTCGGTGGCCTTCTGCTCCTCGGAGGGAACGGCGGTGTCGTGTTCGCCGAGCAGTGGGTGGCCTCGGGGCTGGCGGCGCTGGGCGTCGCGACGGTCGCACTGTGGTCTGCCATCTTCGCGGGCCTCTGGGGTCAGTGGCCGCGGCGTCTGGAGTGGGTTGGCCTTGCTGTCGGTTTCGCCGGTGTCGCGCTCCTGAACGTGGAGGGGAACCTGCGGGCGAGCCCCGCCGGGGCGGTCGCGCTGCTGGTGGCGACGACGAGTTGGGCGCTCGGCTCGATGTGGAGCCGTAACCTCGACCTGCCCCCGGGGCTGATGGCGTCCGCGGCGCAGATGATGGCCGGCGGTGGCCTGCTGCTGCTGGCGAGCGTGGTCGTGGGCGAGCACGTGCCGCGCGCGGTGCCCGCACGGCCGCTCCTCGCGCTCGCGTACCTCGTTGTATTCGGCTCGTGGGTGGGGTTCACCGCGTACCTCTACCTGTTGCGTCGTGTGCGGCCCGCGGTTGCCACCAGCTACGCCTACGTGAACCCGGTGATCGCGATGGCGCTCGGTGTGGCCTTCGCGGGCGAGCGCATCACGCTCTCGGAGTGGGTTGCGATGCCCGTGATCCTGGGCGGCGTGGCGCTCGTGATGGTCGCGCACGGACGGGCCGAGGACGCGGTGGAGCACGCGCCCGCTCCCGAGCTCGACCTGCCGGATGAGGGGGTATGACGCGAGCCCGTCGTTCGTACTCGAGCGTCAGGGGAACGTATGATCTTGACCGTGGTCAAGGCCGCGGCGCACCGGCCGGCCTACGTTTTGCGGTGGGGAAACCGATGCCTCGCCTGAGACGCTCGCACGTCATTCGCGCTCGACGCTTCGCGCAGATCGCCTTCCTTGTGGTCGTCGTCTGGCTGGGGGCGCAGTTCGCGGTGTGGGCGCTGGCGTACGCGGGAGGCAGGATGCCGGCGGTCTCGCGCCCGCCGGGCGTCGAGGGTTTCCTCCCGATCTCGGCGCTGATGTCGCTGCGCCTCGCGCTCGCCGGAGGCGGGATCCATCCGGTGCACCCGGCGGGTCTCGCCATCCTGGTGGCCGTGCTCGCGATGAGCGTGGTGGTGGCAAAGTCGTTCTGCTCTCACGTCTGTCCCGTGGGTACGGTCTCGGAGGGCCTCGGTCGGCTGGGCGCGCGCCTGCTCGGTCGGACGTGGCTGCTGCCCCGGTGGCTGGATATCCCGCTGCGGGCCTTGAAGTACGTTCTTCTGGCGTTCTTCGTGTGGGCGACCTGGGTGGCCCTCGACCTGCCGGGTGTGCGTGCGTTCCTGGACAGCCCCTACAACAAGGTCGCGGACACCAAGATGCTGCTCTTCTTCGTCCACCCTTCCGGGCTCACCGTGGCCGTGCTGGGTGTGCTGGTTGTCGGCTCGGTTCTCGTCCGCGACCTGTGGTGCCGGTACCTGTGTCCCTACGGTGCGCTCCTCGGAGTTCTGGGACGGCTCGCCCCCCTCAAGGTGACTCGCGACGCCGGTACCTGCATCGACTGCGGCAAGTGCACCAAGGTTTGCCCGGCCCGCCTTCCGGTGCACGCGATGGCCCGGGTCGCCTCGGTCGAGTGCACTTCGTGCCAGGACTGCGTGGCGGTCTGCCCAATCAGGGAATGCCTGGCGGTCCGTCCACCGCGACGCGGGGGTGCGTGGCTGCTGCGGCCCGTGGCCGCGGTCGGCCTGGCGGTGGGGATCTACCTGGGCATCACGGTGGCGTTCCGCGTGACCGGCAACTGGCGCGGTTCGGTCGGAGAGGGCGAGTATGCGCGGCGTCTGCAGGAGATCGACTCGCCGCTGTACACCCACGTCGGTGCGATGGCCCCCGGCGAGGTCCGGCCCGGCGGGGCCGTGCTCGTGCGCTCCCATGGCGAAAAGTAGCGCGTCTGACGACTGGGCGGCCGCAGCTGCCGTGGTGCCGCAGGCAGCCCGGGCCGAGCGCGAGCGGCCGTTCTGGCACGCGATGGTGGCGCACTTCGGCTGGCGCACGGTCGCGGACGCGGGGTGCGGCGCAGGGTTTCATCTCAACCTCCTCCGTGATCTGGGTGTAGACGGGGTGGGGTTCGACGCGGCACTCGGAGTTCTCGCGGGCCACTTCGTCGCGAAGGCAGCGAGCGCAGACCTCCTCCGCCCCCCGTTCGCGGACGGAGCGTTCGACGCCGCACTGTGCCTGGGTAACACGATCTCGTTGCTGCCGAGCCGCGCCGCACAGCGTGAGGGGCTGGCGGCACTGATGCGCGTGACGCGAGCGGGCGGCCTGGTCCTGCTGCAGGGCGAGGATGCGGGCAATCTCGCCGCGGCCGGGCCCGTGGTGCGCACGCGGCGGCTCGACGAGACCAGCGTTCACGTGCGCGTGTTCGAGCGGGTCGGTCGCAAGGTGAGGATGCTGACGGGCGTCGCGCGCGAGGGCCACGATGCGACGCTGGAAGAAGCCCGGCTGCTGCCCACGTCAGAGAGAACGCTGAGCCGGATGGCCGACGGCTTGGGCCTCGTCCGCGCTGCCCTCCCGGCGCCGCCCCCGGGCGGAACGGCGGCGTGGTGGGCGGCGTTCAGCGTTCCATCGACCTTACCTTGAGGATCAGCGCGACCATCGCGAGCGCAATGACTGCAAGCGAGATAAAGAGGCCGGTCCGGCGATAGCGGATCTCGGCCTCGGCTGCGGCCGCGAGCTTCTCGGCCGCCCCTGTTCCCCCCAGAACCGCTCTGGTCTGACCCTCCACGCGGGCGGGGTTGACGGTGTGAATCTCGACCTGGGCGAGGACGAGAGCTTGGTGGGCATCTTCGAGCTTGACATCGGCATCGTCCATCAGCATCCCGGCGCGCTGCACCCGCCCCACGCGCAGCTGCGCGGAGGCAATCGCGTTCGTGGCGCTGGCCAGGGCGGAGGAGATGGCAAGTGCCGCGTCCGCCCCGGCGTCCCCGGCGGAGTGGCAACTGCCGCACACCTGTTTCTCGCCCACCCCGATCCAGGTATCCGTCGGGTGCACGATCTCGTGGTTGCTGTGGCAGCTCTCGCAGGCAGGTTGCTGGAGCGCGGCGAACGCGTCCTTGTGCGGAGAGAGGTCGAAACGCTCACGCTGGGTTGGGTGGCAGGTGCCGCAGACGTTGGAAACGGATGACACACCGGGGGGCGTCGCGCCGTGCGCGCCGTGGCACGACTTGCACGTCGGTGCGGAGAGGTCGTTCTTCTTCGTGAGGGAGGCGTAGTGAACCGACCGCTTGTACTCCTCGACCTCGTCGCCCTTGATGCCGTATGGCGTCATCAGGCTGCGGTTCGAGTGGCACCTGCCGCAGGTGTCCACGATGTGGGTCGGGTAAACCGGGGAACGGCCGTCGCTGACCTGACGCACGCCGTGCGCGCCGTGACACGAAGAGCAGACCGCGACGTTTGTGTCCCCCTTGGCGAGCGCCAGTCCGTGCTTGGAGGTCCGGTACTGCTGCAGCTGGTCGGTCGGAATGTTGGGCGCGTAACGCAGCATGAAGGCGGCGTCGGAGTGGCACGATCCGCACATGTCCGGGATCGCCTGATGGGTGAACTTGCCCACGAAGCCCCTGGTGGGGCTCATCGCGATCGTGGCATCCTCGGATGTCGGATCGCCGCCGTGACAGCCGGCACACGTGATCCCCTGGGTGTGGTGGATGTCGCTGTCCGTGAGCTGGGCGGGGGTCCGCAGGCGGGCCTCGTCCAGACCCATGTGACACGCGGTGCACGTATCCTCCGCGTGCTTTCCCGGCGGACGCACGGCGTTGGGCGGGGGCGCGGCCTGGGTCCCGCCGGCCCAGACCACGAGGAGGGCGGCGGCAGCGAGCACGTGGTTTCTCATTTGAACACCCCTGCGAACGATGCGAGCGTGAAACAGACGATGTAGGCGAGGGCGAGCCAGCCGAGGAGGAAGAACGCGCGGCCGCGAGGACCGAGCCGGCTCCCAGAATCCAGCACTGGCACAAGGAACCATACCAGGCCCGCGAGGCTGAACGCCCCCAGGCCGAGGAGCTCACCCTCGACGCCGAGGACATGTGCGGGCAGCAGCTTCAGAGTCTCGAACATGAACAGGAAGTACCACTCCGGCTTGATGCCGGCCGGGGCGGAGGCGAACGGATCGGCCTTGGCCCCCAACTCCCAGGGGAAGAACGCGGCCAGGGCCGCCAGGGCCGCGAGGCCGACCAGCCAGACGACGCCTTCGCGCATCATGAAGTTGGGGACGAACCGCAGCGGTTTGCGCCTGGCCGCCTCCTCCTCGAGTCCCTCCGGGATGTGCATCCCCTGGCGTTGAATCAGCGCGAGGTGGACGCCCAGCAGCGCCGCCGTGATCATCGGCAGCACTGCGACGTGGAAGCCGAAGAAGCGGGTGAGTGTGGCTCCGGTCACATCCTCACCGCCGCGCAGGAACTTCAGAAGCCAGCCACCGACCAGCGGCACCTTTGACACCATGTCGGTGCCAACGCGGGTGGCGAAGAACGAGAGCGTGTTCCACGGCAGAAGATAGCCAGAGAAGCCGAACCCCATGGCGAGCAGCAGGAGCACGAAGCCGCTCCACCAGGTCAGCTCCCGCGGCTTGCCGTACGACCTCAAGAAGTAGACGGAAAACATGTGGGCGAATGCGGCGAGGATCATGAGGTTGGCGGACCACGAGTGGACGGACCGGATGAGCCAGCCAAATGGCACACGGGTCACGATGAACTGGACGCTCTCGAACGCGGCCTCGGCCGTCGGGCGGTAGTAGAGGAGGAGAAGGATCCCGGTGGCCACCTGCACGCCGAAGAAGAACAGGGTGAGGCCGCCGAAGTAGTAGGCCCAGCTGTGGCGGTGCTGCGGGACCTCCTTGTGCTGCACGAACTCCACGAGCGGCGTCAGCTCGAGCCGCTCATCCAGGGCTTTCCAGAGCGCGTCGAGGAGTCGCATCGCTCAGGACCCCCTGGTGACGTACAGGTCGTCCCCCGCGACGTCGACCTTGTACGCGTCGAGCGGGCGCGGCGGCGGACCCGAGATGTTCTTCCCCTGCAGGTCGTACACGCCGTTGTGACAGGCGCACCAGACGTTCTGCATGTCGGGGCGGTACTGGACGGTGCAGGCCAGATGGGTGCACACGGCCGAGAAGGCGCGCACGTCACCGTTCGGGGTCCGGATCAGGATCCCCGGCTTGGAGCCGAAGCGGAAGATCTTCCCCGAATTCGGGGGAAGCTCGGAAAGCTTGCCGGCCAGGACCCGGTTGACGGGGGCCTCCGCCACCTTCGGTGGCATGACAAAGCGGAAGACCGGGTAGAGAGCGGCCACCATGGTTGCCCCCAGCGAGGTGCCGAGGAGCCAGTTCAGCAGACCCCTGCGGGAGATGACGGTAACTCCGTTGGAACCGGGCATTGCACCCCCCCCGATGAGGTTCCCCCGCATTCTCCGGGGTCGGGCCAGCCCAGTCAAGCGCGCCGGTCTGGCACAATGGCGGTCGTGGGAGAAGAGCTGAGTGGTGCGCTGCGGCGCATTCCTCTGTTTGCCACGCTACCTGCCGCACCGTTCGAGGAGATTGCGCGCCTGTGCGGGGTGCGGCGGGTGCGAAAGGGCGAGCTGATCTTCTCCGAGGGGGACGCGGCCAGCTACCTCCCGCTCCTGCTGAGCGGGCAGGTAAAGCTATTCCGGGCCGGCCCCGAAGGGCGGGAGCAGGTGTTGCACGTGGTGCGTGCCCCCGCCTCCTTCGCCGAGGCCGCAGTGTTCGGGCCGGGCGTTTTCCCGGCCAGCACCGTGGTGATCGAGGCGGGCCAACTCGCCACCGTGCCCCGCCCTGCCCTGCTCGACCTCATGCGGCGCCGGCCAGAGGTAGCGCTCGCGTTGCTCGCCTCGATGTCGTTCTGGCTACGCCGCCTGGTTGACCTGGTAGATGGGCTGGCGCTCCACACGGTCGAGGAGCGTGTGGCCGCGTACCTGTGGTCGGGGTTTGCGCGCTCCGGTGCGACCCTGGTTCCGGGGGCGGAGATCCGTCTGGAGGAGCCGAAGCGCCTGATCGCGGCGCTGTGCGGCACGGCCCCCGAGGTGCTTTCCCGCACGTTTCGCCGGCTCGCAGCCGGTAGTGTCGTCCGGATCAGCGGGCCTGTGGCCACGCTCCTCGATCCGGGCGCGCTTGCCAAGCTGGCGCGTGCCGGCCTTGAGAGTACGGACGACACCCCGTGATCGAACCCGGCGGGTCCGGAGCAGCCCGGCGCGCCGTGTATCCTTGGCTGGCGCAGTGCGCGGGGGTGTGGGTGTGGTGAGGGTTCTCTTCGTTGGCGATATCGTGGGCAAGGTCGGTCGGCGCCTGCTCGCAGAACGCCTTCGCCGCCTGCAGTCCGAGGTGAAGGCGGACCTCACCGTCGTGAATATCGAGAACGCCGCCGGCGGATTCGGTCTGACCGGGACGGTGTGGGACGAGTTGGGGCGGCTCCCCGTGGATGTCTTCACCTCCGGCAACCACATCTGGGACAAAAAGGAGACTCTGGCGCTTCTGGACTCGGAGCCCCGTCTGCTGCGCCCGGCCAACTACCCCGCCGGTAACCCGGGGCGGGGCTGGACGATGACGAGGACCAAGGCCGGCGTTCCGGCCGCCGTGATGAACCTCCAGGGTCTGACGTTCATGACGGCGATGGAGAGTCCATTCCGGGTCGCCGACCGCATCCTCGAGGAACTCTCGGGCCAGGCGAAGGTGGTCATCGTGGACTTCCACGCCGAGGCCACCTCGGAGAAGCAGGCGATCGCCTGGTACCTGGACGGGAGGGTGAGCGCCGTTCTCGGGACGCACACTCACGTGCCGACGGCGGACGAGCGGATCCTGCCCCAGGGGACCGCAGCGGTCACCGACGTGGGGATGACCGGCCCGTACGAGGGCGTGATCGGTTTCAAGCCGCAGGCGGTCCTCGAGCGCTTCCTGCTCGCGACGCCACGCGCGCTCGAGCCCGCCACGCGCGGGGGTGCCCTCTCCGGGGCTTTGGTCGAAGTGGACGAGAAGACCGGGAAAGCACTCTCGATCCGCCGCCTGCGCGTCCAGGAGGACGAAGAGTCGTGAACACTCCCGTCGCCGTGCTCCTCACGGTGCGCGACGAGGAGGAGCAGCTCCCGGGGGCGCTGGCAAGCGTGGCGGGCTGGGCGCGGGAGCTGGTGGTCGTCGTGGATCCCCGCACCGTCGACCGCACTCGTGAGGTGGCCACCCAGGCGGGCGCCCGGGTCCTGGAAAACCGGTTCGAATCGAGTTCAGCCCAGTGCAACTGGGGCCTCGAGCGCTGCGAGAGCCGGTGGGTACTGATCCTGGACGCGGACGAGCGCGTCACAGCCGCGCTTCGCGACGAGGTCGAACGGATCCTCACTGCCCCTACCTGCGCGGCGTACGCCATGCGCCGGGTGAATTTCGCGTTCGGTCGGCCGCTACGTTTCGGTGACTGGGGCGCGGATGAGATTGTGCGTCTGGTGGACCGCACACGGGCACGTTTTCTGGAGCGCGCGGTGCACGGAGCGGTGGAGGCGCCCTCGGTCGGACACCTGAGAGGGGCGTTGGAGCACCACACGCTGCGGTCGCTCTCCCAGTACCTGCCGAAGCTGAGCGAGTACGCCATGCGCGGCGCCGCCGACCTGCTGGCCGAGGGTCGCCGGGCCGGGCCGCTGAGGGTCCTCGTTCACGCGGAGTGGCGGTTTGTGCGCTCCTACGTGCTCCGGTTAGGGTTCCTCGACGGTGGCACCGGGTTCATCGTGGCCGTCCTTGGAGCGTATGGGGCTTTTCTCAAGTGGGCCGCGGTGTGGGAGAACACAACGAGGCGCCGTCCTCATGCGTAGACCGGGTGTGGGTGCGCTCCCGTCGCGGGTGCTGGTGGACCTGCCCAACTGGTTGGGTGACCTCGTGCACGCACTGCCGGCGCTCGCCCAGTTGCAGCGGGAAAACCGCGGCGGCGAAACCTGGGCGTTGCTGCCAGTGTCCCACGTGCCGGTCGCGCGGCTCCTCGGTGTCGGTGTGATCGAGCGCCCGTCGGGCGCCGGTTTCCGGTTCGGCCGCACGCTGCGCGGCAGGTTCGACGTCGTCGTGACCGCCCGCCATTCGACGCGCGCGAAGCTGCTCCTGGCCGGGACCGGGTCGCCACTGCTCCTGGCGAGCAAAGGTCGGGGCGCGGCAGCACTCGGCCTCGCGACCTTTCCGGTGGCGCGGTCCCATCACCAGCGTCACGACCTGGACAAAGCTCTCGAACTGCTCGGGCTGCCCACCGTCGGCGCCGAGCGCTTTCTCCTCCCCCTCCCGGCCACCCTTGCCGCGCTCGGGCGCCGGCACCGCCGACTGCTCGCCGATGGCTCCCGTGCGGTGGCGCTCCTGCCGGCGACCAGGGGCGCGAACGGGAAGCGCTACCCGCTGGACCGTTTTGCGGACGTGGCCGCTGTGCTCTCGGCCGTCGGGGTGACGCCCGTCGTGGTCGTGGGGCCGGGCGAGGAGGAGGTGGCGGCTGTCCTGGCCGGGTCCGGCGTGGCGCGCGTGGCCCCGACGGGATGGTCCCTGGAGGAGACGGCCGCGTTGCTCGCCGCCTGCGACGCCGCCGTGGGCAACGACTCCGGCCTGGCGCATCTGGCCGCGGTCGTGGGGTGTCCGACGGTGACGCTCTTCGGGCCCACCGATCCGGCACGCACCGCCCCGGTGGGCTCGGCGCTGGTCGTGCGCGCTCCCTCGCCGGACGGTTCCCTCCAATCGCGATCGCTCAAGCACCTCGACCCGGGGGTCGTGGCGTGTGCCGTGGAGGCGTTGGTGAAACGAGCCCACGCGGAGACGGTGGCACCGGCGACTTTCACTGCATGGACGGAAGACACAGAAGGTCTCGGCCCCTCTCAAGCGACGCGCTAGAGTTGAAGTGAAGGTTCCGGGAGTCTGTCCCGGGTGGTGAGCCAGCGCGGGATCCCGGAGGTGAGGGTCTGTGGCTGCTCCTGACCGGTTGACGTTGTCGGGCCTGCGGCGCGTGCTGCGGCTGGGCCGCGCCCTGACACTCGCCCGGGCGAGCGCACCCGGGTGGATGTCACTCAACTTCACCCTCGTCGTCCTGCAGGGGCTGCTGCCGCTGGCCTCCGTGTATGTCCTCAAGCTGCTGGTAGACGCGGTGGTGGCCGGCCTCTCGGCGCCCGTCAAGTCCACCGCCCTTCGGCAGGTGGTGCTGTGGGTCGTGGTCGCCGGGGCCATTGCCCTGCTTGCCGCGCTGGCGCGCACGCTCGGCGGGCTCGCGAACCAGGCCCTATCGGACGCCCTCGCGGACCACATGGCCGACGCACTTCACGCCCGGTCCGTCGCGGTGGACCTGGAGTACTACGAGAGCGCCGACTACTACCGGGCCCTGCACCGGGCGCAACAGGAGGCGCCCTATCGGGCCGGCCGGATCGTCACCGGTCTGGCGGGAGTCGGACAGGGCACCCTCGGGCTCGCGGGAATCGTCGCTTTGCTGCTCGCTCTGGACTGGCCGATCGCGCTCGTACTGTTCGTGGCCAGCCTCCCAGGCTTGCTCGTGAAGGTCGTTTTCGCCCGCAAGGCCTATTCCTGGCAGCGGCAGGTGACGGACCTCGAGCGCAAGGGGGCATATCTGCACTGGGTCCTCACCGGCCCGGAGCATGCCAAGGAGACACGCCTGTTTGGCCTCGGGTCGCTCTTCAGGGAGCGTTTCCGCACGCTCCGCCGGCAGTTGCGGGGAGAGCGCTTGCGGCTCGCCCGCGCCCGCGCGCTTGCCGACTTCGCGAGCGTGGCGGTGGCCGTGGCGGCGATCTTCGGGGCTCTCGTCTGGATCGCTTCCCGGGCCCTGGCGGGTGCGATCACGATCGGGGACTGGGTGCTCTACTACCAGGCTCTGCAGCGTGGTCAGGCGTTCTTTCAGGAGCTTCTGGGCGGTCTCGGAGGCCTTTACGAGGACAGCCTGTTCATGGAGCATCTCGACGAGTTCCTGGCGCTGGAGCCCGGAATCACCGACCCGCAACGGCCGATCCCGGTTCCTGCCCCGATGCGGGAGGGTATCCGTTTCGAGCACGTGTCTTTCTCGTACCCCCGCAGCTCGCACAAGGCCCTCGACGACATCTCGCTCGTCGTCCGACCGGGCGAGAAGGTGGCACTGGTGGGTGAGAACGGTGCCGGCAAGACCACCTTGGCCAAGCTGCTGGCACGCCTGTACGATGTGGGCGAGGGCCGGATCACCCTCGATGGCAAAGACATCCGCGCGTTCCGGGTAGCTGACCTACGGGGGAGGATGAGCGTGATTCCGCAGGATTTCGTGCGCTACCAGCTTCCCGCGTGGGAGAGCATCTGGCTCGGCGATATCGGCCGCCCCGCCGACCACACGGCCATCCTCGAAGCGGCGCGCGCGGGCGGTGCCGATGCCACGATCCGGGCACTCCCGCGCGGATACGAAACTCCCCTCGGGCGTTGGGTCGAGGACGGGGAGGAATTGAGCGCCGGGGAGTGGCAGAAGCTCGCCCTCGCACGGGCGTTCTTCCGCGACGGAACCCTGCTGGTGCTGGACGAACCGACGAGCTCGCTGGACCCGCTCGCCGAGGAGGAAATGCTCACCAGGCTCTCCGCCCTTGCCGTCGGCCACACCGTGCTGTTGATCAGCCATCGTTTCTCCACGGTTCGTCTCGCCGACCGGATCGTCGTGCTGGAGCGTGGCCGGGTGATCGAGGAAGGGACCCATGCCGAGTTGATCGCCCGCGCCGGGGCGTACGCGCGGATGTGGCGGGCGCAAACCTGGCGTGCAGATGCGTGAACTTTCAGGGCGTTCCCCCGGTCGTGGCTGGGGCCAAAGGGGTTGCATGCCGCCGGGAGCGACGTTATGATGGCCAACGCGGTGGGCCGCTAGCTCAACTGGCAGAGCAAGGGACTCTTAATCCCTAGGTTGTAGGTTCGACTCCTACGCGGCTCACCAAGTCCCGTCCCGCGAAAGTGGCGGAACCGGTAGACGCGCGAGATTTAGGATCTCGTGGGCGCTGCCCATGGGGGTTCGAATCCCCCCTTTCGCACCATCTGGAGCAAGCATGGGTTACGAGATCGAGCGTGCCACCCCGTGTCGGATCGTCCTGACGGCCACAGTCGGGTCGGAGGAGGTTCGCCAGGAGCGGGAGCACGTGGTTGCGACGTTCATGCGCGCCGCCCGCATCGATGGGTTCCGCAAAGGCAAGGCCCCGCGGGTGCTGGTGGAGCGGCGCTTCGCGAGCGAGATCCGCGCGGACTTGGAGGAGCACCTCACCCGGCGCGCCTGGGATGAGGTCCGCCGCGAGCAGAAGGTGCGCGTCGCCTCGCCGCTCGGAATCCGCGAGTCGGGCTGGCTGGAGGGCGACGAGTTCCGCGTCAAGGGTGAGTTCGACGTCTACCCGGACGTTCAGTTGCCGCCTCTCGATGGCTTTACCCTGCCGCCGTTCGACCTCGAGCCGACCGATGAGGAGCTCGAGGGCGCGTTGTTGCAGCTTCGGGAGCGCCAGGCGGTTTGGGAGCCGGTGGAGGATGAGCCCGCCGAAGACGGCATGCTGGTCGAGGCGGAGGTCCACGGCGCGTTCCCCGACGGGGGTGGCGAGCCATTCCACGAGGAACGCTCGCTGTTCCAACTCGGGCAGGACGAGGTGTACCCCGAGATCGAGGCCGTCGTGCGCGGACGCCGCGTCGGTGACGAGGTGGCCGCGGAGCGCACGATCGGGGAGGAGGGCGGCGAGGAGCGCAAGGGCAAGCGGGCTTCGTACCGGGTGCGCGTCAAGAGCCTGCGGCGCAAACGGCTGCCGGAAGCGGACGATGGCTTCGCCAAGTCGGTGGGCGTCGAAGACGGGTTGGAGGCTCTCCGGACGCGTCTGCGGGAGCGCCTGCGCGCGCAGAAGGCCGAGCGGCGCCGCGAGGCGTGGCGACAGGCCCTGATTGCGCATCTGGCGGGGGGAAAGGTCATCGATCTTCCGGAGACGCCGGTGCGCGAGGAAACCCGCCGGGAACTCGTGGAGTTCGCCCAGACTCTCGCAGGCCGGGGCATCGACCCCGAGCGGGCAAAGATCGACTGGCAGAAGGTCGAGAAAGACGTGCAGGATAGGGTCGAGCATCGTTTGCGGGGCGAGGTGCTCCTTGACGCGCTCGCGGAGAACCTCGGGATCGAGATCACCCCGGCGGAGGTGGACCACGAGGTGGAGCATCAGGCTTCCCGGATCGGCGTTCCGTTCGCCGAATTGCGGGGAAACCTCGCGAAGAGCGGGGGCTTGGACAGGGTGGGATCGGTTCTCCGACGCGAGCGGGCGGTGGACGAGGTGCTTTCGCGGTTCGTAGAAGAGAGCAGGGGTTGACGGGCCTGCCGTGCAACGAGGCGGGCAGGGAGCAAGCGACATGTTGATACCCATCGTGGTCGAGCAGACCGCCCGGGGCGAGAGGGCGTACGACATATTCTCCCGCCTTCTGAAGGACAACGTGATCTTCCTGGGGGAGGCGATCGACGATCACCAGGCCTCGGTGGTGATCGCGCAGATGCTGTTCCTGGAGGCCGAGAACCCGGAGAAGGACATCTACCTGTACATCAACTCGCCCGGCGGGGAAGTGAGCGCCGGTCTCGCGATTTACGACACGATGCAGTACGTGAAGCCTGCGGTCGCCACCATCTGCATGGGACAGGCGGCTTCGATGGCGGCCGTGCTGCTGGCGGGCGGCGCCAAGGGGAAGCGGTTCGCGTTGCCCCACGCCCGGGTGATGCTTCATCAGCCGTTGCTCTTCGGGCTTGGCGGTCAGGCGACGGACATAGACATCCACGCCAAGGACATCTTGCGGCTGCGCCAGCGCCTCAACGAGATCCTGCAGAGGCACACCGGGCAGCCGATCGAGCGCATCTTCACCGACACCGAGCGCGACTTCATCTTGGAGCCGCCCGACGCGCTCTCCTACGGTTTGATCGATAAGGTCATCGAACACCGGGAATAGCAAATCCATGCGCGTGTTGAGATTGGCGGGGTGTAGAATAGCGGTGGGATTGATGTCATGGTGACCAGGGAGACTTCCTCCGAGCTGCTTCGTTGCAGCTTCTGCAACAAGTCTCAGCGAGAGGTGCGCAAGCTCATCGCTGGTCCCAACGTGTACATCTGCGACGAGTGCGTGGACATCTGCCTCGACATCATCGCCGAGGACCGGGCCCGCGAGGCGCGCGAGTCGCGGCGCAGCCTCCCGAAGCCCGACGAGATCAAGAGCTTCCTCGACTCGTACGTGATCGGTCAGGAGTCGGCGAAGAAGAAGCTCGCGGTGGCGGTCTACAACCACTATCGCCGCATCGATTACCTGTCGCACTCGACGCGCCCGGACGTGGAGCTCTCGAAGTCCAACATTCTGCTCATCGGGCCGACGGGCACCGGGAAGACACTTCTCGCGCAAACCCTGGCGCGGATGCTGGAGGTACCGTTCACGATCGTGGACGCGACCACGCTCACCGAGGCCGGATACGTGGGCGAGGACGTGGAGAACATCCTGCTGCGCCTGTACCAGGCGGCCGAGGGTGACAGGGAGAGGACGGAGCGGGGCATCGTCTACGTCGACGAGATCGACAAGATCGCCCGCAAGCAGGACTCGCCCTCCATCACCCGCGACGTGTCTGGCGAGGGGGTGCAGCAGGCGCTGCTGAAGATCCTTGAGGGCACCGTCGCCAACGTGCCACCCCAGGGTGGGCGGAAGCACCCCCACCAGGAGTTCTTGCAGATCGACACGACAAACATCCTCTTCATCTGTGGAGGCGCCTTCGTGGGGCTGGACGACATCGTGGCGCGTCGCCTCAACCAGAAGGCGATGGGGTTCCAGGCCCATATCCTGACTCCCGAGGAGCGCTCGGCGAGTGAGCTCCTCGCCCAGGTTCACCCCGAGGACCTCATCAAGTTCGGAATGATTCCGGAGTTCGTTGGCCGCGTCCCGGTGGTCGCGAACCTCCACGAACTCGACCGTGCGGCGCTCGTCCGGATTCTCACGGAGCCGAAGAACTCACTCGTGCGACAGTACGAGACCATGCTCTCGTTCGAGGGCGTCGAACTCCGTTTCACGGACGATGCGCTCACCGCGATCGCCGAGGAGGCCATTCAGCGCAAGGTCGGCGCACGTGGCCTGAAGATCATCCTTGAAGAGCTGATGTTGGAAATCATGTACGAGGTCCCCTCGCGGTCGGACGTCACCGAGATCGTGGTCACGCGCGAAGTGGTCGAGCGGCGTGTAGCGCCGCTCGCGTCGATGCGCAAGGCTGGCTGAGACCCTGTCGGGCGGCGCGAACCGCGCCGGCATCCAACTTATCCCGGGTCGGTTTGAGAGGTTGTCATGAGCGAATCACACACGCAGGTACTCCCGGTCGTGCCGCTGCGCGACATGGTGGTCTTCCCCCGCATGAAATCTGCCTTCGTGGTCGGACGTCCCGCGTCGGTGTCCGCGCTGCAGCGCGCCCTGGACGAGACCGACAAGCGGATCTTCCTTGTGGCGCAGCGCGACCCGCAGCAGGACGAGCCGGGGGAAAGCGACATCTACACCGTTGGCGTGGTCGCGACGATCCTCCAGCACGTCACGTTCCCGAACGGAACGATCAAGGTGGGGGTGGAGGGCGTCGTCCGGGGCCGGTGGACCTCCTTGCGGCAGCTTGAGGGGTCCGGTTACGAGGCCGACGTGGAGGTGATAGATCCACAACCGGTATCGGACCCCAAGGTCTCCCGGTACCTGTCCAACCTCACGAACCTGTTCCAGCAGTTCGCGCGTCTCTCCCAGCAGATCGGCGTGGAGGGGGTGCTGGCGGAGTTGCGCACGGAGGATCCGGACCTGTTTGCGGACACGATGGCAGCGGCGCTGCCGATCCCGACCGTCGAAAAGCAGAAGCTCCTCGAGGTGAACAACCCGCTCGACAGGCTGCAAAGGCTCAACGACCTGCTGGACGTCGAGGTCGAGAAGCTCAACATCGACCGGCGGCTCAACGCCAAGGTCAAGAAGCAGATGGAAAAGGCGCAGCGCGAGTACTACCTGTCCGAGAAGATCAAGGCGATCAACGAGGAGCTCGGCCGGGCGGACACCAAGGAAGAGTTCGAAGATCTGACGAAGAAGATTGAGGCCGCGGGCATGCCCAAGGAGGTCCAGGAGAAAGCCCTCTCCGAGCTCAAGCGCCTGGAGGGCATGGCACCGATGTCCGCGGAGGCGACCGTCTCGAGGAACTACATCGACTGGCTGCTCTCGGTCCCATGGAAGAAATCGACGCGCGAGATCCGCGACATCAAGCGCGCCGAGGAGGTACTGCAGGCGGATCACTACGGCCTAGAGAAGGTGAAGGAGCGCATCCTGGAGTTCCTCGCGGTGCGGCAGTTGGTCAAGAAGCCCAAGGGCACGATCCTGTGCTTCGTCGGGCCCCCGGGTGTCGGCAAGACCTCACTCGCAAAATCCATTGCTCGCGCGACGGGCCGCAAGTTCGTCCGGCTGTCGCTCGGCGGGGTCCGGGACGAGGCCGAGATGCGTGGGCACCGCCGCACCTACATCGGCGCCTTCCCGGGCCAGATCATCCAGATGATGAAGAAGGCCGGCACCGTGAACCCCGTCTTCCTCTTGGACGAGGTGGACAAGCTCGGGGCCGACTTCCGCGGCGACCCCGCCGCGGCGCTCCTCGAGGTCCTGGACCCTGAGCAGAACCACACGTTCGTCGACCACTACCTCGACGTCGAGTACGACCTGTCGCGCGTGTTCTTCATCTGCACCGCCAACGTGACCCACACGATCCCGCCCGCGCTCCAGGACCGCATGGAGACAATCCACCTCTCCGGTTACACCCACTACGAGAAGCTCCAGATCGCCCAGCGGTTCCTGGTCAAGAAGCAGATCGAGCAGCAGGGGTTGTCGCGCTACAAGCTCAGCTTTGCGGACGAAGCCGTCGCGCTGCTGATCGAGCGCTACACCCGTGAGGCCGGCGTGCGGAACTTGGAGCGCGAGATCGCGTCCATCTGCCGCAAGCTCGCCCGGGAGGTGCTGAAGAAGAAGATTGCGAGCGGGGACACGATCGAGGTGACGCCCGAGCGCGTCAGCGAGCTCCTCGGCAAGCCGCGCTTCCGCGTGCTGCGCCCGGGGGAGCGGAGCGAGGTCGGCGTCGCCACCGGCCTGGCGTGGACCGAGGTCGGCGGCGAGATCCTCGCGACCGAGGTGAGCCTGATGCGGGGGAAGGGCGCGCTGACCCTCACCGGTCAACTGGGCGACGTGATGCAGGAGTCGGCCAGGGCGGCGCTCTCGTACGTCCGGGCGCGCGCGGTGCAGTTGCCGCTCCCCGGGGACTTCTTCGACCAGCGCGACATCCACGTCCATGTGCCTGAGGGAGCGATTCCGAAGGATGGGCCCTCGGCGGGCATCACGATGGGGATGGCGCTGCTCTCCGCGGTGGCGGCCGTGCCCGTGCGGCAGGACATTGCGATGACCGGCGAGATCACGCTGCGCGGCAAGGTGCTCCCGGTTGGCGGGATCAAGGACAAGGTGCTGGCGGCGTTCCGCGCCGGAATCCGCGAGGTCATTCTGCCCGTGGAGAACGAGAAGGACCTCGAGGACATCCCGGAGGACGTCCGGACCGTCATGCAGTTCCACCTCGTCAAGGACATGGACGAGGTCATCCCGCTCGCGCTCGACGGTACACTGCCGGTGGCGCAGCAGACCGAGCAGGAGGCGAGCACGGTACAGGGGCCGGAGGCAGTGGCCCACCAGTAGGTTCGGTGCAGATCGAGGAGGTCACGCTGCGTGCCACGGTGGCAGATCATCACGAGGGGCCCAGGGACCCTCTCCCACAGGTCGCGTTTGCCGGGCGGTCGAACGTCGGGAAGTCGAGCTTGTTGAACTCGCTGTTCGGGACGAGGCTGGCGGCGGTCTCCAAGACCCCGGGGAAGACACGAACGATCAACTACTACCTGGTCAACAACCGCTGCTTCTTCGTCGACCTCCCCGGCTACGGTTATGCCAGCACCGGGCGCGGCGAGCGCAAGGCGTGGGGGCGGCGTATCACGGCGTACCTCGAGCAGGAGGATCGCCTGAAGCTCGTGGTGGGGCTCATCGACCCCCGCATCCCCACGTCCCCCCTCGATCTGGACCTGGTCGGTTTCGCCCGCGACGCGGGGAGACCGCTCCTGCTCGTGATGACCAAGACGGACCGGATCGGCCGCGGCGAGCTGGAGCGCGCGGCACAGCGCCTAGGCCGCGAACTGGGCGCAGGTGCCTGGCCGCTCGCGTTCTCGGCGCAAACCGGGGCCGGAAGAAAGGACGTCCTCGCCGCCATCGCGCGCGCGCTGGCGGCGTGAGAACCCAACACCAGAAGGAGTCTTGCCATGCCTGAGAACAAATCACAGCGCGGCCGGGGCAGGGAACGTCGGCGCAACCCCGAGGATGCGCCGGAGGGGCTTCCGGTGGTCCTCGAAGAGGAAGCACTCGAGACGGAGAGCGCCGAGACCGAGGGCAAGCAGCGGCTCGACATCCGCACCCTCAAGGACATGTCGATCTCGGAGCTCACCCACGTCGCCCGTGACCTTGAGGTCGAGAACCCCGCGGGGATGCGCAAGCAGGACCTGATCTTCAAGATCCTGCAGGTGCAGACGGAGCGCGAGGGGTTGATCTTCGGCGAGGGCGTGCTTGAGATCCTCCCTGACGGCTACGGCTTCCTGCGTGCCCCCGAATACAACTACCTTCCCGGTCCCGACGACATCTACGTCTCCCCGTCCCAGATCCGACGCTTCAACCTGCGCACCGGCGACACCGTGTCGGGGCAGATCCGTCCCCCGCGGGAGGGCGAGCGTTACTTCGCCCTGATCAAGGTGGAGGCGGTCAACTTCGAAGCCCCCGACCAGATGGCCGAGAAGATCCTCTTCGACAACCTGACGCCCCTCTACCCGCTCGAGCGCATCAACCTGGAGGTCGAGGGAAACATGACCTCGCGGGTGATGAACCTGCTGACGCCGATCGGCAAGGGGCAGCGCGGGCTGATCGTGGCCCCGCCGCGCACCGGCAAGACCATGATGCTGCAGGCGATCGCCAACTCGGTCACCGCCAACCACCCGGAGATCATCCTCATCGTGCTGCTCATCGACGAGCGGCCGGAAGAGGTCACCGACATGCAGCGCTCCGTGAAGGGCGAGGTGATCTCCTCCACCTTCGACGAGCCGGCGTACCGGCACGTCCAGGTGGCCGAGATGGTGCTCGAAAAGGCCAAGCGCCTTGTCGAGCACCGGCGCGACGTGGTGATCCTGCTCGACTCGATCACACGGCTGGCGCGTGCCTACAACACGGTCGTACCGCCATCGGGGAAGGTGCTGTCGGGCGGCGTCGACTCCAACGCCCTGCAGAAGCCGAAGCGGTTCTTCGGCGCGGCGCGCAACATCGAGGAGGGTGGCTCGCTCACCGTCATGGGCACGGCGCTCATCGACACCGGCTCGCGCATGGACGACGTGATCTTCGAGGAGTTCAAGGGCACCGGCAATATGGAGGTGCACCTTGACCGCAAACTCACCGAGAAGCGGGTGTTCCCTTCGATCGACATCAACAAGTCGGGGACGCGCAAAGAAGAGTTGCTGCTGGACCAGTGGGAGCTCAAGCGCGTGTGGGTGCTGCGCAAGGTCCTGAACCCCCTCTCCACCGTGGAGTCGATGGAGCTGCTTCTGGAGCGGCTGGAGAAGACCAAGAGCAACAAGGAGTTCCTCGAGTCCATGAGCCAGGGATGATGGGGCAGTTAAGAGGGCAGAGTCGAGAGGGGAGAGCCGCAGGAACGATCACGGCCTTCGCCCTTTGGCGGGTTTCTCTCCCCTCTCCCCTCTCCGCTCTGCCCTCCCCCCGCTTCGATAGATCTCGTCCGACTGCTGAGGCACTTCCACTCGCATGAGCGAGCCAGTGTGGATCGTGGGAGTGCGCTTCCTCAACGCCCGGCCGCTGCTCGCCGGGTTGGAGGCGGGGCTGCCGGCCCCCTTCTCCTACCGACTGACTACGGCCGAGCCGGCCGAGTGCGCGGTTCAACTGGGCGACGGGCGGGCGGTCGCCGGATTGGTGCCGGTCGCCGTGCTTCCCTCCCTTCCAGATGTGCGGGTGCTGCCGGGGCTCGGCATCGCCGCGCGGGGAGAGGTGGGGTCGGTTCTGCTCATCACGCGGGTGCCGCTGGTGAAGATTCACACGCTGGCCGTCCACACCGCGTCGCGCACCTCGGTGGCGCTGGCTCGCCTGCTGCTCGCCGAGCGCTGGGGTGTGCGGCCGCACATCGTCCCGGCGCGCCCGCCGCTCGAGGCGATGCTCGAAAGCGCAGAGGCCGCTGTAGTGATCGGCGATCCGGCGCTGCACCTTCGCGGGCGCACCGGCCACCTCGAGGTCGATCTCGCGGGCGCCTGGGTGGAGTGGACCGGGATGCCGTTCGTGTTTGCGATCTGGGGGGTGCGGCCGACCGCGCCCGAGGCCCTAGGGTCGTTGCTTGAGGCGTCGCTCACGTACGCCCGGGAGCACTGGCATGCGCTCGTCCCACGCTGGGCGGCGGCGCACGGCGTGAGTGCCGAAGAGACGGCGCGGTACCTCGGGGAGGCGCTGACGCACGACGTGGGCGAAGCGGAGCACCGGGGGCTGAACGAGTTCCTCCGGCGCGCAGCAGCGGCCGGTGTGCTGGCACCGTGCCCGGAGCCGTGGCCTGCCCGCTAGCGACGATACCGTCCGCTACACTTGATCCGTGCCCGTCGTGCACGCTGGGTTTGCGTTGATCGTGGGGTCGGCTCTCGCCCTCATGCTCGCCGCAACGGGCGCGCGGGTGCGGAGCCTCCTGCGCGTGCCGGTGTGGCGCGGCTTCAGTCTGCCAGTGGACCTTTTGTTGGGAGGGTGGGCGCTGGCGGTGGTGGTGCTGCTCCTCGGGCTGGCCCGGTGGTGGGTTCCCGGGGTCCTGGTCGGCGCCGCTGTCGCGCTGGCGGCCGTGGGACGGTGGCGGCGGACCGGTTGGCGGTGGGATGCACTCGCCCTGCCGGCGCTCGGCGCGCTGGTCGCCCTGCCGGTCTCGCTGGCGCCGCCGTTCTTCTACGACGCGCTGGTCTACCACATTGGCTTGCCCTGGCAGGAGCTGCTCGAGCGCGGTCTGCGCGCGCACCCGGAGGACCTGTTTGCGGCGTTCCCGCCGCTCGCACAGCTCCTTTCGGCCGTGCCGCTGGCGGCCGGCCTGGCTCGTGTGCCGGCGGTGCTGCACTGGTGGAGCTTCGTGGCCGCCGGCGCGGCTGCGGGAGCTCTGGCTCGCGGCCTGGGCGCGCCCCGCTGGGCCGCGGGCCTGGCCGGCCTGTCCCTGCCGCTGGTGCCCGCGCTGGCCCTCGTCCCCGGTCTGCCTGCTGCGGAGGGCTGGGTAGTCGCCGGGGTGCTCGCCGCGCTGGCCGTGGCCCTCGCGCCGCGGGTGCCGCCCGGTGGTGCGCTGCTGGCGGGTGCGCTCGCCGGGATCGCCACCGCGGCGCGACTCCAGGGCGTACCGTGGAGCGTGATGGTGCTCGGGCTGGTCGTGCTGCGCGAGCGGCGGGCTCGGGCCCTCCTCGCGGTCGGCGCGGGGTGGCTGGCCGGGAGTGCACCGTGGTGGCTCAAGAACCTGGTGCTCTTGGGCGACCCCATCGCGCCGATCCTCTGGCGGCGCGAGGGGGTGGAGACGCTATGGCGGGACGCCGGGAGCATGTCGCTTTCGGCGGGCCCGGCAACTCTCGTGCGCAGCCTTGGCGACAACCTCGCCCCGCACCTCGCCTATGCGGCACCTCTGGCCCTGGCGGCTCTCCTCGCGCTTCTCTCGCGCCGGCAGCAGCGACTCTGGCTGGCGGGAGCGGTGGCCGTCGGGGGCGTGTTCGCGTGGGCGCTGACGGGGAGCCTTCCCCGTTTTCTGGGGCCGACGCTGGGCGTGGCGCTGGCGGTGGCGGCTGTCGCTGCCCGCATGCGACTGGGACGGTGGGCGGCCGGTATGGCGCTGGTCTCCACCTGCGCCACCGGAGCGGTCTTCTCTGCGGTTCAGCTCGCACGATGGGGTGGGTTGAGTCTGGTCGGCGCACCGGCGGCGAGCGTCCGCGCGGCCATGGTGGTCAACGACCCCTTCCCCGGGTTTGCCGCCGCCCGCGTGCTCCCTGCCGATGCCCGAGTGCTGTTCGTGGGCGAGCCGCGAGGCTTCGGCTTTCCAAGGCGGTTCGTGGCCCCCTCCCAGCACGACGTCTCGCCGCTGCGCGCGGTCCTGGAGCGTGCGCGGAACCCTGCCGAGGCGGCGGCGGCGCTGCGCGGCCAGGGGTTCACGCACCTGCTGGTCAACCAGGGGGAGCTATCCCGTCTTGCCGACGGCTACCCGGTGGCGCCGTGGCGGGACACGGCGGGCTGGCACCGCTGGAACGCCTTCGTCGCTGCCCTCGGCGCGCCGGCGGTTCGGGTCGGAGGGGTCGAGATCTTCGCCCTCACCCCGGCTAACTCCCCACTGGTTTGACAGTTCCCGGGCGGTGTGGTACAAAGCCTGTTCCCCGACTGGTCGGGTGGGAGTCCGTATGTACGCAATCGTGGAAGCTGGCGGGAAGCAGCACCGCGTCGAGGTTGGGCAGCGGATCGCGGTGGAACGCGTGTGGCCGGGTGCCCAGCCGGGCAGCCAGGTTGTGTTCGAGCGCGTGCTGCTGGTTCGCGACGAGAGAAACGTCAAGGTGGGCAAGCCCACCGTCGAGGGGGCCGCGGTGAAGGGCACCCTGGTGCGTGAGCTCCGTGCCGACAAGGTCATCATCTTCAAGAAGAAGAAGCGCAAGGGGTTCCGCAGGACGCGGGGCCATCGGCAGGACCTGCTCGAGGTCCGCATCGACGCCATCGAGGCGTAAGCAGGGAGGCAGGGATGGCGCACAAGAAAGGTCAGGGCTCGAGCCGCAACGGGCGCGACTCGCACGCCCAGAGGCTTGGCGTGAAGCGTGGCGACGGGCAACTCGTGTCGGCCGGGACGATCATCGTCCGGCAGCGTGGGACGTGCTGGAAGGCGGGTTCCAACGTCGGGCGTGGGGGCGATGACACGCTCTTTGCCATGGTCCCGGGTCGTATCCGGTTCCGCGACCGCGGGCGCCTCGGCCGCTTCGTGGTGATCGAACCCGCCGCCTGACGTGCGCCCCCCAAAGGCCTGATGTTTCTCGACGAGGTCCACCTCTTCGCGAAGGCCGGTGACGGGGGGCGTGGTTGCATCAGCTTCAGGCGCGAAAAGTTCGTGCCCCGCGGTGGTCCCAACGGCGGTGACGGCGGCCACGGCGGCAGCGTGCGCGTGCGCGCCAGTGGCCAGTTCGCCACGCTCGCCCACCTTTACAACCGGCACCACGTGAAGGCGGGGCGCGGCCAGCACGGCCGCGGCTCCAACCAGAGTGGGGCCTCCGGCGAGGACGTGGTGATCGAGGTTCCCCGTGGAACGCTGATCCGCGACTTCGACGGGGGCGAGGTCCTCGCCGACCTCGTGGCCGAGGGCCAGGAAGCCGTGGTGGCACGCGGCGGGCGGGGTGGCCGAGGCAACCAGCACTTCGCGACGCCGACGCGCCAGGCCCCGCGCTTTGCCGAGCCCGGCGAGACCGGCGAGGAGCGCCACATCAGCCTCGAGCTCAAGCTGCTCGCCGACGTTGGCCTGGTGGGGCTCCCGAACGCGGGCAAGTCCACGCTTCTGGCGCGCGTCTCCGCGGCCAGGCCGAAGATCGCAGACTACCCTTTCACGACCCTCGAGCCCTACCTGGGCGTTGTGAGCCGCGACGGGGGCGCCCGCTCGCTGGTGTTCGCCGACATCCCCGGACTGATCGAGGGGGCGCATGCGGGCGCCGGCCTCGGTCACCGCTTCCTGCGGCACATCGAACGCTGCCGGGTCCTGCTCCACCTGGTGGATCTGGCGAGTGTGGAGCCGGTGCGGCACCAGGTGGAGACGCTGCGGCAGGAGCTCTCGCTCCACGACCCCACGCTTGCCGACCGGACCACCATGCTCGTGGGCACCAAGGGAGACGCCATCAGCGACCCATCCCGCCTCGGGGAGCTCGCCCACCTCGCCGGCGAGCTCGGGGTGCCTTGGACGGTGATCTCGGCCGTGAGCGGCGAGGGCGTTGAGGGTATGCTTGAGGTGGTGTTCGCCCTCGCGGAGCTCGGGTGAGGAGGGTCGGCTTCTTCGGCGGCACCTTCGATCCGGTGCACCTCGGGCATCTTGTGCCTGCGGTGCGCGCGCACGAGACGTTTCGCTTCGACGCGCTCGTGTTCATCCCCGGTGCTCACCCCCCGCACAAGCTGGGTGAGCCACTCACGCCCTTTTCGCACCGTTTCGCGATGCTGGCCCTGGCCACCCAGCCCTACGACCGTTTCCTGGTGTCGCCGATCGAGTCGGAGCGCGAGGGCCCGACGTTCACCGTGGACACGCTGCGGGCGTTGCGCGAGCGCCTTTCCGCCGAGCAGATCTACTTCCTCATGGGAAGCGACTCGTTTTCGCAGATCGGCACCTGGAACCGGTGGCAGGAGCTGGTGGACCTGGCGCACCTCGTTGTCCTGCACCGCGACACCGTTTGGGGGAAGAGCCTGGAATCCCGTGTGCCGGAGGCGCTGCGGGGCCGGATGCGGATTGTCGAGCCGTTTCGCCAGGTTGCCGACCCCGAGCCGGGCTCGCGCTGGATCTACCTGCTCGAGCACGAGCCGTTCCCCATCTCGGCGACGCACCTGCGGGAGCGCTTGCGGGCCGGGTTGACCATCCACGAGCTGGTTCCGCCCGAGGTTCATCGCTACATCGTCAAGCACCGCCTCTACCATCAGGGAGACGAGCGCTCCAATGGAGTCTGAGTTGCTGGGCCGCCTGCGGCTCGCTTTCTCGGCGCTCGACGCGAAGAAGGCCTACCACCTGCTTGCGCTCGACGTCTCGGAGAAGACCTCGATCGCGGAGTCATTCATCATCTGCTCGGTGGGATCGCAGCGGCAGGCCCAGGCCGTGGCGGACGAGGTGGAAAGGGTGCTGGCCGCAGCCGGGACGCGCACGCTCTCCGTCGAAGGGTACACGCAGGGTTCCTGGGTCCTGATGGACTACGGGGACTTCATCCTGCACATCTTTCAGGAAGACCGGCGCGACTACTACGCACTGGACCGCCTCTGGGGCGATGCCCCCGAGGTCACGGAAATGCTGCGGACCTCCCCCCAGTGATCGGCCTCTTTTCCACCCGCAACCCGGACGCGCGCGAGCTCTCTCGAACCCTCGCGCGGCTGGCACCCACCGAACTGCCACTCGTCCTCGAGGGGGAGACCGGGGTCGGGAAGAGCTTCCTCGCGGCGCGTCTCCACCGGGCGGGGCGACGCGGCAGGCCATACGTCGTGATGGACTGCGGGGCGGTGGCTGCCACCCTGCTCACCTCCGAGCTGTTCGGCCACCGGGCGGGGGCGTTCACCGACGCCACCAGGGCACACCAGGGGTGGCTGGAGCGGGCGGGTGACGGGACGCTGGTGCTCGACAGGGTGGAGTCCCTCCCCGTCGAAGGGCAGACGTCGTTGCTGCGGGCGCTTGAGGAGCGCGCCTTCTTTCCGGTCGGCAGCACGGTGGCGCGGCCGTTCCGGGCACGTGTCGTCGCGCTGGCCGACGCCGGCCTCCGCAACCGCGTCGGGGCCGGACTGTTCCGTCCCGACCTGTACCACAGGGTCGCGGGGTACCATGCTCAGCTGCCGCCGCTGCGCCGGCGGCCCGAGGACATCGTGCCGGCGGCGAAGGGCCTGCTGCGCCGCACTACCCGCAGGGTCGGCCGAGAGTCGGTCCTCGATTCCGACGCGGAGCGACTCCTCGCCGCGTACCCGTGGCCGGGGAACTTCCGCGAACTGGAGACCGTTTTGAACCGGGCCGTCGTGCAGGCCAGCAGCCCGGTGATCGGGCCGGCGGAGCTGGGGCTTCCCGCTGATGCCTGGCCCCGCGTGGTCGAGTTGGCCGCCGAGCGCGCGCTCCCGCTGATCGAGGTGGAGCGGCTTTACGCACTGTGGGTCCTTGCGGGGCAGGGCGGCAACGTCTCGCGAGCCGCGAGGGTGCTCGGCGTCTCGCGCCGGACACTGATCCGTTGGCGGCGGGAAGCATGAATGGCATCGCCGTGCTGTGGGTCGGTCGCCGCGCGGCGGCCGAACTCGAGGCGCTCACGGCCACCTACGCGAAGCGGGTCGCGCGCCACGTCCCGCTCGCCGAGCTCCGGATCCGTCCTGCGGCCGGCCGTCAGTCGGATCCCCGGCGGGCGCTGGCGGAGGAGGCAGCTGCGGTGCGCAGCCATCTGCGCCCCGGGGACACCGTCGTGGCGCTGGACGAGGCCGGGCGCGAGCGCACGACCGATGAGATCGCCTCCTGGCTGGCCGGGCGTCTCCGCCAGGGGCGGACGGTCTTCGTGATCGGCTCTGACCTCGGCCTCGATCCCAGTCTCAAAAGCGAGGCCGATGAGAAAATGGCGGTCTCCCGACTGACCCTCGCCCACGGGCTCGCCCGCCTGGTGCTCCTCGAGCAACTGTACCGGGTGCTGGACCTGCTCGCGGGAGGGCAATACCACCGTGGTTGTTCGGGTTAGGCAATCTGGTATAATCCCCGGCTTGGAGTTTCGGAGGTAGGTTTGGGGAACAAGACAGATCTCAAAGCGATGCGGAAGCAGCTGCAGGTCAAGCGCAAGGAAGTCGTGGAAGGTGTGTTGCGTGCCCGCGAGATGGGCTCAGTGGAAACTGAGTCGGGGGCGCCTGACATCGCCGACCGCGCGACCAGCGCCTTCCAGCGGGAGTTCTCCTTCTCGCTCTCGGAGAACGAGGGCAAGATGCTGCGGATGATCGATGAGGCGCTCGCGCGCCTTGACAACGGCAGATTCGGCCTCTGCGTCCACTGCGAGCAGCCGATCGAGAAGCAGCGCCTGCAAGCCGTGCCGTGGGCCCGCCACTGCATCGCATGCCAGGAACTCCAGGACCGCGGCGAGATCTGATCCCGGCCCCCACCACGGAACGGGGGTCATCCTGAGCAAAGCGAAGGATCCCAACAACCGAAGCAGACGATCTCACCCAAGCGGTGCGAGGAACCCCGACGCGGGAGGCGAGGCTCAGACCCGTGTCGGAACGTCACCCCCCAGGGTCCTCTTCATCGCCTCACCGGACGACTACCTTCTCGAGCTCGAACGCGGCGACATCGTCGCGACGTGGCGCGCGACGCACCCACAGGGCGAGGTCCTCACCTTCGATGAGACCCCCCCTGTGGGGCGCCTGGTTCAGGAGTTGGCGAGCCCATCGCTTTTCGCGCCGGAGCGACTGCTGGTCGTGGTGAGCGCGATTCCCTACCTGAAGAAGGGGAACGCCGGCGAGGGAGAGGCTCTCGGCCAAGCGCTGGCCTCGCTGCCGCTTCGTGACGTGACGCTGCTGCTCACCGCCGTGACAGAAAGAGCCCCGGAGGGTCCTCTGGCGGAAGCCGTCCTGGGGTGCGGCGAGGTGCGTTTCCTCGCGCTTCCGGAGAAGCCCAAGCCGTGGGACGAGGGGCGGGTCTCCAGGGAGCAGCGTCCCGTGCTCGCGTCGCTGGTGGCCAGGGTCGCCCCGGGACTGGCGGACCAGCACGAGGTGATCGACGCGCTCATCGAGGCTCACGGGTTCCGTCCGCGCGAGCTTGCAAAGGCGGCCGAGCGTCTGCTCCTTGCAGGAGAGGTGAGCGCGGAGGCCGTCCGGGAGCAGGCGGGCGCTGGGGAGTGCACGCTCCGGGATCTCGAGGAGGCGCTGCTTCGGCGAGACGCGAAGCGCCTCGTGCGCCTCACTGGCACGCTTGCCGTGGGCGGGGTGCTGACAGACTGGTGGGGGGAGGCCGTGGCGCCCGAACGCGGCGCCATGGTGCTCGCCAGCACGTTTGGGCGCCTGCTCCGGCAGGCGCTGGCGGTGCGAGCGCACGCGGTGCGGACTGGCCTCGAGAGCGAGCTCGATCCACAGCGGTGCGCGGGCGAGGGCTGGTACAACAGGACGTTCAAGCCGAAGCTGTATCCGCGCCTGTTGGCCGACGTCGAGGCGACACCCGGCTCGCCGGCCGCGGGCCGGACCCCCTGGCAGCTCCACCGCTCGTTCAGGCTGGCAGCAGCCTACTCGGAGGCGGAGCTGGTCGAGGCACTGGCGCGTCTCGCCGGCAGCCGCGCGGAGCGCGATCGTGGCCCGTCTGCACTGGCCGCGGTGAGCTCGCTTACGCTCGGCTTCATCGCTCCTCGCCCCGCGTCAGCAGCGCGTACAACTCCTTCCGGTTGACACCGAGGGCGCGGGCCGCCTGGCGCAACGCCCCGGCGCGATCGAGACCGCGCGCGGTGGCTTCGGCTACGGCGGCGCGCGCGGCCTCGGGAGTGGGTTCGGAGAGCGTCACCGCATCCGGGGGTCCGACGACCAGGGTGTACTCGCCGCGCGGCTGAATCTGGGTCGCCCAACTGGCCAGCTCCGCCAGGGTGCCGCGCTCGCAGCGCTCGTGCACCTTGGTGAGCTCGGCCAGGAGCGCCGCCGCGCGCGCCTCGCCCAGGTGGGCGGCACACGCCGCGAGCTCCGCCGCCAACCGGTGCGGCGAAAGGAAGAGCACCACGGTGTGTGCCAGCGAGGCCAGCGCGTCCAGAGCCGCGCCGCGCGCGCCCCCCTTGGCTGGCAGGAAGCCGCCGAAGGTGAACGGCGTCGGCGGCAGCCCGCTGACTGCCAGCGCGGCGGTCACTGCGCTCGGCCCCGGCACCGCCAGCACCTGGACCCCTCCCTCGCGGCAGGCGCGCACCAGACGGTACCCAGGGTCCGCGAGCAGCGGGGTGCCCGCGTCGGAGACCAGAGCGAGGTCGCTGCCGGCGGCCAGCAGCGCCAGCAGCCGCGTAACCTCGCGGACCTCGTTGTGCTCGTGCAGCGCCTGCACTGTGGTGTGAATCTGAAAATGGCTCAGGAGCTTGCGGACCCGACGCGTGTCCTCGGCCAGCACCAGCCGGACCTCACTCAGGACCGTGCGCGCGCGTGGCGTGAGGTCGGCAAGGTTCCCGATGGGGGTGGCCACCACGTACAGACACCCGGCCTCCCGCCCGGAGCTCCGGGATCCGGGGTCAGGGGTCAGCGAAGGGGCTGCACGTAAACCCCTGTTCCCTGTCCCCTGAGCCCTGCGTCCTGTCTTCACCGTTCGGGGTTGCGGGGCAGGATGCGGTCCACGTTCATGCAACTCGCCGAGACGCGGGCGACGACCGTCGGTCGCCACTTGAATCGGTTGCGGCGGTAGGCACCCAGCGCCCCGTCCACGAGGGCTGCGGGAAACCCAGCCGCGATCAACCCTTCCCGGTCCATCCCACCCTCGTGGTGCCAGTAGAGCACCGGGTCCACCGTCGGATAGTCGAAACCCAGCTCGCCCGCGTCGGTCTGCCCCGGCCACAGATCGGCGGTGGGCGCTTTGGCGACCACGGCCTCAGGTACACCGAGGGTGCGCGCGAGCGCAAAGACGTGCGTCTTCCAGACGTCTCCCAGCGGCTGCACGGAGGCGGCAGCGTCGCCGAAGAGCGTCGAGTAGCCGAGCAGGATCTCCGACTTGTTGCTGGTGCCGAGGACCAGCGCCGGCACGGTCCGCGCGCGGTCGAAGAGCGCCACCATTCGCAGGCGCGCCAGCAGGTTGCCGAAGCGCACGCGGTCGTCGCGCGCCCCCAGCGTCCCGGCGAGGAGCTCGGCCGCCGGACCGAGCGCCACGGTCTCGAGCTTCAGGCCGAGCGCCTCGGCCACCTTCTGTGCATCGCGCAGGCTTTCGGGCGCGCTGGTGGGGCCGGGCAAGGCGAGCGCCAGGATGCGCTCGCGCCCCACCGCCGACGCCGCCAACGCCGCCGACACCGCGGAGTCCACGCCCCCCGAAAGCCCGACGACGTAGCCCGACAGCCCCGAGGCACGCAGCTCCTCGGCGAGGAACTTCTCCAGTGTCTCGGCGAGCAGTCCGGTGGCCACCGGCGGCAGCTCAAGCACCGGCCCGCTCCAGAGAGGCCCGCCAGAGGTCGAAGCGCTCTGCGTATGGGATCGGGATGAGCGTGCGTGCGCGCGCCGCCGCTGCCTCCGAGAAGGGCGCGAGAACGAGCGTCTCCGTCATTGCGGGAGCGGGCGGCGCCAGGTCGCGCCCCCTCCCGTCCACCGCCCACGAGCAGCCGCCGAACAGGACTCCCTCCTCCCACCCGCAGCGGTTGGCGAAGAACACCGGCCGCACCGTGGTCACCGCGGTGGCTCCCATGATCCAGTGCCAGCGTCTCGAGCCTGCGGGCTCCATGCCCCCGTCGAGTTCGGTCGGTCCGCCGGCCACCACGAGCAGGGCGTCAACGCCGGCCTGGGCCAGGATCACCGCAGTGGAGAGGTGCCAGGCGTCCTCGCAGATCATCACCCCGAGCCTCCCGAGCGAGCAGACGAGCGGCTCCAGACACGGGCCCGGAATGAAGTACCTCCCCTCGTCGAACATCCCGTAGGTGGGCAGGTAGAGCTTGCGGTGCACGCCGCGGATCTCGCCGCCCTCCAAAAGCACGGCCGCGTTCGAGATCCCTCCGTGCCCCTCACGCAGCGGCAGGCCGACGAGCAGGGCGATATCCCGACTCGCTTTGAGCAGCGGCGCAAGCCGAGCATCTTTGAGGCGCAGCGCGTGCTCTAGGACCCCGTGGGCGAGGAGGTACCCGGACAGCGAGAGCTCGGGGAAGACCACGAGGTGGGCGCTGGCGCGGCGCGCCTGGTCCACCATGTCGAGGTGACGCTCGAGGTTGTGCTGGAGCTGGCCCGGACAGGTGGCGATCTGCGCCAGCGCAATCACCTGTTCCGCGGCTCTCCCCACGACGCCCTCCGCGGCGAGTGTAACATGATGGCGTGGTGGCGCTTGTCATTCCGCTGTTACTCGCTGGCGCGTTCGAGGTGGAGCGGGTCCTGGCGATGGTCAACGGCGTGCCGGTGCTGGCCTCTGACGCGGACCTCGCGGAGGCGGGCGCCCTCATTCCTCGGCAACAGGGCGAGAGCGACGACGCCTACCGATATGCGGTGGTGGAGGCACTCATCGACCTGGAGCTTCGCTGGCAGGACTTGGAGGCGGTGGCGATCACGCAGCGCGTCCCCGTCGACCTCGACGCGGCGTGGCGCAAGGTGGTCCAGAGGGTAGGCGGTGAGGGTGAGCTGCACCTGCGGCTGCAGCGGATCGGGCTGCCCGAAGCGGCGCTCCGCGAGCTCATCAGGCGCGCCGCGGTGGTGGAGGCGTATGTCGCCTCTCGCTTCGGCCCGCTCGCGCGCCCGACGCCCCAGGAAGTACAGAAAGCCTGGGAGGAAGAACTCGTACCCAAGCTGAAAGCGGCAGGGCAGCCGGTGCCCGATCTCGCTCAGGTCCGCGCCAACGTGGAGGCGCTGCTGCGGGAACGCAAGCTCGCCGCAGAGGTCGAACGGTGGACGTCGGACGTCGCGAAACGCGCCGAGATCATCAGATATCTATCCGTTGAGGGGGGTTCCGCGTCGGCTCCACCGCCCACCCCGACGCTCTCGACCCCCCGAGCCCCCAGGCTCATCCCGCCGGAGGCGGGACTCGCTTTGCCTCATGCGGGGGGTCCCGCGTCGGCTCCGCCGCCTAGCCCGACCGCGATCGTCCCCTGATTTCTCCGCGCTCGCTCCCCGCAGCGCGACTCGCGTCACTCATTTCCGGGAGGCAAGTCCAGGAAGCGCGCGAGTTCCGCACCTTCACGGACGGCGAGCGTGTAGGTGGCGGTCTCGCGGTAAGGCGTCGCAGCGACGAGCAGCATTTCGTCGGGCTCGGTACCGAACTCCGCGAGCCAACCTGCAACCACGGTCTCACCGGCGTTGTAGGCAGCGGCCACCGGGGCAAGCCGGGGACCGAACCTCCCCTTGAGCCCTGCGACCTCCCGTGCGGCCAGGTGCAGCGCACGGCTCTCGTCCGTCAGCTCGTCGGGGGTCGCCCCGAGTCGTCGGGCCACCTCCGGCATGAGCTGTGCGACACCGATCGCACCCGCGGCGGAGTACGCCGCGACGTCGAAACGTGACTCCTGGCGGATGATCGCGAAGAGCCACGAGGCGGGCACCGACTCCATCTTGGCTGCGGTCACGCAACCGGCGACCAACTCGGGCGGTACGATGGCGGGAAGCAACTTCTCGGGCAGCAGCACCGCGGGCACCGCTCCCAGGTCGGCCCAAAGGCGCTCCCCCGCGCTGAGAGCCGCCGGCCGGTTATCCCACAGGGCGAGGGTGCGGGCGGTCCACGCCTGCTCTGCCGGCGAGCCGCTCGGGAAGGTGTGGGGGTAAAGAGCGGCGGCCTCGCGCTCCAGTCCCACGGCCGCGAGATCGTGAGCGGCTCCGGTCCACCCCGCCGGTTCAGGGTACTGCCCCGCCAGCACCGGGGCCCAGGCAGGGTCGGTTGCGAGGGCGGAAGCGAGAGCCATCCGTGCCTGCGCCGCACCGAGCCGCGTGGCGATTCGGGCCAGACTCGCAGTGTCGCGGGTGGGCGGAGGGGGCGGGGCGTCGTCGGCGTCCGCGGGTAAGAGCGCGAGCACCTGCTCGCGCCACGGTCCGGCGCCGCGATCGGCGAGCAACGCTGCGGCCTCGGCTCTCGCCGCTTCGGTCTCGCCGGAGTGGATGAAGAGCGCCACGGCCAGAGCCCGCACCACCGGCAGCCGCCTGGGCAGCCTGGCGAGCACGGCGCGTGCGCGCACCGGATCGCCGCGCAGGAGGAACGTCGCGGCCAGGCGGGGCCCCGCGACGCGGAGCACCTTGGTCGGACACCCCTTCAGGAGCTCGACGGCGTCTCCCCCGCGATTGAGAAGGACGCGCACCCGGAGCGCCCCGTCCCAGCCCTCGACCTCGCGGGGCCGCGCCGAGCGCGCGAGGTCGAACAGGGGGAGGGCCGCCGGAAGATCGCCCGAGAGCTCGGCCAGACGGGCGCGCTGCACCGCGGCGGTGAAGCGCTCCTCGTCGAAGGTCGCGGCTGCCAGGGCACGGTCGAAGGCGTCGGCGGCGCGCACGAGGGCCCCGAGCCGGTACGCTGCACGCCCGCACACGAACTCCCAGCGGAAGCGCATCCCAGGGCCCGGCGGCGGCTCCAACGCTGTCACCACGTCATCGGCCTCTCGCCACGCTCCGCCGGCCAGGAGGGCCTCTGCGACCGCGAGGCGCGTCGAGGGCGCAAGGGTCGTCCGTCCGGCCAACCACTGCGCCGCTCGCAGCGTCGCCTCGTCGTTCACGCGCTCGGCGAGCACGTGCAACGCACCGACCTCGTCCTCGCCCCGTACGGCGAGAGCCACGGCAAGCTCGCGGCGCAGGGTCGGCGGAAGCGTCGGGCGAGGCATCGCCCGTAGCGTTGGAAGCGGCAAGGTCGCGAACGCGGCGCGCAGGCGGGCCGCCGCCGCCTTGCGGTGGGCGGCGGGGCTCGAACTGGAGAGCAGGGGCGCCAGGTACGGGAACGGATCCTGGTCGAGGGTGATCGCAGCTTCGGCACCCTCCAGGCGCAGCGCCGCGCCCATCTCCCCGGCGCGCGGGAGGACCGCGCGCACCAGCTCGAGAGCACGCGTGGGCTCGCCGAGGGTGCGTGCCGCACGCGCGGTCACGAGCGCGAGCGGCGGGGGCAGCGGCTGACCGGTGTTGTTTGTGAGCGTGCGGACCTCGGCCCACCGTCCGGCGCGCACCGCATCGGCGAGGGCAGGGTCCGGTGGAGGAGGGGCCTGCATTAACCCGGCGGCCACTCCATCCTCCGCCCGCCCAGCACGTGGAGGTGGAGGTGAAAGACGCTTTGACCGGCGCCGGCGCCGCTGTTTGTCACGACGCGATAGCCGGTCTCGGCGATCCCGGTGCGTCTCGCGACCTCCGCCGCGGCCAGAAGAAGCCTGCCCAGGATCTGGCGGTCGTCCTCGGAGGCACTGGAAAGCGATGCGATGTGGTGGCGCGGGATCACGAGCACGTGCACGGGCGCGCGGGGGGCGATGTCGTGGAACGCGACGACCTCCTCGTCCGCAAAGAGGATCCTCGCGGGTGGCGCCCCTTCGGCCATGCGACAGAAGATGCAACCGTCCATGTCGCGAAGGATACCAAGACGTAGCGGGGTATCTGAGCCTAGAGGTACCTGCCGGGGTTGAAGCGCTCGACCGCGGCGCCCAGTGCGTTGAGTTTGACTTCCATTGCCTCGTACCCCCGGTCGAGGTGGTAGATGCGGTCCACGACCGTCTCCCCGCGGGCGACCAGTGCGGCCAGCACGAGGGCTGCCGAAGCGCGCAGATCCGACGCCATCACCGTCGTGCCGTCGAGGGTCGTCGGCCCGTGCACCCGGGCGGTACCGCCCTCCACGTCGATCGCGGCGCCCAGCCGCTTGAGCTCAAGGACGTGCTGGAAACGGTTCTCGAAGATGGCCTCGGTGAGCGAGCTGGTGCCGTGCGCCTGGGTCATCAGTGCCATGAACTGCGCCTGCAAGTCCGTGGCGAACCCCGGATACTCCGCGGTCACGAGCGACGCCGCGCGCAGCGGTGTGGGCTGCGGTGGGATCGCGACCGCATCGGCCTCAGTGGTGAGGACGGCTCCCGCCTCGCGGAGGGCGGCAAGCAACGCACTCAGGTGTTCCGGGAGACACCCCGCGACTCTCACGGAATCCCCCGCGAGCACGGCGGCGATGACGTAGGTTCCTGCCTCGATGCGATCCGGGATCACGCGGTGGTCGGCGCCGTGGAGCTCCTCCACGCCGTCGATCTCCAGCGTGGCAGTGCCCGCCCCGTTGATGCGTGCGCCCATCGCCGAGAGCAACTCGACCAGATCGTTCACCTCGGGTTCTCTGGCACAGTCGTGCAGCACCGTGCGGCCGTGCGCCAGAGTCGCGGCCATCAGGAGGTTCTCGGTCCCGGTCACCGTTATGCGCGGGAAGGTCACCTCGGTGCCCCGGAGGCCGCCCGTGGCCTCGGCGACGACGTCTCCACTCTCCATGCGGAGATCGGCGCCCAACGCCGCGAGCGCTTGGAGGTGAAAGTCGATCGGGCGTGCCCCAATGGCGCAGCCGCCGGGGAGAGCGACACGGGCACGGCGGCGCCGGGCGAGGAGTGGCCCCAGCACGAGGACGGACGCACGCATCGTGCGCACGAGCTCGTACGGAGCGTGGTGCGCGTCCCCCCTGCCCGCAACCGCCGTGGTGGCCCCTTCGCTGTGGCCGCACGACTCGCCCAGTGCCTCGAGCACGCGCTCCATCGTGACGATGTCTCTCACCCTGGGGAGCCCACGCAGGGTCACGGGCTCGGCGGTGAGCAGCGTTGCGGCGAGGCAGGGCAGGGCGGCGTTCTTGGAACCCGAGACCCTGACCTCCCCTCGGAGCCTGTGTCCGCCGTGGATGCGGAACTTCTCCATGACCGCCGGAGTGTCGCCCTCCCGAGTGACTCCGTCAAGCGTGTTCTTTGCCCCCTCGGATGCAGCGGCTCTCTCAACCCTTGCGCGCCCCCGCGCGCTGCGGGCCGAGACTCCTCCGGCCACGACCCGACGGCGCGTCCCGGCGCCTAGAATTGTCAGATGCCGACGGTGCGCGAGGTGCTCAACCGCCTGCGTTGGGCGGGTGGCAGCCCGGAAGAGGTGGTGCTGGAGATCCGCGTCCGCCGGGGCGGTGCGGAGCGGATCGAGGAGGTCGATTTCGCGGCCGTTGCCGAGATCCTGCCGCGCGGTGTCACGGTGGCGGAGGGGATGTTCCTCCCGTACCATCGCTTCGTGGCGGTGCGGCGAGGTGAGGAGGTGCTGTGGCCCGGCGGACGATGAGGTCCCGGCGGGGAGTCTTGCCGCGGCTCGAGGCCGCGCTGGGCCACCGCTTTGCGCAAACGGAGCTGCTCGAGCAGGCGCTGCGCCACCGCTCGGCCGCGCACGAGCAGGGCGTCGCCTCGTCCGAGCGTCTGGAGTATCTGGGCGACGCCGCGCTCTCCCACGCGGTGGCCGCCCTGCTCTTCGAGCGCTGGCCGGAAGCCAGCGAGGGTGAGCTCACCAGGGCGCGGGCGGCGCTGGTCAGGGAGGCGTCGCTTGCGGTGCTCGCCGAGCAACTCGGTTTGGCCGATGCCCTCCAGCTCGGCAGTGGACTTCAGGGGCGGAGCGCCGGTCCGGCGGTGCTGGCCGATGCGCTCGAGGCCGTACTGGGTGCACTCCTGCTCGACGGTGGGTGGCGGTCGTTCCGTGCCGCGGTCAGACGCCTCTTCATGCCGCTGGCCGAGGCGCTCGACCCCACTCAACTGGCATTGGAGGAACCCAAGTCCACGCTGCAGGAGATGGCCCAGAAGCGGGGCCTGCCGCTCCCGCTCTACCGTGAGGTGGCGACCCGCGGCCCGGCACACCGGCGCGTCTACGTCTACGAGGTGGAATTCGGTGGCCGGGTCCTGGCGCAGGGAGAGGGACCCTCGAAGAAGGCGGCTCAGCAGGAGGCCGCCCGCCGGGCGTTGGAGAGGCTTGGGGGTCTGGAGGCCTGAACGCCTGGAGGCATGAAGGCCTGCAGGCTTGAAGGCTTGAAAGTGGCCAGGGCTTCAAGCCTGGGTGGTGGCCTGGCGGGCAAGCCTGGGAGGTGGCGCGGTCGGCGACTTCAGCGGGCGTTGGAGACCTGAGCCGGACCGAGCCCCGGGATACGCAGTTGGGCGAGTTCCTGCACCAAGCGAAGCTCGAGCGAGCGGGTCGCGTACAAGCGCGAGTGGTTGCCGTCCCAGTGTGAGCGAAAGTCTGCCACCAACTGGTCGCACCAGACGAGGAACGGCGTCGGCTCGAAGAGAAGATCGCGCTGGGCCGCCGAGATGTCGAGCACGATGTCGTGGTCGTGCGTGTACGGTGAGAATGCCGTGCCCAGGTTGATCCTGTTGAGCCACTCGAGCGGCACCGAGACCAGGGTCGGCCTCTGCCCGAGGGCGCCCGCGGCCGTCTCGAGGAACTGTCTCAACGAGACGATCTCCCGCTGGGCGAGGTTGTAGGCGCGGCCAAAGGCGTTCGCGTTCATGAGGTTTGCAGCGATGGTCTCGGCCACGTCGTGGACCCACACGAACCCCCAGGAGTTCAGCCCGCCGTCCGGCAGGATCAGCGGGCCGCCGTCCAGTAGCCTTTCCATGTAGGTCTGCGAGCGCTCGGTGTAGTCGCGCGGCCCGACGACCATGGGCAGGCGGAGCGCGGTGTAGGGAAACTGCTCGTTCTCCCATGCCTGGGCGAGGGTGAGCTCGCACCGGCGCTTGTGGTAGGCATACGTCCAGGTCGATGCGGTGGCGTCGGTCTTGGGTGCGAGGCGCCCGGCGAAGTCCTCCTCACGGAACGGGCACAGCAGGCGATCGCGGATGAGGTAGACGGAAGCCGTCGACACGTGGATGAAGTGACCGATCTTGCCGGAGAGTTTCTCCACGGTGGTACGCGTGTCTTCCTCTCTGAAGGCGATGATGTCAACAACCGCGTCGAAATCCCGCCGCGTTATGGCGCGCTGGATGGTCTGAGGGTCCGAACGGTCGCCGATCACCCGGCTCACCCTGGTTCCGAATGGGTCCGGGGTGCGGCCCCGGTTCAGCAGCGTGATGCGGTGGCCGTCCATGAGCAGACGCTGCACCACCGCCAGCCCAATGAACCGGCTCCCTCCGATCACCAGTACCTGCATGGTTCGATTCTACCTTTGCTCCGTCGAGGTTCTCGAAGCCTTCACGGCTGCTCTTCGCGCGGCCGCCAGGGCAGTGGTGAGAGCTGGGTCCGCCGCAGACGCTGCGTCGTCCCGCGATTCCGCAGTACTCACGATTTCTCCAGCCACCAGGCCGACGAGCCGGGTCAGGTGCGCGGCTGGATGTTTGGCGGGTGAGGAAGTCAGGGCCGCCAGAAGCACCTCGGGCAAGCCGGCCGCTGTGCTGGCCGCCTGGCCGACCAGTGGCAGCAGGTGCTGCAGGGCACAGCGCTGCATCGTCGAGGACGCCAGGGGCGAGGACGACAGGGCGGTGGCCACGAGCTCCAGGACCACCATTGGAAGCGCGGCTGCCGTCGCCGCGGTCTCTTCGTCGAGGTCCACCACGTGGGCGAGCTCGCGGGCCGCGGCAATGCGGGAGAGCGCTACACGCCGAAGAGCCGGGTCATTGGCGCTCTTGCGCTCGCGGTGCCACCGCGGGTTGTCGAGGATGAAGTGCACGAACGCTTTTGCATGCTCCCCCGCCATCTCCCAGGCCTCGGTGGCGCTGGTGGCGCGGGGGTGGCCCGGAGCGTCCAACCCGTTCACGAGGCAGAGGAGGTTCCAGACGAGGGTCGGCGAGTCCTCGAGATGCGGCTTCTTACCGGTCTTCAAACGACGCAGGATCCGCTGCGCGTCGGCAGGGCCGACGGGGAGGAGGGGTGGACCCTGGGCGACCCACCGGTGCAGGAGGTCGCCGACGGCCAGGAAGGCGCGGTGCGCCTCGGCGACCGCGCTTGCCTCCAGCATCTCGCCCTCCAGCTCTGTCGTGATGTGCCAGAAGAGCGCCTCCAGGGTGTTGGGGTCCAGCGTCGTGTGGGGGTGGCCGTCCGCCAGCCTGCCAGGCGGTCTGGTGTCGACCCGGTAGGCGGCCTGCATGATGAGGTTGCGGCAGTCGAGGTCGAAATCGATCTCGTTGTGTTCTTTCACCGGCCATGTGGGATCGAAGGTGAAGATCACCTGTTGCTCGCGCAGGACGCGACTGGCAAGGGTCGTCGCGAGGCTGCGACCGGCCTCGGCGAGCTGGGCCGGGTCGATACCGGCGTCACGCTTGAGTACGGTGGTGAAGAGCTCGCCCTGGGTTTGCGAGACGACCAGCGACCTCATGAGCACCTCGCGTCGCGCCACACCCTTGCGGAGGAGCCAGGAGCCGAGACGCTCGGAGGCTCGCGAAGATGCGACGAACGCGATCTTGCCCTGGTTCAAGTCGAACGCCCGGGTCACATCCCCGGCCGAGAGCAGCAACCGCCCGGTGGCATGGGTGAGGTGGAGCCACTCAAGCAGGTCGCCCAAGTAGAGGCGTCCGAGCGTTCCCGAGAGCGTCAACATCCAATTCAGTATGCCAGAAAGTGCCTGCGTCTGCTTGGTATACTCGCGTCCCCTGGGGGTTCGGAGGACCTGCGATGGACTCGAAGGCATACCAATCTTGGAAGGAGGAGGTGTACGGCCCGGTCGCGCGGCGTGAGCGGGGCACCTTCACGACGTCGTCTGGTTTCCCCGTGGAACCGGTCTACGGACCGTGGGACGCCCCCGACGCAGGCGAGCGAGCCGGCATGCCAGGCGAGTATCCGTTTACCCGCGGCATCTACCCGTCGATGTACCGCGAGCGCCTGTGGACGATGCGGCAGTACGCCGGCTTCTCGACCGCAGAGGAGTCCAACCTGCGCTTCCGTTACCTCCTCGAACAGGGTCAGACCGGACTCTCGGTGGCGTTCGACCTCCCCACCCAGATCGGCTACGACTCCGATGACCCGATGGCGAGGGGCGAGGTGGGAAGGGTGGGCGTCGCGATCGACACTATCGAGGACATGGAGCTCTTGCTCTCCGGCATCCCGCTCGGGGAGGTCTCGGTGTCCATGACCATCAACGCCACCGCACCCGTGCTGCTCGCGATGCTTCTCACGGTGGCGCGGCGGCGCGGCGTGGAGTGGGAGAGGCTGACAGGCACCGTCCAGAACGACATCCTGAAGGAGTACATCGCACGCGGTACGTACCGCTTCCCGCCGCGCCCGAGCATGCGGCTGATCACCGACCTGTTCGGCTTCTGCGGCGCCAGGGTCCCCAAGTGGAACACCATCTCGATTTCCGGGTATCACATCCGCGAAGCGGGCTCGACCGCGGTGCAGGAGGTGGCGTTCACGCTCGCGAACGCGCGCGAGTACGTGCGAGCGGCGCTTGCTGCGGGGCTCGCCATCGACGAGTTCGCCCCGCGCCTTTCGTTCTTCTTCAACGCGCACAACAACTTTCTCGAGGAGGTCGCGAAGTTCCGTGCGGCGCGCCGGATGTGGGCCCGGATGATGCGCGAGGAGTTCCGCGCCGCCGACCCCAGGTCCTGGCTGCTGCGCTTCCACACCCAGACCGCCGGCTCGTGCCTCACCGCGCAGCAACCCGAGAACAACGTGGCCCGGGTGACGATCCAGGCGATGGCGGCGGTGGCGGGCGGGACCCAGTCGCTGCACACCAACGCGATGGACGAGGCGTTGTCGCTGCCCAGCGAGGGGGCGGCGCGCGTTGCACTGCGCACGCAGCAGGTCATCGCCTGCGAGTCGGGTCTCGCGGACGTGGTGGATCCGCTCGGGGGCGCCTGGGTCGTCGAGGCGTGGACGGATCGGATCGAGCGTGAGGCCAGCGCCTACCTCGAGAAGATCGAGCGGCTCGGGGGTGCCCTCGCTGCCATCGAGCGCGGGTTCCAGCAGCGGGAGATCCACGAGGCGGCTTACCAGGTCCAGCGGGCGGTCGAGTCGGGGGAGCGGGTGGTCGTCGGGGTCAACCGTTTTCGGGTCGATCGGGAGGAGCCGATCCCGTCGTTCCGAGTTGACGAAGCCGCCCAGCAGGCACAGGTCGAGCGCCTGGCTGCCGTGCGGTTGGGGCGCGACCGCACCCGCGTACGGCAAGCGCTGGCGGCAGTCGCGGCGGCGGCCCGAGGGAGCGAGAACCTGATGCCGCCGCTCGTGGAGGCCGTCGACGCCTCGGCTTCGCTGGGGGAAATCGCGTCGACGTTGGTCGAAGTCTTCGGTGAGTACAGGGAGGGGGTGGCACTGTGAGGACAGGGGCCAGGGTTCCGGGATCAGGGTTCGGGCGCACCAAATCCGTGCTCGCCTTCGTGCTTCTGTTGTTCGGGACGGTCGTGTTCCCGGCCGAACGGCGGGCGACGCTCACGATCCTGTTCACGTCCGACGTGCACGCCAACGTGCTGCCGTTCGACGACGTGCGGGAGAAGCCGACAAGCGGCTCGGTCGCCCAGGTGGCCACGCTGGTGGCTCGCGTGCGGGCGGAAAACCCCCGTACCGTCGTGCTCGACGGTGGCGACGCGATCGAGGGGACGCCGCTCGGCTACTACGCGATCGGCGCCACCGGGGCAAGCGGGCCGGACCCGACGGTCGCGGCGATGAACCTGGTGGGGTACGACGCGGCCGTGCTCGGGAACCACGAGTTCAACTTCGGGTTGGACGTCCTCCGGCGCTCGCTCGAGCAGTCGCGCTTTCGGTGGCTGGCAGCCAACATTTCGGTTGCCAAGGAGGCGCGGCTCCCGGTCGCGGCGGAGTTGGTCGTCGTGCGCGGAGGAGTCCGGGTAGCCGTGCTGGGGCTGACCAACCCGAACATCCCGCACTGGGAGCTAGCTTCGCACTGGGCTGGTCTTTCCTTCTCGGACCCGGTCGCGGTCGCGTCGGCGCGCGTGCCGGAACTACGAAAGCGCGACGACGTTGTGATCGTCGTACTCCACAGCGGTTTCGAGCGCGACCTCGAGACCGGCGCCTCCAACGGGAGCGAGCACGAGAACTACGGGTGGCGCGTGGCACAACTCGATGGCATCGACCTGCTGCTCACCGGGCACACCCACCGTGACATCCCCCCGCGCGCCCTCGGCAAGACTGTGGTGGCCCAGCCGGGGCGGTGGGCGGAGCTCGTGACCCGGGTCGACCTCGATCTTTCGCGGACGGGACACGCGTGGAAGGTGACGGGCTGGCGCGGAGAGAACCTCAAGACGGCCGGGGAGACGCCTGCCCGAGAGGTGGTGGCAGCGGTCGCCGACGCCGAGGCGCGGGTGAAGACCGAGTTCTCGCGCCCGATCGGTCGGCTGGCTGCGCCGCTCAGGGTGGCCAGCCTGCCGATGAGCGACGACCCGAGCGTCGATCTTATCCACTCGGTGCAGCTGGAGGCGAGCGGCGCCCAGCTCTCACTGGCTGCGCCGTTGCGTGGCGGACAGATCGAGTTTCCCGCGGGTGTCGTGACACCGCGCCTCGCCTACGCCCTCTATCCATACCCCAACACTCTGGTCACGGTGCGCCTCACAGGCGCGCAGCTGAAGGATGTGTTGGAGCATGCGGTGCGTGGGTGGGTCGGCATCGACTGCAGTGCGATCGGGACGCGGCTGCTGCGCAACTCGGATATTCCACCCTACAACTTCGATACCCTCGAGGGTGCGACCTACCTTGTGGATCCATCGGCATCGGTCGGCGCGCGGATTCGTGGTCTGCGTGTCGCGGGCAAGCCGGTGCAGGGCGACGATTCGTTCACGGTGGCCATCAACTCCTACCGGGCTGCCGGCGGTGGGGGGTACCCGCACCTGTCCGAGGCACCCCGCGTCACCGAGATCGACCGCTCGATGTTTGAACTGCTGGTGGAGTACCTCGTCCGGCACGGCACGGTCACGCCTGCCGCGGACGAGAACTGGTCGTTCGCGGTGCCGCTCCGCGAGGCAACCGCGCCCAGAGCTGGCGTGGCCGTGCAGTAACCAGGGGAGCCCGGGCCTGCCGTCGCGCTGACCCCTTCCCATGAGGGGGCACCACGAGTACCATTTGCACGTGAAACATTTCACGGAGATTTTCGGCTTCGGTGTTGTTTCGCGCCGATTCCCAGCGATCTCACTGGCGTTGCTTGCGACCGTTGCTGTGGGCTGGCGTACCGCGTGGTGCCAGCAGGTGGAGACCCCTCCGCCCCCGGCGGCGCAGGAGACGCCTCCCACATCGCTGACGAGCACCATCGTCGTCACGGCCCCGCGGATGGAGGTGCCGGTGAAGGACACCCCTTCGGCCGTGACGGTCGTGGACGAGAAAACCTTGAAGAAGACTGAGTCGAGAATGATCGCTGCGGACGAAGCCCTGAAGCTGGTGCCGGGCGTCAAGGTGGACAACCAGGCCAACGGCGAACGGGTCCACCTCTCGATCCGCGGGCAGGGGATCCTGACAGAGCGGGGTATCCGGGGTGTCAAGGTGCTGCAGGACGGGCTGCCGCTCGGTGACCCCACCGGACTCACACCGGACCTCTTCGACGTGGACTGGGCCACCGTGGACCGGGTCGAGGTCTTTCGCGGCCCGGCATCCTCGCTCTATGGGGGCGGTGGTTCCGGTGGGATCATCAACATCACGACGCGCGACGGCGGACCCAGCCACGCAGCCGGAGACCTGTTCGCGAGCGGAGGGTCGTTCGGGTTCCTCAAGGGGCTCGCCGAATCGGGCGGTGCCGGGTCCCTGAACTATCGGGTGTCGGCGTCCTACACCCAGGGAGACGGCTACCGGGTGCACAGCGCCTTCGACGCGACCAACCTGTACTTCAAATTCCGCTTCGACCCTGCACCGACCACACAACTCACCGTGATCGCGATCGGCACTGATTACTTCAACCAGAACGCGGAGGGGCTCAACATCCACCAGGTGGAGGAGGACCCGAGGCAGCCCAACCCGGACGCGCTCACCTTCAACGAGTACCAGAAGACCCGGCGCGGCACGGTCGGCTTGGCCGGCGTGACCCGGGTCGGCGCGGCAGCGGACCTCACCTACAGCCTTTACTACCGCGGCACGCGGTGGGAGGAGTCGGTGCCGTCCTCGGTGCAGCACCGCTCGTACGGAGCACCCGGGGCGTTCGTCCAGTACACCACGCTCGCAAGGATCGGGTCACTCAACCACCATCTCTCGGTGGGAACGGACCTCGACTGGCAGAACTTCACGGATCGGAGGTATCCGAACCTGGGCGGCGCAGTGGAGGGGTCGAACCTGCTTTCGGATCAGACGATCGCCCAGGCCGGCTACGCCGGCTTCCTGATCGACAGGATCGATCTCGGTCCCGCCTGGGGCGTCATGCTCTCGGTGCGCTACGACTGGATCCACAACGGCCTCGACGACCGCCTCAAGCTCGACGGCACCGACCTCTCGGGCACCCGCAACTTCGACCAGACGACGGGCCGCGTGGGGGTGACCTGGAACCCCTCGAAGAACTTCGGCGCGTACGCGGCCTGGGGTCAGGGGTTCCTGCCGCCCACAACCGAGGAGCTCACCAACAACCCCGCGCACTTCGGTGGCCTGAACCAGGAACTCGTCCCTGCGACCTCACAGGGGGGCGAAGTGGGTATCCGCGGCAGCGCCAGCGGAACCTTTGCCTTTGATGTGGCCGCGTTTCACCTGACGACCGAGAACGACTTCGGGCGGTACCGGATCGCCGACCGACCGCTGGAGACCTTCTACCAGAACGCCGGTTCGAGCACCCGGTGGGGAATCGAGACGCTGCTGGGGTGGAGGCCGAGCGGTACGGTCGCGGTGGAGCTCGCGTACACCTGGAACCACTTCACGTACGACACGGTCACGACGATCACGGGAGAGAGCTACACCGGCACCTGGCTTCCCAACTCGCCAGCACACCTGGCGTACCTCGACCTCGAGCTGCGGCCGGAGCCGCACTGGGTGGTGGGCCTGGGCACGGAGTACCAGAGCCGGTCATACATCGATCCGTCGAACACGGTGTGGACCGACCCCTACGCTCTCGTGAACCTGCGGGCGGCGTACCAGTGGCAGGGCAAGGGCCACCGGGGCGAGATCCAGGGCATCGTGCGCAACCTGTTCGACACGGAGTACATCGCCTTCACCGAGCCAGATCCGGACGGGAACTCCTACCACCCCGGCCCGACCCGGGAGGCGTTCGTCGGCGTGCGTTTCTGGCTGGATACGCTCTGAGCCGGCCTGATACGGCCTCCGCCAAGCGCAAGGCGCAGCCTCCCTACGGCCCGGTCACTGTCTCCAGGGAGCGGCCTGCCCCGGAGGCTGAACCCCGGCGAGGCGGGCGAGGAACGCCGCCACCTCGGTGAGCGAGGCGGTCGCCACGCGGCGGATCGGGACCCCGGCCCCGCGGGCCAGCCATACCGCGGCCATCTCGGCGTGGGTGTTGAGGTAGCCGTGTTGGCCGGCGATTTCGGCCGGGGCATGGAACGGCTCGCCGGGAGCGCCGATCGTGGAGGTTGCCATGAAGCCGGGGTGCAGAAACACGACGAGGTCGCCGGCGTTGGGGCTGTCCAAACCGACTCGTCCCAACTCCTCGCGGCGGAACATCGCCTCCACCACGTCGTGACCGTCGACTTGGACGTTGGCGAGGGCGACGGCGGCCGCCCGCACCACGGCCGCCATCTCGGCAGAGTCGACCACGCCGCCGGGCTCGCGCCCCTTGAGGTTCACGTAGAGATTGGCGCAACCGCCCGAACCGAAAGCGACGATCTTGGAGCTCGCCTTCACGCGCCAGCCCCTCTCACCCTGCTCGCCTTCCGCGAGACCGGCGTGCTGGAGCAGCTGGTTGATTTGCACGGTCTCCCACACCGGTGCCATGCCGTGATCGGAGACCACAACCAGCGCATCGCGGGAGAGGTCCAGCTCGCGGGCAAGCTCGCCCACCGCACGGTCAGCCATCCTGTAGGTCTCTGTGACCGCGCCACCGGCGGTGGCGGCGAACTCCTTCGAGTAGGCCTCCTGCTGCACCTGGGTCACCAGCAGGACGTGCTCCACCTCGTCGACGGTCGGCTGGTAGAGCATGAGCAGGTCGAACCTCTCGCCCTCGATCGTGGCGCGCGCACAGGCGCTGAAATACTCCGAGAAGCGCCGCGTCTGCTCGAGGAACTCGGGCAGCGTGAGGCCGTCCTGGCCTGAGAGGGCGCGCTCGAGGGCACGCTCGTCACCGGGCCCGGGCCAGAAGCCGGCTCGCTCCTCCAGGCGTTCGCGGAACGCGCGGGGGTACGCCTCGGTTGAGAAGAATCCGCCGCGGTAGATCTTCATGACCGAGAGGTTGGGGGAAAGCTCCTGCAGCAGACACCACGAGCCGACTGTGCGTGTCCCACCGTCGTGGTGCGGAGCCCGCACCCGGAGCGGGAACCACTCGCCGACGCGGACCCGAGCCAGCGTTCCGTTGCTGAGGTCGTCGTCATCGTCCACCACGAGTGTGTCGTAGTCCGCCACGCGGTCATCGGTGGTGTCGAGTGTGGTCAACGTGAAGGTCGCGACCGCCGGGACAGCTTCGCCGGCGAGTTTGACCGAGATCTTCGTACGTCGCGGGGCGGTGTAGCTCACCCATCCCGGCGGGAGCGCACGTTGCTCGAACTGGGTGGCGTCGAGGCTCAGGATCGTGGGTGAAGCGTCGGGTTTGTTGACGTAGACCATGCCGAAGTCGGCGGTGCGCGGGGGCGAGGTTTCGTCGCACCCGGGGAACGTGAGGACGCCAACACGCCTCCCCTGCCGGCGGAACGCCTGCCAGAGCGGCTCCGCGCCCCACGGGGCGTCGAACCCGGAGGCGGCCTGAGTGATCGGCGTTCCGGGCACGTGGAAGACGTTGGCGACGATCCCGGTCAGCGAGGGGAAGGCACCGGTCGCGATCGAGGCGTGGCTCACCGCGGTGAGCGGCGGGTTAACCGGGATCGCGTTCTCCACGACGTACCCCCCACGCTCGAAGGCGGCAAGACCTTCCTTTTCGGTGTACACGCCGTCGCGGAGGTTCTGCCGGTGGCGACCCGCAGCCAACCCGTCGAGGGAGACCAGCACCGTGCGGGCGGCTGCGGGGGAGGAGCGCAGCGCTTCCGGCCGGGATGAGGTGTCGGTGCCGACGCACGCAGGCGCGAGCGCGGCGAGAGCGGCGACGATCGCGAGCTTTCGCACGGCGAGAGTGTAGCCCGGATCTTCACCTCGTCTTCACAACCCGGCAGGAGAATCCGCCGCGGCGGGATCTCCCGCCTCGAGGAGGACACCATGAAACACTGTCGCCTTACTTCCCTCGTTCTGGGCGGTCTGCTCGTGGCTGCGGCCGTGAGCGCGCAGGTGGCCCAGGTTGACCCGGCGATCCCCGCCTATCAGCGTGGACCGGCCGTGTCGGGAAACCTCAACTCGGTTGGCTCCGACACGATGAACAATCTCTTGACGTTCTGGGGTGAGGCTTTTGCGAAGCTGTACCCCACGGTGCGGATCCAGGTCGAGGGGAAGGGTTCCTCGACGGCGCCCCCGGCCCTGATCGGCGGCACCGCGCAGTTGGGACCCATGTCGCGCGACATGAAGCCGGAGGAGGTCGATGCAATCGAGAAGAAGTACGGCTTCAAACCGACCCAGATGCGCGCCGCGCTCGATACCATCGGCGTCTACGTGAACAAGGACAACCCGATCGCCTCGCTCTCCATGCCCGAGCTGGACGCAATCTTCTCCAAGACCCGCAAGGGCGGCTACCCCAACGACATCACGACCTGGGGGCAGGTGGGCCTGAAGGGTGCATGGGCCGGCAAGCCCATTTCGATCTTCGGCCGTAATTCGGCCTCCGGCACTTACGGCTTCTTCAAGGAGCATGCGCTCTACAAGGGCGACTACAAGGACACCGTCAAGGAGCAGCCCGGCTCGGCCTCGGTGGTGCAGGGCGTCAGCGAAGACAACTACGCCATCGGCTACTCTGGGATCGGCTACCGCACCTCGGGGGTACGCGCGCTTCCCATCGCGCCCAAGGTGGGGGCGGAAGCGGTAGAGCCGAACTACGCCAACGCGCTGTCCAAGAAGTATCCGCTTTCGCGCTACCTGTTCATCTACGTCGTGCGCGACCCGCGCCGCCCGATGGACCCACTCACCAAGGAGTTCCTCAAGTTCGTGCTCTCGCGCGAAGGTCAGGAGATCGTCGTGAAGGATGGCTTCCTGCCTCTGCCGGCCGCGGTGGTCCAGGAAGAGATGGCGAAGCTCAATTGATCTGCCCATGACCGAGGCGACCCGGAACGGCGAGGGCCGTTCCGGGTTACGCTTCTCTGTCGGGAGTATGCGGTTGGAGAAAGCGTGAGCCCGCTTGCCACGTCCCGCCTTCGGCATAGCCGTGCCGTCGACCGATTCGTCGCCGTCCTGATCACGGCGGGCGGCTCGACGGTTCTGCTGGCGGTGGCGTTCCTGATGATCTTCCTTGTGGCCCAGTGCCTGCCCCTGTTCAGGACCGGCTCGTTGCGGCCAGAACCCGTCGTGGCCGACGGCCGTGAACCAATGGCGGCTATGGAGGACGAGTACCGTGAGAGCGTCGTCGTGCTGGGCCGAGACGGCGCGGCGCACGTCGTGCCCCGGGAAGGCACTCCAAGCTCGTTGCTTCTGGAAGGTGTCCGTCCGCCGGTCCGGCAGGCGCGCACGAACGAAGCCGGCACGCTGCTGGCGCTCGAGGACGGGGCAGGCAGGCTGCAGGTGTGGGCGTTCGGAACCAGGGTCCGCTGGCAGGGGGACAGGCGCATCGTGGAGCCAGTCCCGCAGCGGGTGCTGGCGATGCCACCCCCTGGGGGTGGTCGCATCCTCGCGGTGGCGGGCAACCGCGAGAGCCCGTGCGTGATGGTCGGCACCGACGGTGGTGCGACGGCGCTTTCGGGTTCCGGCGACGAGGCCACGGCGGTGCGGTTGGAGCTGGGCGCACCGCCGGAGGTGGGCGCCCTGTCGCGCGACGGCAGTGAAGCGTGGCTCGCCTCGCGGCGCGAGCTCGCATGGTTCTCGCTCGTTGGAGCAGCCACGGCCGCTGTGGCGCCACAGGCAACGGTGCCGCTCTCCGCAATGCCGACCGCCGCGGCTCTGGTGCTGGGAGACGTCACCTGCCTGGTCGGTGACGAGAGCGGGAAGGTGAGCGCCTGGCAGGTAGTGACCGGCACCGTTGCCGGCAGCCGTGTGTTGGACCTGGCCGGGACGTTCCCAGGCTCGGGGGCCGTCCTCGGGCTCGCGGTCTCCCAGCGCGACAAGACCTTCGAAATCGTGCGCTCCACGGGCGCGGAGCTCGCCTACCTCACCGGGCGCCGTGTGCTGATGGCCCTCCCCGACTTCCCAAAGGGTGCGACGCTGTTTGGAGTCTCACCACGCGGCGACGGCCTGTTCGCAGTCGCCTCCGAAGGGGCGGTGCACCGATGGGGCCTAGACCTGGCCTACCCCGAGGTCTCTGCCGCGACGCTCTTCCTGCCGGTTCGCTACGAGGGTTTCACCAAGCCAGAGCTTACCTGGCAGTCGACCGGCGGCAGCGAGTCGTACGAGTCCAAGCTCTCCCTCGTCCCTCTGTTCGTCGGGACCCTCAAGGGCGCCTTCTACGCCCTGCTGTTCTCGGGGCCCGTGGCGTTGGCTGCGGCGCTGTTCGTGAGCCAATTCGCACCGCAGCGTCTGCGCCAGCTCGCCAAACCGTTGGTGGAGCTGATGGCGGCCCTTCCCTCGGTGGTCGTGGGTTTTCTTGCTGCGCTGCTCCTCGCGCCACTGCTCCAGCGTCACATCGTCGGCACGCTGGCGCTCCTCGTCCTGATCCCCACGGTCGTGGTCGCGGCAGCAGTGGCATGGGAGGCAGTCCCAGGGAGCCTGCGCCGCCGCACCACGGGCTGGCGAGAGCTGGGTCTCGTGGGAGTGCTGCTGACAGGAGTGACCGTCGCGTGCTTCGGCCTCGAGGGGGTGTTGGAAAGGGCTCTCTTTGCGGGCGACTTCAAAGGGTGGCTGCTCGGCGCCGCCGGCATCACCTACGACCAGCGCAACGCGGTGGTGGTCGGGTTCGCGCTCGGCTTCGCGGTGATCCCGATCATCTTCACCCTTGCCGAGGACGCCTTCTCCAACGTGCCGCCTTCGCTGATCTCGGCGTCGCTGGCGCTGGGCGCGACGCGCTGGCAGGCAGCCCGAACGGTGGCGATTCCCGCAGCCAGCCCTGGCCTCTTCGCGGCGGTGATGACTGGCTTCGGCCGGGCCGTGGGCGAGACCATGATCGTGCTGATGGCTACGGGCAACACGCCGATCCTCTCGTTCTCGCCGTACAACGGGATGCGGACGATGTCCGCCTGCATCGCCGTGGAGATGCCTGAGGCACCGTACGGCGGTGCGCTCTACCGGGTCCTGATCCTTACGGCCCTGCTCCTCTTTCTGGTGACGTTCGTGCTCAACACGGCGGCGGTCATGGTTGCGGCCAGGCTGCGGAAGCGCTTCGGGAAGCTGGCCGCATGAGCCTGGTCCGCCGCTGGCTCGCCGAAGGCACGGCCCAGCGCTGGCTGACCGGCGCGTGCGTCCTGATCGCGCTCGCGATGATCGGCGGCCTTGTGGTGGTGGTCGTGGATGTGGCGGGAGGATTCTTCTGGCCGCGCCCGCTCGTGGAACTGACCCTCACCGACGGCAGCAAGGTGCTGGGCGAGGTGTGGGACCGGGAGCCCGATCCGGCCAGTCCCGGCAGCACGCGCATCCGCCTCAAGGTGGGCAACCGCGACCTTTCGGGGGCGGATTTCCGCTGGATCCGCCGGAGCGAGATCCGGCAGGAGTCGATGCCGGCCGACGCCTGGCTGCTCGAGCGGCAGGAGAACGGCAACTTCTATGGTTTTCCCCTCCGACTGGATGTCGACGGCAACTCGCTCACCGCTACGAGCCCGGAGTTCCGTCAGACGCTGCAGCGCATGGTCGCCGAGGCTCACCGTCTGGTGGAGGAGGAACGCAGCCTGTTAAGGGGAGTGGACCGCCAGCATGCCCCCGTTGCCAGGTTGATGGCTTTGGTGGCTGGAGCCCAGAGGCGTGGGGCCGACACGCGAGAACTGGAGGCCAGACTCGCCGCGGCGCAGGCCCGGGAGGACGATGCAACCCGTCCAGCAATGAAGAGGCTCGTCGCGGTGCAGGAGGGCCTCGGTCAGGGGAAGCTGGTGATGGCTACGGCGGAAGGCCGCGAAAAAGCGGTGCCGGTTTCCGCCATTGTCCGTGCGATACCGCAAAACGCCCTGAGCGGCCGGCAGAAGCTGGGGCTGTACGTCTCCCGCTGGTGGGAGTTCCTCGCAGGACAGCCGCGCGAGTCCAACACCGAGGGAGGCATCCTTCCGGCGATTTTCGGCACGGCGCTCATGGTGCTTCTGATGACGGTGGCGGTGGTACCGCTTGGGGTTGTCACCGCGGTCTACCTCAACGAGTACGCACGCGAGGGGGCGTTCACCAACGCCGTGCGCCTGGCCCTGGCCAACCTGGCAGGTGTTCCCTCGATCGTTTTCGGTGCTTTCGGTCTGGCGTTCTTCGTCTACACGCTTGGCGGGAGCATCGACCGCCTGTTCTTCTCGGACGTGCTGCCGACGCCGACGTTCGGGACCGGGGGCATCCTGTGGGCTTCGCTGACGCTGGCCCTGCTCACGCTCCCGGTGGTTGTCGTGGCGACGGAGGAGGGGTTGCAGGCGGTTCCCCAGGCGGTGCGGGACGGGGCGCGCGCCTTGGGTGCCACACGATGGCAAACTCTGCGCCGCGTGGTCCTGCCCTACGCCACCCCCGGCATTCTGACGGGTGCAATACTCGCGGTCGCGCGCGGCGCGGGCGAGGTGGCACCGCTCATGCTTACCGGGGTGGTGAAGCTGGCGCCTACAATGCCGTTTGACCGGATTCCTCCTTTCCTCCACCTCGATCGGAAGTTCATGCACCTGGGGTTCTACATCTACGACGTCGGGTTCCAGTCCCCCAACGTCGAGGCAGGCAAACCGATGGTGTACGCCTCAGTGCTCGTGCTGCTCGTTCTGGTGGTGGTGTTGAACCTGGCAGCGATCACGCTGCGCAACCGACTGCGCACGAAGCTTCGGGGGTCGGCCGTATGAGCGGCGGCAGCGCCGCCCTGGCGACGAGAGAGTTGGTTGCGGGCTTCGACACCACGGAGGTCCTGAGGGGGATCACGGTGGAGGTGCCGCCTCGCGGCGTCACCGCCCTCATCGGACCCTCCGGGTGCGGCAAGTCCACCCTGTTGCGCTGCTTCAACCGCATGAACGACCACCTTTTGGGGTTCTTCCGCCGGGGCGAGGTTCTCGTCGAGGGTCGCGATGCCTACGATCCCTCATGGCCGCTGGAGGCGCTACGCTTCCAGGTCGGGATGGTGTTCCAGAAACCGAACCCGTTCCCGCTTTCGGTGCGCGAGAACGTGCTGTTCGGGCCGCGCCTCGCAGGGGTGTCGGATGCCGAAACGCTGGAGGAGATCCTGGTGCGCTCGCTGACCCGCGCTCAGCTCTGGGACGAGGCGAAGGACCGGCTGGGCGCCTCGGCGCTGGAGTTCTCCGGCGGGCAGCAGCAACGTCTCTGCATCGCGAGGGCGCTGGCGTCGTCACCAGGCATCCTGCTGCTGGATGAGCCCGCCTCGGCGCTCGACCCCATTGCAACCGTGAAGCTCGAGGAGACCATCCGCGAGTTGGCCCAAGAGATCGCCGTGCTGCTTGTCACTCACAACATGCAGCAGGCGGCGCGGGTCGCCCACCGGACGGCTTTCCTCTACCTGGGTCGGCTCGTTGAGGAGGGAGAAACGACGCAGCTCTTTGCGGCACCGCGTGAGAAGCTTACCGAGGAGTACGTCACCGGACGTTTCGGATAGGGAGTGATCATGCCTGAGAGACCCTTGGAGCACGACCTAGAGGAGCTCAAGAAGCTCCTGCTCACGATGGCGGGTGAGGTGGAGCGCCAGCTCAACCTCGCGGTTCGGGCGCTCGTGGAGCGCAACAGCGAAATGGCGGAGCAGGTCATCGCTGGGGATGAGGTCATCGATCGCCGCGAGATCGAGGTGGACCACCGGGTGATCGAGTTGGTCGTGCGCGCGCGACCGATGGCGCGAGACCTGCGGATGGTGATGACAGCGGTCAAGATCGCCCCGGACCTCGAGCGGGTGGCCGACCATGCGGTACATGTTGCACGTCAGGCTGTTGTTCTCAACAAGGTGCCGCCGCTCAAGCTCTTCATCACCATTCCGCGCATGGCGGATGCGGCGACCGGGATGGTCCGCGATGCCATCGGGGCGTTCGTCCACGGCGACTCCCTTGCGGCGCGGCAGGTCATCACCAGAGACGATGCCGTTGACGGCATGTACGAGCAGATGTTCCGCGAGCTTCTCACCTACATGATGGAAGATCCCAAGACCATCCCGCGGGCGTTGGCCTTGCTTCTGGTAGCCCGTTCCCTGGAGCGGATCGCGGACCAGGCGACGAACATCGCGGAGCAGGTTGTGTACCTGGTGGAGGCGGAGGACATCCGGCACCGCCACGACGAGGGGTCCGGCGAAGCGTGAACGGACCGACGCGCTTCTCGCTCGCGGGTCTGACCTGCCGCTACGGTGGTAGCGTGGCCTTGCGAGACGTCTCCATGGAGATACCCGCAGCCGGTGTGACCGCGTTCATCGGCCCGTCGGGGTGTGGCAAGTCGACTGTCCTGCGCTGCCTGAACCGCATGAACGACGTGGTCCCGGGCTTCTCCCTCGTGGGGCAGGTCAAGCTCGATGGGGAGGACATCTACACTCGGACCACGGACCCGGTGGTGGTGCGCCGGCGCGTGGGCATGGTGTTCCAGCGGTCCAACCCTTTCCCGTCCTCGATCTTCGACAACGTTGCCTACGGCCTGCGCCTGAACCGAGACCTGTCGCGAGCGGAACTGGACCTGAAGGTCGAACAGGCGTTGCAATCGGCCGGATTGTGGGACGAGGTCAAGGACCGGCTCGACACGACGGCTTCGATGCTCTCAGGGGGGCAGCAACAGCGCCTGTGCATCGCGCGGGCTCTGGCCGTCGAACCCGAGGTCCTGCTGTTCGACGAGCCGGCCTCGGCACTCGACCCGATGTCCACCCAGCGTGTGGAGGAGTTGGTGCTGGAGCTCGGCAAGAAACTGACCGTGGTGATCGTCACGCACAACCTCCAGCAGGCCTCCCGCGTGGCGGACCGCACCGGGTTCTTTCTCCTGGGACGGTTGGTGGAGTACGCTCCTACCGTGGACCTCTTCACGAGGCCGCGCCAGGAGCAGACCGAGGCCTACGTCTCGGGGAGGTTCGGATGAGCACGCGGGTCTTCGTGGTCGAGGACGACCGCGACATCGCCGAGATGGTGCAGCGGCATCTCGAGCGCTCGGGAGCGTGCCGCGTGAAGCTGTTTGCCCGCGGGGAGGATTTCCTGGCCGCGTGCGAGAGCGAGCTCCCGGAGCTCGTGATCCTGGACCTCAACCTCCCCGACACGGACGGCCTGACCATCTGCCGCGAGCTCCGTAGTTGGGACGCCACCCGGACCGTACCGATCCTGATGCTGACCGCGCGCACCGCGGAGGGCGACCGCGTCACAGGCCTTGAGATGGGGGCGGATGACTACCTCACGAAGCCGTTCTCGCTCCGTGAGCTCGCTGCCCGAGTCTCCGCTCTCGTTCGGCGCGTGCAGTGGGAACGCGGTGTTCCCGGGGGTGTCTACCGCGACGCACGCCTGACCGCGGAGCCCGCCCGCATGAGGGTCGAACTCGAAGGGAAAGAGGTGCACCTGACCCGGCGGGAGTTCGAGGTGCTGTGGCACCTCATATCGCTCGGCGGGCGCGTGGCGTCCCGCGAGCAGATCCTTGACGCGGTGTGGGGTCTGGCTTCAAGCGTAGATCCGCGCACCGTGGATGCGCACATCCGGACGCTGCGGCGCAAGCTTGGGGACGGGGTGATCGAGACCCACATTGGCTCGGGGTATCGCTTTCGGAGTCAGGCATGAGAAAGCGGAGCTCCCCCGGCCTGCTGGTCGGCCTCGGCACCCTCGCCGTCGCGCTGGGCGGTCTGGTGACCATGGAGGCGATCCATCGCGGCCAGGCCCGCACCGCCCTCCGGGACCGGCTGAGGCTCGCGGTCGAGGTGCTGGCGCCGTATGCGCCCTCGTTGCTGGCCGAGAGCTCCGAGGCGGCGGATGCCGAGATTCGCCGCTGGGCTGCAGCCAGCGGCCTCCGAGTGACGCTGATCGCTGCGGACGGGCACGTCCACGCCGACTCCTGGACCCTGCCCTCCCTTCTTCCCCGCCTCGAGAACCACCTGCAGCGACCCGAGATCGTTGGCGCCCGCAGCGGCGAGGTCGGTGTCGCCCGCCGCCGCTCGGCCACCACCGACCATCCGACGACCTACGTGGCACGTGTCGTCGGACCCGCGGAGCGCCCGCAGGGGTTCCTCCGGCTCGCCGAGGAGGAGGCTGCGCACGGGTGGCCGTGGGGCGAGATCCTAGTGGCCGTGCTGGTGGCCATGGTCGCGGGGGCGCTTTCCGCAAGGTGGGCCAGGCGGCACCACGAAGCGGTGGCCCGGCACCTGGCTGCCTGGACCGAGCTGCCGCAGGGCGCCGACCTCGAGGCGATCGCGGAGGAGTCCGACCGGCGCTTCCGCGCCACACGGGAGGAGCTCACCCGCGAGGTGGAGGCGACACGGGCCGCGCTCGAGCGGGTGGCGGAAGGGGTCGTGCTGCTCGACCGGGAAGGGGTCGTACGCTTGGCCAATCCTGGCGCGGTTCAGCTGCTGGGCAGCGGCCTGACCGCCGGGCACGCTCTGGTCGAGGCGGTCCGCGTCCCGGAGGTACTGGCCGCGGTCCAGGAGACGCTGACCCACGGGGGGATCCACCACACGGGTGCGGTCGTTCCCGGTGGGGCCGAACTCGCGGTGCGAGTGTGCGCCCTGGAGCACCCGACGCTGGCAGCGGCGGTGGTCCTGCACGACGTGCGGGAGGAGCGCCAGCTGGAGCGGGCGCGGCGTGCCCTGGTGGCCGACCTTGCGCACGAGCTGCGCACGCCCTTGACGGTACTCTCGGGTGTGGCCGAGGAGATGGGCGGGCTTGGGACGGACGCGGAGCGAGCAGCCACACTGGCCCGCCAAGTCGCGAAGCTGCGTGCATTCGCCGAGGAGCTCGAGGAGCTGGCACGCATCGAGTCGGGCCAGCTGCGACTGCACGTCGATTCCGTGGAGACCTCGAGCATCGCCCGCCAGGTCGCGGAGGAGCTGCGCAGCAGGGCCGAGAGTGCAGGCGTCACGGTCGCAGTCGAGGGGACGCCGGTCCTGCTGCAGACCGACGCGGTGCGACTCGCCCAGGTGCTCTCCAACCTGGTGGATAACGGCATCCGCTACAACCGCCGAGGCGGACACGTGACGGTGCGGACGGCGGCCACTGAGGGCGGCGTTCGGATCGACGTGGAGGACGGCGGCATCGGGATCCCACCCTCCGAGATCGGCCTGGTGTTCCAGCGCTTCTACCGGGTCCGCAGGCAGAGCGAGAGCGAGGGGGGCAGCGGGCTCGGCCTCGCGATCGTCAAGCACCTGGTGCGGGCCCTCGGCGGGACGGTCACGCTCACATCGCGCGAAGGCGAAGGCACCGTGGTCAGCCTCGTCCTTCCCGCCTCGGGGCCGATGTCCCGCGCCGAGTAGCACAGAACGACACCGGCAGGCGTGCCCACGCCGAGATAAGCGATCTCATGCCCGAAGGCTGTGGCGGGATTTCTTGACGAGAGGGCTCCCAGCCGCGGGGAGCCGTCGTTCCCACACCAAAGCCGGGCTACTCTTCCTTGCCCTTGAGCGCCTTCATGAGGGCTGCGCCAAACGCCGTCACCTCGGGCTTGCGCTCGACCTTTTTCTCCTCGGTCCAGCGGCGATACTCCTTGACCGCCTTGCCCTCCTTCGCCTTCTTGACCGAGAGCGAGATGCGCTTGCGCTGGGGGTCCACGGCGAGCACGGTGGCCGAGACACGGCTGCCCGGGAGGAACGCCGCAGCGAGGTCGCCACCCTTGGGGACGTCAGTCTCGGACGCCGGGATGAGCGCGGTGAGGCCGGGCTCCAGCTGCACAAACACGCCGAAGTTGGCGGTGCGCTCCACGGTCCCCTCGACTGCGGTGTCCGTCGGGTAGCGTTCCACCGCGTCGAGCCATGGGTCGCTCGTGGCCACCTCTCGCAGGGTGAGCGAGAGGCGTCGCCGCTCGAGGTCGAGCTCGCGCACCCAACCGCGCACGGGGGCGCCGGGGGCGAGGGTCTCGTCCTCCAGCTTCATACCAGGGGGGAGCTGGGAGACGTGGATGAGCCCGTCCACCCCGGGGAGCAGCTCGACGAAGACGCCGAACTCGGTCTTGCGCGCGACCGTGCCCTCGAACGAAGCACCGGCGGCAAAACGGGTCGGCACCTCGGCCCACGGGTCCGGCTCCAGCGCCTTCATCGAGAGAGCGATGCGACCCTTCTCCCGGTCGGCCTCCAGCACCTTGACGCGCACGGTGTCGCCGACCTTCGCGATCTGCGACGGCCGCACGTTCGCACGGTGCGAGAGCTCGCTGATGTGCACCATGCCGTCCACCCCACCGAGGTCGACGAAGACGCCGAAGTCCCGCACGCTCTTGATCTTGCCTTCGATCTCCATCCCCGGCGAGACGCGTCCCCACGCCTCGTTCGCGGCTGCCGCGCGCTCGTCCTTGAGGACCAGCGCGCGGGAGACAACCAGGGCCGAGAGATCGTCCGCGAGCTCGGTGATGCGAAAGAGAAAGCTCTTCCCCAAGTAGGCGTCCACGTTGCGGGGGAAGCCGAGGTCGATCTGCGACATCGGGCAGAAGGCGCGCAGGCCGGCGATCGAGATGTCGTAGCCGCCCTTGTTGCGCCCGGTCACCTTGCCCTCGACCGGCACGCTGTTCTCGTAGGCGCCGCGCAGCGCTTCCCGCTCCCGGCGCTCGATGGCCAGCTTGTGCGAGACGCGCAACTCGGGCGAGAGCGCGATGATCACCGCGTCCAGTCCGTCTCCCGGCCTGAGCTCCCCGAGTTCGGTCCGGTCCATGACCGCCTCGGATTTGCCCCCGACGGAGACGAGAGCGATGTCGCCGTGCACCACCATGATGGTGCCGGTGACCAACTGCCCGATCTCGAACTCCTCCTGCTGGAAGGATTGCGCCAGGGCTTCGGCGAAGCTCTGGTTGTCCGCGGGTGGGTTCTTCTCCTTGTTCATGCGCACATCCTTGCCGCCTGGTCCTGCTCCAGGCGCGGCCTCTCGGGCCGAGCCACGCATTCTACACCCATTCCGGTAGCGGCACCCCTCCGGGCGTTGGACCCACGCCAAGGTATGCTCAGGTGGTGCACCACGGAGGGCATCGGTGAAGGACAAAGATCATCCTATCCGCATCGGCGTTTCCTCCTGCCTGCTTGGGGCCAAGGTGCGGTTTGACGGTGGGCACAAGAAGGACGACTTTCTCGTCAACACGTTCGGGGAGTGGGTGCAGT
>DATKMD010000014.1:0-4564 GCA_035542075.1 Thermoanaerobaculaceae bacterium
TCGGAGGGGGTCCGGGTCGCGATGATCGTCCACGACGGCGCACCCATCGAGCTGCTCGAGTTTCGCAAGCAGTCACGATAGCGAAAGGCTCCAAGCCTGCCGGCGCGGGCGTGTCGTCCGCAGGGGCGAATGAAATACCGAGCGGCACCCCGTCGTTCCGTCACGAGGAGGAGGCTCACAATGGCGAAGAAGGTCATCGCGGTGGTCGGTGCGACGGGCGCTCAGGGCGGCGGCCTGGTGCGCGCCATCCTGAGCGACAAGGGCGGCCCGTTCGCGGCGCGCGCGATCACGAGAGACGTCAACTCCGACAAGGCGAAGGAACTGGCGAAGCTCGGCGCCGAGGTTGTCGCGGGCGACGTCGACGACGTGGAGAGCCTGAAGAAGGCGTTCAAGGGAGCGTACGGGGCGTACTGCGTCACGTTCTACTGGGCGCACCTCTCCCCCGAGAGGGAAATGGCCAATGCCCGAGCGATGGCCGAAGCGGCGAAGGCTGCCGGGATCCGGCACGCGATCTGGTCCACGTTCGAGGACACGCGCAAATGGGTTCCCTTGAACGACACCCGAATGCCCACCCTCATGGGGAAGTACAAGGTGCCGCACTTCGATGCCAAGGCCGAGGCCGACCACTTCTTCACCGATCTCGGGGTCCCGACGACGTTCCTGCTGACATCGTTCTACTGGGACAACATGATTATTTTCGGCATGGGTCCCAAGAAGGGGCCGGACGGAAGGCTGGCCATCACCTTTCCGTGGGGTGACGCGAAGATCCCCTCGATGGCCGCCGAGGACATCGGAAAGTGCGCCTACGGGATCTTCAAGAAGGGAAGCGAGTTCATCGGCAAGACCGTCGGCATCGCGGGCGAGCACGTCACCGGCGCGCAGATCGCTGCCGCACTGACGAAGGCACTCGGTCAGGAGGTTCGGTACAACGATGTGCCACTCGACGTGTACCGCAGCTTCGGCTTCCCGGGCGCCGAGGACCTCGGCAACATGTTCCAGTTCAAGCGCGACTTCCAGCAGCTCTACTGTGGGGCGCGCGACGTGGCCTTTTCGCGATACCTCAACCCTTCGCTGCAGACGTTCGAGGTCTGGCTCGCCAGGAACAAGGGTCGCATCCCGCTCGAATAGCGTTGCTGCCTGGCACAACGGCGAGTTCTCGGGGGGCACAACCTCCGCTCACCGGGAACGTATCCCTCGGTGGCTACCTGTTTGGTGTGGGGGCCGCGGCGGGAGGAGAGAGGCCATGAGCAAGGTCGTCAACCTCGAGCAGTGCTTTGGGAAGTTCAGCGATACCTTTTCGCCGAAGATCGTCGGGGAGCTGAACGGTCAGCACGTCAAGCTTGTGCGGTTGGAGGGGGACAAGGTCCCGTGGCACACGCACGACATCCAGGACGAGCTGTTCCTGGTGATCGAGGGCATGCTTGACGTCCTGGAGCGGGATGGGACAGTGACGCTACATGCCGGCGAGTTCACCATCGTGCCGCGGGGTCGGGAGCATCGCGTGGTCCCCCACGGCCACGCCAAACTGCTCCTGTTCGAGCCGGCAGGGATCGAGCACACGGGGAAAGTCCGAGCGGAGATAACCAGGGATCACTACGACCGCCTCGATACGTGACCCTAGGCTTCGGACAGCGGTCCGCGCCGCAGGGTGATCAGGTCCACCTCGGGTGGCACGCCGAAACGCAGCGGTACTGCCCCGACGCCGATACCCCTCGAAACGTAGAGCAACTGCCCGGCTTTCTGGTAGGCACCTGCGATATAGGGGGTGGAAAGCCGGGCGAGATTGACGCCGCGAGACGGGACCGCGATCTGGCCGCCGTGGGTGTGCCCTGAAAGCGTCACGTTGGCACCCGCAGCCCTCCCCGCACGCCATCCGTTGGGCTGGTGGCAGAGGAGGATGCGGAACCCGGCCTCGCCATGATTCGCGGCGGTGAAGTCGGGTCCCCATCCGGGAGTCGCGTCGAGATCGTCCACCCCGATCAGGAGGACACGCGAGCCGTTCCGCTCGAGGGCAGCGGACTGGTTGACGAGCGGCGTCACGCCGACCGCCTCCAGCGCGGCCAGTGCGAGCCGAGGTCCGGCCAGATGGTCGTGGTTGCCGAGGATCCCGAAGGCACCGAGCGGCGCGTCGATCCCGGCAAAGCCATGGACGAAGAAGTCCGCGTCGACCTGGCGACGGTCGAGTTGGTCGCCCGTGAACACGACGAGGTCTGGGACGAGCGTCTCGACAAGAGCGCGGACCCGGACCAGGCGCTCCGGCGGCATGAACATCCCCGCATGCACGTCCGCGACCTGAGCGATGCGGAGCCCGTCGAACGCGTGGGGCAGAAGGGGATGGGTGAGAGTGACGCGCCGCACCATCGGCAGGTCGGTCGCTTCCGCCCAGCCCGAGCGCGCCAGGATGCCTCCGCCCACGAAGGCCATTGCGCCCTTCTTGAGGATGTTCCTGCGGGTGAGGTACGTGACCGTCTTCATCCGGGCGCCAACGACGCGGCGCGGAGAATAGCACGAGGCGTCAAGGGCCCACGCGCGAGAATGAGGGAACCCCTTTTACGCGAGCCTGTTAGCCGTCTGGCTGTGAGGAGGGGGTCCCTCCGCGGCGCCAGGGATCCCCGGGGCCCGAGAAGAGGTCTTTTGCTAGACTCTCGCTATGCCGCGCAAGGCGAAGAGCGAGTGGAACACACCCCCCGTCCTGGTCCCTCGTGACCCCGGCCAGCCCGGGGCCCGCGTCCGGATCGCCCAGCCGGTTGTCCGGTTGGGGAGGGATCCGGGGTGCGACGTGGTGATCTCGGAGGCCACGGTGTCACGCCGGCACGCCGAGGTGAAGTGGGATGGCCAGGAACTCGTCGTGGAGGACCTCGGCTCATCCGGTGGCACGTTCGTCAACGACGTTAGGGTACAGCACGAGGTGTTGCAGCCCGGAGACGTTCTGCGCCTTGGCCCGCGCACGGAGTACCACGTCAACGCGGAGGACGTGAGCACCCCACTGGAGATCGCCGCCGAAAAGACGGGCGGCGAGGAGGGCGTCCGGCACCTGCAGATGCTGCTGGATGTGGCGCGCGCGCTCAACGCCGCGACCGTGCTCGAGGAGGTCGTCCAGATCGTGCTCCAGTCCGCCGTACGGCTGGTCCGTGCCGACCGCGGGTGCGTGATCCTGATCGAGGAGGGCGGGAAGAGGAGGACCGTCGCCTGCCACCCGGCCGACCTGAGCAAGCCCGCATGGGCCGAGCACAGCTCCCTATTCGAGAAGGCGATCAAGGAGCGCAGGGTCGTGTCTGCTGGCCTCGAGCTGTCCCCCTCGACGACGATGGTGGCGCGAGGGGCCGCGATGGCGGTGGCCGCACCCCTGGTCGTGACGCGTCGGCCGATGGGCCGCGTCGAGGACGCCTCGTTCATCGCGTCGGTGGAGGTCATCGGCGGCATCGTGGTGGAGAAGGCGAAGGCGGGGAAACCCTTTGGCAAAGAGGACCTCGCGGTGCTGGAGTCGGTCACTTCCGAGGCCGCCATCGCGATCGACAGCGCGAGGCTGTACCGCGAAGCGCGCGAGAAAGCCAAGATCGACTACGAGATGTCGCTGGCGCGGACGCTTCAAACGGCGCTCCAGCTCACACCGCCAGAAACTCCTTTCGCTGATGTCTTCGCCTTTTCGCAGCCGGCGCGCAGCGTCGGAGGCGACCTCTACCACGGCATGCTGCGGGAGGACGGACTCCTCGCGGTCGCCTTGGGGGACGTCTCAGGCAAGGGGGTGACGGCGGCACTCATCATGGCGATGGCGCAGGGGCTCATTGGTCTCCTCCACGAGCTCGGTCAGCCCATCGAGGCGATGATGCCTGCTCTCAACCGGAGCCTCCTCAAGCACAACCCAGGTAACCGTTTCTTGACGCTCGCCATGGGTGTCCTGGGGGCCGACGGAGACCTGAGCCTCGTGAACGCCGGCCACTGTCCGCTGGCGTTCCTTCGTGCCGACGGTTCGGTAGAGCTTGTGCCGCCCAGGGGTCCGATCCTGGGTCTGCTCCCGGTTGCGAAGTGGGACGTGACGCCAATCCAGCTGTCCGCGGGCGACTCGATCGTGTTCTACAGCGACGGGATCTCCGAGTCTTTCTCGCCGACGGGCGACGAGTTCGGCGTGGAGGGCGTGCAAAAGACCCTGGCCGAACTCGGGGGCAAGAACGCGGAGGCCATTGGGCGGGCCCTGCTTGAAGCCGCGGCGAAGCACCGGGCAGGCCGCGAGGCCGACGACGACGTGACCTTGCTGGTGCTCCACTACCGGGGTTAGGAACTCCCGGCAAAGAAGAAAAGAGAAGTCGAGTCGAAAGACGTACAATCCGTGAGCCGCGTGCCTGCGCGGTTCCGGGGGGGTCGTGAAACATCTCGCGTTCAACGCTCTCGGTTTTTGTTTTTGTGTGGCCAGCTTCGTGGCGGTAGCGACGCCGGCGACCGGACCGTACGACCCGTCCCTGGACGGCTGGAAGCAGCTGCAGGCGGCCGGGAGGAAGGCTGCCGCCGACAACAGGCGCCTACTGGTCATCGTCGGCGGCAACTGGTGCAAGTGGTGCCGGGCGCT
>DATKMD010000015.1:0-5282 GCA_035542075.1 Thermoanaerobaculaceae bacterium
TCTACGAAACCGAGGGAAGATCCCGAGGGGCGGTTGGAGCCGAGTGGACGCATCGTGGTCGGCTCGGTCATCGTGAACCAGGGCAGGGTCGTGCGCCCCTCGCAGCTGGTCGCGAGTGTTCGGCAGACCTGGAAATGGTCAGGGAAAACTGTACCGAGATGGTCACTGAAAACCGTACCACCCTGGGGGGCGCTCCGAGCCTCGGGGCTGAGTCGTAGAGCCGGCCGGGATTCTGGAGGGGCGAGCGGAGCGAGCCCCGTAAGAATCCTGGCCATGCTGCCTCAGGAGTCGTGGATGGACATCAAGGTACTGAAGGCCCAGGGCTACTCGCAGCGGGCCGTGGCGAGGAGGCTGGGGGTGCACCGGGACACGGTGCGCCGCGTGTGGGACGAGAGTGAGCCAAGGAAGTACCGACGTGGCCCGAGGGCCTCGAAGCTGGACGGCTTCAAGGAGCAGCTGCTATCGCGGCTGGGGAGCCATCCTGGCCTGTGCGCGACGCGGCTATACCGAGAGATTCGGGAGCGTGGCTTCGCCGGCGGCTACGAGACGGTGAAGCGGTGGTGCCGGGTGTGGCGGCGAGAGCAGCGAGCGCGCGAGGGGACGGTGCGCTTCGAGACGTCGCCTGGCTTGCAGGCGCAGGCCGACTGGGGCGAGGCGCGCGAGGTGCGCTTTGCCTCGGGCGAAGTGGCGAAGCGGTACTTCTTCGCGCTGGTCTTGGGCTACTCGCGGCTGCGCTTCGTGACCTACCTGCCGCAGATCACGCAGGCGTGGCTGCTGTGGGCGCACACGCGGGCGTTCGCCTTCTTCGGCGGAGTCCCGGAACGGATCCTCTACGACAACCCCAAGCAGCTGGTGAAGCGGCCGCGGCCGGAGGTGGTGTGGCAGGAGCGGCTGCTGAGCTTCGCCTCGCACTACGGCTACCTGCCGCAGGCGTGCTGGCCGTATCGACCGCAGACGAAGGGGAAGGTGGAGAACACGATCGGGTATCACGAGCGGGACTTCCTGCTCGGACTCGACCCGCTGCCGGTGGACGATGCCGAGCTGAACCGGCGCGCCTTGGCCTGGTGCGAGGATGTGGCCGGGCGGATCTGCGCGACGACAGGTCTCCCGCCGTGGGAACGCTTCGCCGAGGAGCGCTCGCACCTGCACCCGCTGCCGGGAGTGGCCTTCGACTGCAGGAGCGTCGAGACACGGCGTGTGCTGCGCGAGGCGCTGATCGCATACGCGAGCAGCCGCTACTCGGTGCCATCGCAGCTCGTCGGACGGACAGTGACGGTGAAGGAAGGCTTCGACGACAGGCTGTACATCTACGCCGATGCCGACGAGGTGGCGGTGCACCCGCGGCTTCGCGGTCGGGGGCAGGTTTCGATCTCGCCCGAGCATCACGCGCCCCTGTGGAAGGCGCTCTCTCGTCTGGGGCAGAAGCGGCGGCGTGCTCTTGCGGCCACAGCTGGCGCTGGCGTGTCGCTGTGGCGTCCGCCGCTGGTGAGCGTGGAGCGACGTGCGCTTGGGGTCTACGCCGCGCTTGAGGGGAGGGCTTGAGCCATGCCCGAACTCGTGCGCCAGCGTCTCGACCACAACCTCGGCCGGCTCGGCCTCGTCACCCTCAAGGAGCAGCTCGACAGCGTGCTCGACCAGGCCCAGAAGGAGTCTTGGGCCTACTCGGACCTTCTCGACCGGCTCTTCGAGGAAGAGCTCGCCACCCGCGAGAGTCGCCGTGTCCGCAATGCGCTCAAGCTCTCCGGCTTCCCGGCGCTGAGAACGCTCGACAGCTTCGACTTCGCCTTCCAGCCTTCGCTCGACAAGGCCAGCGTCGCCGAGCTTGCCTCACTCCGCTTTCTCGAGAAGAAGGAGAACGTGCTGCTGCTCGGCCCACCTGGGGTCGGCAAGACTCACCTCGCGATCGCACTCGGCGTCAAGGCCTGCCAGTGTGGCTTCTCGGTCTACTTCACAACGCTCGACGACCTGATCAAGAACCTCACCGCCGCTGACGCCGCCGGCAAGCTGAAGCAGAAGATGCGCACCTACACCCACAAGTCGGCGCTGCTCGTGGTCGACGAGGTCGGCTACCTGCCGCTGTCACGCAAAGAGGCGAACTACCTCTTCCAGCTCGTCTCCGCGCGCTACGAGAAGAGCAGCCTGATTCTCACCTCGAACAAGTCCTTCACCGAGTGGAACGAGATCCTGGGCGATGAGGTGATCGCCGCTGCGATCCTCGATCGCTTGCTCCACCACTCGCACGTGCTGTCGATTCGAGGCCAGTCCTACAGGCTGCGCGACAAGCTCAACGTCGCGCTGCAGGCGCCGCTCACAGCTGCCCTCGAGGGACCGGTCATCGCCAAGGGAGGTCACAGCTGACATGACGCCGGCGCGCCAGAGATCCCTACGGGCCGAAGAAGCGGACGACCTCCAGGTGTCACCGAACACCCAAACCCGGCCAGTGAGGAACGCCTGAAAGGCGGCCACTTCGGGTAGGCGGCCTTGGGGCATGCTCGTGGGTTCTGCCCACGGAGGATGCCCTGGCCAACCACCTGAAGATGACGAAGAGACAGCAAGTTATCGCTCTGCTCGCGCTGGGCTGGACCTTCCGGCGGATTCAGCGGGAGACGGGTGTACGGAGGGAGACGGTCTCGAGATACAGCCGCTTGGCCGATCCGAATGCGGCCAAAGTGTTCCCCGGCTCAGACGAGGCGGGAGAGGCTGAGAGCCCCGGGGACGGCGGAGTTTCGGGGCTGGCGGACGGTTCAAACCCGGCCAAAGTGTTCCCCGGCTCGGGGGCGAATGCGGCCAAAGTGTTCGCCGGCTCGAGGGTGCCGGCGAGGTCCTCGGCGGCGCCATACCGCGCGGTGATCCTGGAGAAGCTCGAGCTGGGGCTGAGCGTCCAGCGGGTCTTCCAGGACCTGCAGGAGGAGTACGGCTACGCGCACAGCTACGAGTCGGTGAAGCGCTACGTGCGCAAGCTGGCGCGGCGCCGGCGAGCTTGTGGCGTGATGCACAGCCTGCCGGGCGAGGAAGCCCAGGTGGACTTCTTCCAAGGCGCACCCACGCTCGACGCCACGACGGGGCAGTGGCGACGGCCATGGGTGTTTCGCATGACGCTGTGCCACTCGCGGCACGGCTACGAGGAGGCGGTGTGGGAGCAGAAGGTCGAGACTTTCCTGCGCCTGCACGAGAGAGCCTTCAAGGATCTTGGCGGTGTGGTCAAGGTCGTCAGGCACGACAACCTCAAGGCGGCGGTGGTGCGGGCGTGTCTCTACGATCCCGACGTCAACGTGGTGTACGAGGCCTTCGCCAAGCACTGGGGCTTCACGGCGCTGCCGACCAGACCCGCGAACCCGAGGGAAAACGGGAAGCAGGAGCGCAGTGGCGGCTACGTGAAGGACAACGCCCTCAAGGGGCGTCGCTTCAATTCCCTCGACGAGCAGAACCAGCACCTGCGCCACTGGAACCGCACGGTCGCGCGACTGAGGATCCACGGGACTACGCGCAAGCAGGTCTTCAGCCACTTTGAGGAGAGCGACAAGAAGGCACTGCAACCGCTCGCCGCGGAGCCGTTCGCGATCTTCGAGCGTGGCATGCGCACGGTGCACCCCGACGGCCACGTCGAGGTGGATGGTGCTTTCTACCCGGCGCCGGCCCATCGCCTCGGCGAGGAGCTCGAGGTGCGGTGGGATGCCCGGCTCGTCCGGATCTTCGTGGGCGAGACGGCGGTGGCCGTCCACGCTCGCGTGCGTCCCGGCGAGTGGGCCCGCCGGCCCGGTGAGCACAGCCATGAGCCGACGTCCTCCCAGCGTGCCTACGTCGCCAAGCTGATCGGCACCTGCGCTCGCGTCGGCCGTCCGCTCGAGGAGTGGGCTGAGGCTGCCTACCTCGAGCGCGGGGTGCGGGCGCTGCGGCTCATCCAGGGTGCGATCCACCTGGTCCGCAAGCACCCCAGAGAGGCCGTGCTCCACGCGGCCGAGAGGGCCCTCGCCCATCGGCTCTTCCGCTACAAGGACCTTCGCCGCCTCGCCGAGCAGGCCGACTCGGTGCCGGCCCAGCGGAGCCTCCTCGACGCTCACGAAGCTATTCGGCCCATGACGGAGTACCGACTGGAGGAACTGCCGTGAATCCCACTCTGCTGAGCAAGCTGCGTCACCTACGCCTTTCAGGCATGGCTGAGGCGCTCCCCGCGCGCCTGGCCCAGGCCGAGGGCGGCTCGATGTCCTTCCTCGAGTTCCTCGAGCTGCTGGTGGAGGACGAGCTGGCCCGGCGCGCCGATCGGCTCTTCGCCCGCCGGGTCAAGCAGGCGACCATCTCGACCATTAAGGAGCTGAAGGACTTCGACTGGGGCTTCAATCCCAAGATCCCCAAGAACAGGCTCGTCGAGCTCGCCTGCGGCCGCTTCGTCGCGCAGCGCAACGACGTGCTGCTCATCGGACCGCCCGGACTCGGCAAGAGTCACATCGCCACCGCAATCGCTATCGGCGCGATCCGGGCCGGCTACCGGGCACTCGTCCGCAGCGCCTTCGATCTCTGCCAGGACTTCGCCGAGGCCGAGGCCCTCGGGCAACGCAAGGACTTCGTCCAGCAGCTCACCAATGTCGACGTGCTGATCATCGAGGACTTCGGCATGAAGAGGCTGGGCCCCAGTGCCGCCGAGGACCTGCTCGAGATCTTCGTGCGCCGCCACGAGCACGCCTCGACCATCGTCACCACGAACAGACCCACACAGGACTGGGGTGCCTTTCTCGGCGATGTCCCCGCAGCCACCGCCATCCTCGACCGCTTCCTCTCCCGCGCCCAGATCGTCCAGCTCCAGGGCAAGAGCTACCGCCTGCACCAGCAGCGTGTGAAGCAGACCGAGGAAGCAAGTGCGTGAGGGCCTGTGGAAGCTGCCGGACCTGTGGACGCGCCGACGACCGCGCGCCCACAAGGTCCTTGGACGCCGGCCAACGGACGCCGGCGCCCACAGCTACCACAGGCCGCGGCACACGCCCTCTACATCGGCGCCGGCAATCCCAGCCTTGCGTCGCTCACGGGCGATCGACAATACTCACCGCCGCCACTCGGAGTGGCCGGCTTTCAACCGTTCCCGCCTGGCCGGGTTTCAACGTTCGGTGACACTCCAGGTCGTCCGACTCCGTTTGCGCGGCTCCTGCGGCATCCTGGTGCGTCGCTTCTCGGGGCCAGCCACCCCAAAACACCCAAACGCCCCGACACCCCAGGGTGGTACGGAATTAGATGACCAGCCTGGTACGGGTTTCAGTGGCCATTGACAACGGTATGGACGAGGCAGGACG